>NZ_WTVK01000180.1 GCF_012910805.1 Aromatoleum evansii
CATCTCGGAATACGCGGCCGAGCGCTTCTACCGCGACGTGCGCCTGTTCCGCATCTATGAAGGCACGACGCAGATCCAGCAGCTCGTGATCGCGCGCAACATGATCAAGGCGGCGGAGGCCTGATGGACGCGCAGGACGACGCGCTGCTGGCCGCACTGCCGCAGCGCCTGCACGAAATCCCGCGCCGCTGGGCGGCGGCTACGCCCGAGGCGGTGGCCGTGTCCGAAGGCGGTGTCGCGTGGACCTGGCGCGGGCTCGCCGCGGCGGTCGACGAGGGCGCCGCGCTGCTGCGCCGGCTCGAGGTGCGTCCGGGAGACCGCGTGATGATCGTGGGCGAAAACTGCGCCGCGCAGGTCGCGCTGATCTTCGCGCTCGCGCAGTGCGACGCCTGGGTGGTGAACGTCAACGCCCGTCTGTCGCCGCGCGAGATCGACGTGATCCGCGAGCACAGCGGCGCGCGCCGGGTCATCTACACCGTCGCCGTGTCGCCGGACGCCGCCGCGCACGCGGCGCGCCACGAAGCGGAGCGCAGCACGCTGCCGCATTTCGGTGAAATCGCCATCGGCGCGCTCAACGAACACTGCACGCCCGAGCCGGTCGAGCAGGACGGCGCGAGCCAGGTGGCGGCGCTGA
>NZ_WTVK01000181.1 GCF_012910805.1 Aromatoleum evansii
GCAGGGTGCCGGCAAGGAGCTTGGCGAAGAGCAGATACCCGCGCGGCAGCGGCGCGGTGAGCAGCAGCCGCATCATCCCCATCTCGCGGTCGTACACCATCGCGAGCGAGGACTGCATGCCGTTGAAGAGCAGCACCATGCCCAGCAGGCCCGGCACGATGTAGACCTGGTACGGGATGTAGGTGTCGTAGGGCGGGATGATCGATACGCCGAAGACGTTCTGGAAGCCGGCGGCGAAGACGACGAGCCACAAGAGCGGGCGCACGAGGGCCGAGGCGAAGCGCCCGCCCTGGCGCACGAACTTGGCGAGCTCGCGGCCGGTGATCGCCTGCAGCGCGAGCCATGCGTGGGAGAGTCTCATGGGCAGCGATTCCGGTTCAGAACGCGCAGCGGCTGTCGCGCTGGTCGAAGCCGAGGGTGTCGAGGTTGTTGGTCGGGTGCAGGAAGCCCGCGATCGGGGCGCGCTCGATCACGGCGTTGTGGGTCGCGAGCAGGATGGGCTGGCGCAGCTGGTTGTCCCACGGGCGGAAGCCCAGGCGGTTGCCCTTGAAGCCGTCGAGCGTGATCTCCTCGCCCTTGAGGTATTTCGCGACCGTGGCGAAGGGAGCGTTCTGCGTGCGCACGACCGCCT
>NZ_WTVK01000182.1 GCF_012910805.1 Aromatoleum evansii
CATCGAGGGCTACCGCACCGGGCGACGCTCGCGCAACGCCACCGAAGAACTCGCCCTCAACGTCGGGGCGAGCAAGGCCCGCCCGGTCTGGGAAGGCACCTTCGATCGCGAGGGAGAACGCGACGACCCCTGGTGGCAGCGCGTTTACGCGCCACAGGTGCCCTCACTCGACCGGCTCAATGCGGGCAACGTGTTCATCGACCGGAGCAAACGGCTGTGGATGCCGCTGCTCGACCAGAAGGGACCGATCGGGCGATGACCGAGACCCCAGCACCCGTCGCGACGAACCCGCTCGGGGCACCCGCGCCGCCGCCGTCCGCGCAGTTCGACGTCACGGCGCCCATCCCGCACGGCACGACCCTCATCGAGGCGAGCGCCGGAACGGGCAAGACCTGGACGCTGAGCGCCCTCGTGACCCGTCTCGTGGCCGAGGAGGGGCTGCCGCTCGAGGAACTGCTCGTCGTGACGTTCTCCCGCGCCGCCAGCCAAGAACTGCGCGAACGCGTGCGCGAACAGCTCGAACGCGTGCTCACGCGGCTGCGGCAGGCGCCCCGCGACGACGACGGCGTCCTCGTCGCAGCCCTGCGCAGCGACGACCCAGGCATGCTCGCCGAGCGCTGCGACCGCCTC
>NZ_WTVK01000183.1 GCF_012910805.1 Aromatoleum evansii
TCACCGTGACGACCGATGTCCGTCCCAGGCTCCCTGCCCTGACGTCCGCCGCCACGCCCCGTCGCGCCATCGCAGCGAGCAGCACCCGCCGTGAGGCACGTCACCCGCACTGCGATTGCACTTGGGATGAGAAAAGTGCAACATTGCACTGCTGAAGATTTCAGTGCAACAGTCGAAGGGGGGCCCGTGCACACCGCAGCCTGCACCCAGCCCGCGTCTCGCACGGCGCGCGCGATGCGGCGTCTCGTCGAGATCCAGGAGGCCGCCGCGACCCTCGTCATCGAACGGGGTTATGACGGTTTCACGATGGACGAATTGGCCGAACGCGTCGGCGTCAGCCGCCGCACCCTGTTCAATCACGTCCCGGACAAGGCCTCGGCCGTTCTCGGCCCGTTCGGCGAGAACAACCCGCGCCCCGGGGCGCTCGAACTGTTCCTCGAGAAGCAGCCCCACGGCCGACTCGTCGACGATCTCGTCCACGCCATCGACACCGTCATCGCCTCCGCCGACGACCTGGACGCCACGAGCCCCGGACACCGCGCCCTCGTCAATCGGGCGATCATGTCCGACGCGAAGGTGATGCAACTCGTCGCCCACCGCTTCGAGGTCGTCGCCGCCATGC
>NZ_WTVK01000184.1 GCF_012910805.1 Aromatoleum evansii
CGGAGCAAGTCAAGATAGTTGTCGCCTGATTCATGCAACTAACCGCCCTATGTCTTCAGCATGCAAATGTTCGCTGACGATCGCATCGCGCTCGGGGTTGAGCGTGACGGCGCTGATCGGCGACCAGTTGCGCGTGTGCCGGGCCCATCGTGCAGGATGGCGCTCGCGCGCCTGCAGGTACGTCTGATGGCGTGCAGCCAGAATGGCGATGTCCTCGCCGGCATGGCGCTGTGCCGGGGTGACGTAGCGGATGCCACTGTGGCGGTGCTCGTGGTTGTACCAGTGCACGAACGCGTGTCCCCAGGCGCGAGCCTCATCGATGTCGGCAAAGCCGCGCGCGGGAAACTCCGGGCGATACTTGGCCGTCTTGAACAGCGATTCGACGAAGGCATTGTCGTCCGAGACACGTGGGCGCGAGTACGACGGCTTGACGCCCAGCCAGTGCAGCATCGCCAACACCGTCGTGGCTTTGAGCGTGGCGCCGTTGTCGCCGTGCAGCACCGGTTTGGTCGCCAGCGCATGCACGCCTTCGGCCAGCGCGGTGCGCTTGGCGAGATGGGCGGCGTGCTCGGCGTCGTCGGTGTCGTGGAT
>NZ_WTVK01000185.1 GCF_012910805.1 Aromatoleum evansii
CGTGAGAAGAGCACGCCCCATTCCCTGGCCTCGCACCCCCAAGGACGTGAAGAGGGTGGTCACGGCGCGGAGAGTGTCGGCGGTTACTTCGAGGGCTGGTGCGAAGATCCGCCCGAGCTCGTCGTCTTCATCAACAACCCCCACCGCAACATGGCCAACAACCCTGCCCGATTCGCACGCCACCCACGCAGACTCATCGGATGCGCGAAACACGAAATCGGCAACTGGCATGGGTAACGGCCACCTGAAGGGGTAGCAGGATGCCGCCTGCTGCTCGGCCAAGGCCTTCACGAGAGAGTCGCGATCATCGGGCGTACGCAAACGAATCGTGAAGGACATGCCACAACCGTAGGGGAGGCGTAGGCAAGCAGCTGCCATGTAGCTCAAAGGAAGGTTTGTGCACACCTCAGACAATCCACCCGCCTCGAACGCCACGATCTGTTGAGACGATGAGCGGCTGCACTGGGGTCACCCTCTCCTAGAGTGAGCAGGAGGCCGCCGCGCGGTGCCCCGGAAAGGTTCCCCCATGGCTGCCACACGTCCTCGTCCCGACGAGCCCTCCTCAGCTCTCACG
>NZ_WTVK01000186.1 GCF_012910805.1 Aromatoleum evansii
GCGAGAAGACCTTGTGGGAAGAGAAGATCTCCCCGGAGCAGGACATGCTGCAGGCGCGCGCCGCGATGCAGGAAGCCGAGATCGATGCCCAGAGCGCGCGGCAGAAGCTGACTGCGCTGGGCAGTGTGCCGGGCGCCGACGGGAGCCTGACGCGCTACGAGTTGCGCGCGCCGATCGACGGCGTCGTCACCGACAAGCGCGTCTCGGTCGGCGAATCGGTCAAGGAGGATGCCGCCTTGTTCACCGTGTCCGATTTGTCTTCGGTCTGGGTCGAGGCCCCCGTGTCCGTGCAGGATCTGGCCGCGATTGCGACGGGCCAGAAAGCGACCGTGCGGGCGAATGCGTTCGAAGCCGTAGCCGAGGGACGTATCGCCTACGTCAGCGCCCTGATGGGCGAACAAACGCGCAGCGCGACGGCGCGCATCGTGGTGGCCAACGCCAAGGGACTTTGGCGGCCCGGCCTGCCGGTCACCGTCGAAGTCGTGGCGGAAGAAACACAGGTGCCGGTCGCCGTCGCGGCCGAGGCGATCCAGGACCTGCGCGACTGGAAGGTGGTATTCGGCCGT
>NZ_WTVK01000187.1 GCF_012910805.1 Aromatoleum evansii
GCGAGAAGACCTTGTGGGAAGAGAAGATCTCCCCGGAGCAGGACATGCTGCAGGCGCGCGCCGCGATGCAGGAAGCCGAGATCGATGCCCAGAGCGCGCGGCAGAAGCTGACTGCGCTGGGCAGTGTACCGGGCGCCGACGGAAGCCTGACGCGCTACGAGTTGCGCGCGCCGATTGACGGCGTCGTCACCGACAAGCGCGTCTCGGTCGGTGAATCGGTCAAGGAGGATGCCGCCTTGTTCACCGTATCCGATTTGTCTTCGGTCTGGGTCGAGGCCCCCGTGTCCGTGCAGGATCTGGCCGCGATTGCGACGGGCCAGAAAGTGACCGTGCGGGCGAATGCGTTCGAAGCCACGGCCGAGGGGCGGATCGCCTACGTCAGCGCACTGATGGGCGAACAAACGCGCAGTGCGACGGCGCGAATCGTGGTGGCCAACGACAAGGGACTTTGGCGGCCCGGCCTGCCGGTCACCGTCGAAGTCGTGGCGGAAGAAACACAGGTGCCGGTCGCCGTCGCGGCCGAGGCGATCCAGGACCTGCGCGACTGGAAGGTGGTATTCGGCCGT
>NZ_WTVK01000188.1 GCF_012910805.1 Aromatoleum evansii
CGCGGGCCGAGGCGCGCCCAGGGCCGAATCAAGACCCTCCTCGACGCCGCGCTGACGAACCCGCTCCAGACGCAACTCGACTTCGAACGGGACCACTTCCTCGACAGTCTCTTCGGCCCCGAAGCGGTCGAAGGCGTCGAAGCCTTCCGCGCGAAGCGTGCGCCCGATTTCAGCCGGAGCGCGATGTGAAGATGCCCGAGTTGAACGCAATGGAGCCGACCGCCGGCGAAATGGCCCCGGCCGACCAGCCCCCGACCTTCCGCACCCGCATCACCGAACTCTTCGGCACGCGACTGCCGATCGTCGCGAGCGGCCTGCAGTGGCTGTCGAACGCGCACTACGTCGCCGCGGCCGCGCACGCCGGCATGATCGGTTTCATCACCGCGGCGAGCTTCGCCGAGCTCGACGAGCTGCGCCGCGAGATCCGCCGCTGCCGCGAACTCGCCGATGGCAAGCCCTTCGGCGTCAATATTTCGATGCTGCCCAAGCTCGCCAAGGGCGACCGGGTCGACGCCGTCGTCGACCTCGTCTGCGAGGAAGGCGTGCGCTTCGTCGAGACCGC
>NZ_WTVK01000189.1 GCF_012910805.1 Aromatoleum evansii
CGCGGGCCGAGGCGCGCCCAGGGCCGAATCAAGACCCTCCTCGACGCCGCGCTGACGAACCCGCTCCAGACGCAACTCGACTTCGAACGGGACCACTTCCTCGACAGTCTCTTCGGCCCCGAAGCGGCCGAAGGCGTCGAAGCCTTCCGCGCGAAGCGTGCGCCCGATTTCAGCCGGAGCGCGATGTGAAGATGCCCGAGTTGAACGCAATGGAGCCGACCGCCGGCGAAATGACCTCGGCCGACCAGCCCCCGACTTTCCGCACCCGCATAACCGAACTCTTCGGCACGCGACTGCCGATCGTCGCGAGCGGCCTGCAGTGGCTGTCGAACGCGCACTACGTCGCCGCGGCCGCGCATGCCGGCATGATCGGTTTCATCACCGCGGCGAGCTTCGCCGAGCTAGACGAGCTGCGCCGCGAGATCCGCCGCTGCTGCGAACTCGCCGATGGCAAGCCCTTCGGCGTCAATATTTCGATGCTGCCCAAGCTCGCCAAGGGCGACCGGGTCGACGCCGTCGTCGACCTCGTCTGCGAGGAAGGCGTGCGCTTCGTCGAGACCGC
>NZ_WTVK01000018.1 GCF_012910805.1 Aromatoleum evansii
CCGTCAGGCGCATCCCGTTGGGGTGGTAGGGGAGCGTCTGGCGGCGCAGGAAGACGAGGTCGGTCTTCTCGCAGTAGTCCACCGGGTGGAGGCCCAGCAGCGTCAGGCGCTTGCCCTCGCGGATGCGTGCGAGGCGGCTGTCGATGGTGTCGGGGTCGACGAGGTCGGGCGCCTCGCCTTCCAGGCCCAGCAGCACGGCCTTGTCGCTGCCGTGGCCCTTGCCGGTGGCCCCCAGCGAGCCGTACAGCTCTGCCTTCACCCGCCGCACGCGCGGCAGGACCCCCGCGTCCTTGAGGCCGGACGCGAAGGTGAGCGCGGCACGCATGGGCCCCACCGTATGGGAACTCGACGGGCCGATCCCGACCTTGAACATCTCGAATACGCTGATCGCCATGACGGGTCGCTCCGCGGGCCGATCAGCGGGTGGCCGGATAGACCGGGAAGCGCGCGCACAAGGCCGAGACCTTCTCGCGCACCGCGGCGCTCACCGCCTGGTCGTCGATGTGGTCGAGCACGTCGCAGATCCAGTGGGTGAGCTCCTTGGCTTCGGCTTCCTGCAGGCCGCGCGTGGTGATCGCGGGCGTGCCGATGCGGATGCCGCTGGTGACGAAGGGCGACTGCGGGTCGTTGGGCACGGCGTTCTTGTTCACCGTGATGTGGGCCGCGCCGAGGGCCGCATCGGCCGCCTTGCCGGTGAGGCCCTTGGCGACGAGATCGACGAGGAAGAGGTGGTCGTCCGTGCCGCCGGAGACGATCTTGTAGCCGCGCTCGATGAAGACGCCCGCCATCGCGCGGGCGTTCTTGAGCACCTGCTGCTGGTAGGCGCGAAACTCAGGCTGCAGCGCTTCCTTGAGCGCGACCGCCTTGCCCGCGATGACGTGCATGAGCGGGCCGCCCTGGATGCCGGGGAACACCACGGCGTTGAGCTTCTTCTCCAGATCCGGGTTGGCGCGCGCGAGGATCAGGCCGCCGCGCGGGCCGCGCAGGGTCTTGTGGGTGGTGGTGGTGACGACATCGGCGAAGGGGATGGGGTTGGGATACAGGCCCGCGGCGACGAGGCCGGCGACGTGCGCCATGTCGACGAAGAGGTACGCGCCCACGGCATCGGCGATCTCGCGGAAGCGCTGCCAGTCGACCACGCGCGAGTAGGCCGAGAAGCCCGCGACGATCATCTTCGGCTTGTGCTCCTTGGCGAGCTGTTCGACCTGGGCGTAGTCGATCTCGCCGGTCGCTTCATCGAGGCCATACTGGATGGCGTTGTAGAGCTTGCCGGAGAAGTTCACCTTGGCGCCGTGCGTGAGGTGCCCGCCGTGGGCGAGGCTCATGCCCAGCACGGTGTCGTGCGGCTCGAGCAGCGCCATGTACACCGCGGCGTTGGCCTGCGAGCCCGAGTGCGGCTGGACATTGGCGAAGTCGGCGCCGAAGAGCAGCTTGGCGCGATCGATCGCGAGCTGCTCGACCACATCGACGTGCTCGCAGCCGCCGTAGTAGCGCTTCGCCGGGTAGCCCTCGGCGTACTTGTTGGTGAGCACGCTGCCCTGCGCTTCGAGCACGCGCGGGCTGGTGTAGTTCTCCGAGGCGATCAGTTCGATGTGCGATTCCTGGCGCTCGAACTCGCCCTCCATCGCCGCCTGCAGCTCGTCGTCGAAATCGGCAATGCGGTCGGTCAGTGCAAACATGGGTCCTGTCTCCTCGGTTTGTTGGCTGTCGTATGAGCCTTGTGCCGCGACGCAATCGCGGCTTCATGGGAGGAGATGGTAGGAATTCCAGCGACGGGGCCTTTGCCTGTATCCGTCACGCACGTGCTCAATTCGGACCGATGCCCACGACGGTATGCGAAATTGCGACACGCATGAAAAGCGCTGCGGGTCCCACCGACCACGGCGCGGCAGGAAGCACGGAATCGTAGGGCGGGAGCAGCCGAAGGCGTATCCCGCCATGCAGCCCTGGAATACCTTCGGCCGGTGGATCGGCGGGATACGCTGCGCTACTCCCGCCCTACGGAAGAAGCAGGGCGTGAACCACGGGATCGTAGGGCGGGAGGAGCCGAAGACGCATCCGGCCAGCGACCGAGGAACCTGCACGACCGAGGAACTGGCGGGATTACGCTGCGCTACGCCCGCATCAGGCGACGAACGCCTTCATGTGGAATACCTGCATGTCTGTCGGATAGCGATAGGCCGCGCCGTGGGGACAGGCAAGGCGGTCGAGGCAGCCGGAGCTCATGCACTGCCGGCCGGCCCCCGAGTGCAGCTGGCTCCGGCACCCGGCGTAGTCGAAGCCCGTACCGGAATACGCGCCGACCGGACAGGATTTCAGGCACGGCTTTGCGACACAGGCGTCGCACAGATGCACCGCCTCCTCCCCTGCCGCAACCTCGATTTCCGTGTCGAACAGCAGCGCGCCGCGGTAGGCATGCCACAAGCCGTAGCGTGGATGCATGAGGAGGCCGAGCGGAGACGCGCGCAATCCCTCTGCGCGCATCGCCCATTGCTGGAACGGGACGAAAGGTCGGTCCGAAGGCGAAACCGCCCGCGCGCCGACCTGCGCGGCCACGGCACCGATCACCTCGCGCGCCCAGGTGTCGAGCGGGTCGCGCAGCTCCTTCGGCTGGCGCTCGCGCCATGCCAGGAAATGCGGCCAGGCGGACGCGCCGGCCTGCCCGACCACCACGACCGCGCGTGCCGGACTCCCGGAGGGACCCTGCGGCGCACGCTCTTCGGGTCCGCAATTGAAGCCGCCGCGCACGATGAGCCCGTGGGCCGAAAGCGCCTCGCCGATCGATATTTCAAACCGTGAACTATTCATATTCCTGTCGGGCGACGCGCTTGTCGCGTTCGATCAGCGCGTAGGCCGAATGATTGTGAATGGACTCGAAGTTCTCCGACTCCACGACGTAACGCTCGATGCGCCTCTCGGCATCGAGCAGGCCCGCGACGTCGCGCACCATGTCTTCGACGAATTTTGGATTCTCGTAGGCACGTTCGGTCACGAACTTTTCATCCGTACGCTTGAGCAGGCCGTAAAGTTCGCACGAAGCCTGGCTCTCGACAAGCCGGACGACTTCCTCGATCCACACGAAGCCACGTGTCTGCGCGGTGACGGTCACGTGCGAGCGCTGGTTGTGCGCGCCGTATTGCGAGATCTTTTTCGAGCACGGGCACAGGCTCGTCACCGGCACCACGACCTTCATCGTGAAGACGTATTCCCCGCCTTCGCGCAGTTCCGCGATGAAGCTGACCTCGTAGTCCATCAGGCTCTGCACGCCGGACACCGGCGCGGCCTTGTTGATGAAATACGGGAAGCGCAACTCGATCATGCCCGTCTCGGCTTCCAGGCGCGCGACCATCTCGCGCAGCATCGGCCCGATCGACTCGACCGAGATCTCGCGCTCGTTGCCGTTCAGGATCTCGATGAAGCGCGACATGTGCGTGCCCTTGAAATGCTGCGGCAGGCCGACGAACATGCTGAATTCCGCGACCGTGTGCTGCACGCCCTCGCTCTTGTCGCGCACGCTCACGGGATGGCGGATCCCCTTGATGCCGACCTTGTCGATGGCGATGCGGCGCTCGTCCTCGGCGTTCTGCACGTCTTCAAGTTTTTCGCTCATGTCCCGGCCTCTTCGGATAGGGTACGCTCCCGCCGTCCGCGCCGCGGCCGTCCCGCTGCGCCTTCCCGCTCGCGGACCTTGTTCTCCGGTAGCTGCACGACCGCGCGCAGGTTCAGGAAGGGATCGGACTTGTGCGGAATCGCCATCGCATCGACGAAATACTGCTGGAAGCTCGGCTCGACCGCCGTCTCGATCTTGTCGACACGGCGCACGACGGTCTCGATTTCCTCGCGCCGGCCGCGGTTCAGGAGCGCGATGCGCGCGCCCGTCCCCGCCGAATTGCCGACCGCAGCGACATGATCGAGCGGGCAGTCGGGGATCAGGCCCAGGATCATCGCGTACTTGACATCGATGTGGCTGCCGAAGGCGCCAGCGAGGCTGATCCGCTCGACGCGCTCGACACCCATCTTGTCCATCAGCAGGCGTACGCCGGCATACAGCGCGGCTTTCGCGAGCTGGATCGCGCGCACGTCGTTCTGCGTGATCTGCAGCGTGCGCTCGTCCGTCTCGACGAGCGTGTACGCGAAGGTGCGCCCGTTGGGCGTGATGCGCGGATTGCGCTGCGCGAGCGAACCGTCGATCACGCCGTCCTGGTCGATGATGCCGGCGAGGTACATCTCGGCGATGACCTCGACGATGCCCGAGCCGCATATGCCGGTGATGCCGGTTGCGGCCGTCGCTGCGGCGAAGCCCGCTTCGTCCGACCACAATTCGCTGCCGATCACCCTGAAGCGCGGCTCGAGCGTCACCGGATCGATGCGCACGCGCTCCATCGCACCCGGCGCCGCGCGCTGGCCGCAGCTGATCTGCGCACCCTCGAAGGCGGGCCCGGTGGGGCTGGACGCCGCGAGCAGGCGGGTGCGATTGCCAAGGACGATCTCGGCGTTGGTGCCGATGTCGACGATCAGCGTCATCGCGTCGGTGAGGTAGGGCGTCTCGGACAGGATCGCCCCTGCCGTGTCCGCCCCGACATGGCCGGCGATGCAGGGCAGCGCGTAGATGCGCGCGTTGGGGTGGATGTGGAGATCGATCTCGGTCGCCCACAGGCCGGTCACCGCCTCGTCGGTCGCCAAGGCAAACGGCGCGCCGCCAAGTTCGATCGGGTTAATCCCGAACAGGAGGTGGTGCATGATCGGGTTGCCGACGAAGGTCGCTTCGAGGATATCGACAACCCGGATGCCCGCCTCGGCCGCGAGTTCGGAGGCCAGCCCGTTGAGCGCCGCGCGCACCTCGCGTGTCATCTCGCCGTCGCCACCCGGCTTCATCATCACGTAGGAGACGCGGCTCATCAGGTCTTCGCCGAAGCGGATCTGCGGGTTCATCTTGCCCGCGGACGCGACGACCTCGCCCGTCTGCAGATCGCACAGGTGCGCGGCGATGGTCGTCGAGCCGACGTCCACCGCCATGCCGTAGACCTTCTCGCGCAGGCCCGGCCACACCGCGATGATGCGTTCGGAATCGACCACGGCGACGGTGACCTTCCATTCGCCTTGACGGAGGGCAGACTGCAGCTCCTGCACGACGCGGATGTCGGCCTGCAGGTTCGTCAGGCGCCAGTCGAAGTCCAGCGCCTCCTTCAGGCGGCGCAGGTCGGACGAAGGCACGTGCATGTCCGGCTGCTGCACTTCGACGTAGTACAGCCGGACCGCGGGATCGAGCTCGATGTCGCGCACTTCGGCGCGCTTGCGCACGATCTGGCGATGCACCTGACTGTCGGCGGGCACGTCGATCACGACGTCGCCGAGCACGGTCGTCGAGCAGCTCAGGCGTCGGCCGGGGCTCATCGCGCCGTGGGTCTTTTCCCACGCCTGCTCGTTCTCGCTGCGCTCGCTGAGGTTGCTCGCACAGGAGTTCAAACCGTGCTTGGCGAACTCGCCTTCGCTCAGCACGACCTGGCAGCGGCCACAGATGCCACGTCCGCCGCACACCGAGTCGATGTCGACGCCGAGCGCGCGCGCGGCCTGGAGGACCGGCGTGCCGATGGGAAAGCGGCCGCGCCGTCCGGAGGGGGTGAAGACGACGAGGGCGTCCTGGGTCACGGTGCTCTCCTGGAGGGGTTGGGGTTTTGTTCTTGTTTTGGCTGCATTGAATACCGTTCGGGCTGAGCCTGTCGAAGCCCTGTCAATGCCCTTCGACAGGCTCAGGGCGAACGGTGGTATTTGAAGGCGGCCGGGCGAGCTCTCCCTCGCCTTCAAAGGGGAGGAAACCAGCTAATCAAGCCTCCACCCGCCGACGCCGCGTCTCGCGCCGCCCGCGCACTTCACCGCCCTCGCCCGCCGGCGGCACTTCACGGAACTTGCGGATCCAGCGCATGCAGTCCTGGTCATGCCCCATCAGCACGTCCGCGCCCATGATCGCGGTCATGATCTCGGTGTGCAGCGGGTTGGTGATCGCCGAAGTCATGCCCGAGGCGATCGCCATGCTCATGAAGGCGGCATTGACGCCGTTGCGGTTGGGCAGGCCGAAGCTGACGTTCGAGGCGCCGCAGGTGGTGTTCACCTTCAACTCCTTCTGCAGGCGATGGCACAGCTCGAACACCTGGCGGCCGGACGTGGGCACCGCGCCGATCGGCATCACCAGCGGATCGACGACGACGTCGCAGGCGGGGATGCCGTAGTCGGCCGCGCGATTGACAATCTTGCGCGCGATCTCGAAGCGCACGTTGGGATCCTGCGAGATGCCGGTTTCGTCGTTGCTGATCGCGACCACCGCTGCACCGTACTTTTTCACCAGCGGCAGCACCGTCTCCAGGCGGTCTTCCTCGCCGGTCACGGAGTTCACCAGCGCCTTGCCCTTATAGACCGAGAGGCCGGCCTCGAGCGCGGCGACGATCGAGGAGTCGATCGACAGCGGCACGTCGGTCAGCGACTGCACCAGCTTGACGGTCTCAGCCAGGATCGCCGGCTCGTCCGCGAGCGGGATGCCCGCATTAACGTCGAGCATGTGCGCGCCGGCCTCGAGCTGCGCCTGAACGTCGGAGATCACGCGGGAGAAATCGCCCGCCGCCATCTCGGCCGCGAGCAGCTTGCGGCCGGTCGGATTGATGCGCTCGCCGATGACGACGAAGGGACGCTCGAAGCCGATGACGACTTCCTTCTTGTGCGAACTGATTACGGTGTCGGTCATTTTTCCATCCTTTGTGGATTGCGGGCGCCGGATAGCGGCACCGCGCGTATGTGCTTCTTGTCGTTGTGGAGGCGCATCAGGCCGCGCGCCGCTGCTGGATAAGGGCCTTGGCGGTCTCGACCGCCACGCCCGCATCGCGGCAGTAAGCATCCGCCCCCACCGCCTTGCCGAAGGCCTCGTTCAGCGGCGCGCCACCCACCAGCACGATGTAGTCGTCGCGCAGGCCCTTTTCCTTCAGCGTGTCGATCACGACCTTCATGTAGGGCATCGTCGTCGTCAGCAGCGCCGACATCCCCAGGATGTCCGGCTTGTGCTTCTCCAGTTCCTCGATGTAGGTCTCCACCGGGATGTTGATGCCGATGTCGATCACCTCGAAGCCCGCCCCTTCCATCATCATCGCCACCAGGTTCTTGCCGATGTCGTGGATGTCGCCCTTCACCGTGCCGATCACGATCTTGCCCACTGTCTCCGCACCGGTGTCCGCCAGCAGCGGACGGATGATCTCCATGCCGCCCTTCATCGCGTTGGCCGCCATCAGCACTTCGGGCACGAACAGGATGCCGTCGCGGAAATCCACGCCCACGATACGCATGCCTTCGACCAGCGCCTCGTCGAGCACCCGGCTCGCGCTCCAGCCGCGCGACAGCAGGATGTTGGTCGCCTCCACGATCTCCTCGCGCAGGCCGTTGTACAGGTCGTCGTGCATCTGCTCGATGAGCTCGTCGTCGGGCAGCGATGCCAGGTCGAAATCTTCGTCCTCGAATTGCTCCGCCATGGTCGTCTTCTCCTTCAAATCGTTGCGGGTGCCGACCGCAGCGGACCCGATGCGGCACAGGTTAGGGCGGCGCCCCGCAACTGGCAGGCATCTCAACGACCCCGCCATGTCCAAACGCGACAGGCTTATGCAGCTCCTTATGCAGCCCCTCATACCGCCCATTCGCGGCTAGCGAGCTTGCCCGTCAGCAATGACGGGACTGTCGCCTCACGACCCGAAGCCGTCGCAACCAGACAAGCGAAGGTCGGAAAGAAGACTAAATTGCGCATACATCAATCTGCGGATGTTGTAAGGAGACGCCGCGGTGGAGGTCACACCGGCGGGGTGACACCACAACAACAAGCTCCATGGCCCATGCCGCCTTAGGAGCACCTGCCCCATCAACTTTCTCCAGACCTTCATGACCCCCTCGGATTTTGTCGGACTCGTCGGTGTGATCGCCTGTCTCGTCGCATACGCCGGCCTGCAGATGGGCCGCCTCCAGCACGACGACCTTCGCTACATCGGACTGAACATCCTCAGCCCCGCCTGCCTGCTGGTCTCGCTGATGCATGACTTCAACCTCGCGGCCGTGATCACCCAGGTGCTATGGCTCGGCCTGAGTCTCATCGGCCTGTTGCGGGCGATGTACGCGCGCAGCCGCAAGACGGAACGCCTGGGCGCCAAGTGCGCGGAAACCGAAACCTGACCGGGAGACAAGAATGGGCCTGATGCTGGGTATCGATACGGGCGGCACCTTCACCGACGCCGTGCTCGTCGACGAGCGGCGCGAAGTGATCGCTGCCGCCAAACAGCTGACGACGCGCTACGACCTGACCGTCGGCATCGCACGCGCGATCGACAGCCTGCCGCCCGAATCCCTTTCCAACGTCTCCCTCGTCTCCCTGTCGACCACGCTGACGACGAACTCCGTCGTCGAAGGCAAAGGTTCGCCCGTCTGCGCGCTGCTGATCGGCTACGACGAGCGCCAGGTGCGGAACAGCGGGCTCGCGGAGCTGCTCGGCCCCGAGACGATCGTCACGATTGCCGGCGGACACGATGCCGGCGGCGCGGAAGCCGCACCGCTCGACGAAGAGGCTGTGCGCAACGCAATCCTGAACTGGCGCGACAAGGTGTCGGCCTTCGCCATCTCGGCGACCTTCAGTGTGCGCAACCCACGTCACGAAGTACGGGTGCGCGAAATCGTGCAGGAACTCTCGCGCAAGCCGGTGACCTGCGGGCATGAGCTCGCGTCCTCGCTCGGCGCGCCGCGTCGCGCGGCGACGGTGGCACTCAATGCGCGCATGATCACCCACGTCCAGCGCCTCATCGAGTCGGTGGAGGCCATCCTGGCCGCGCGCGGCATCGACGCCCCGCTGATGATCGTCAAGGGCGACGGCTCGCTGATCAATGCGCAATCGGCGCTGCAGCGGCCGGTCGGGACGGTGCTGTCCGGCCCCGCGGCGAGCGTGCTGGGCGCCTGTGCGCTGAGCGGACTGCGCGATGCGATCGTCGCCGACATGGGAGGCACGACGACCGACATCGCCGTCGTGCGCAACGGGCGGCCGGAACTGAGCTTCGACGGCGCCTTGATCGGCGGATGGCAGCCGATGGTCGAGGCGGTGCGCGTGTACTCGATCGGTCTCGGTGGCGACAGCGAGGTCCGCTTCAGCGGCGGCGAAGGGATCGCGATCGGCCCGCGCCGCGTCGTGCCGCTCAGCCTGCTCGCCGCCGAACATCCGGAAGTGCTGCCCGTCCTCGAGCGTCAGGCGACATCGGCTCCCCACGGCAGCCAACTGCGCTTCGCGCTGCGCCTGCAGCACGACGAGGCGCTGCTGGCGCGCCTGCCCGACGACGAACGGCAGGCCTGGGAGCGTGTGTCGGTCAAACCCGTGGACATGGAATACGCCACCGCGGAGGACCGCCGGCTCGCCCGCGCCCTCGCCCGCCTCGAACGCAAGGGGCTGGTGATCTACAGCGGCTTCACGCCCACCGACGCGGCCCACGTGCTCGGCATCTCAAGCCATTGGTCCACGCGTGCCGCGGAGCTGGGGGCGCGGATCTGGGCGCGCCAGATGCGGCGCCTGTACGGATGCGGCACGTGGCCCGACGGCGACGCGGAAGGCCCGTCACGCGAGGTCTTCGATCTCGTCGTCGACGGCATCAGCCAGAAACTGATCGAGGCCGGGCTGCACGAACAGAACCGGCTCGCCGCGGCCCAGGCGGACAAGCTCGCGCGGCTGCTCACCGAGATGGTCATGGAACAGCGCCGGGATCCGTCCAAGCCCGCGCTGTTCTCCGTCCAGTTCGCGGGCGACGCTCCGGTCGTCGCCGTCGGCGGCCCCGCCGCGAGCTACTACCCCGAAGTCGCGCGCGGGTTGCGCACCGGCCTCTACATGCCGCGCTTCGCGGAAGTCGCGAACGCCGTCGGCGCGGTGCTGGGCGAAGTCGCGCAGCGGGTGCACCTGACGATCACGCAGCCGACGCGGGGCACTTTCCGCGTCTTCGCGGCCGAAGGGCCGAAGGACTTCACGCAGCTCGGCGAAGCGATCGAATACGCACGTGCGCTCGCCGCCGACGAAGCGGCGAGCCAAGCACGCCAGGCCGGGGCGGCCTCGGTACAGATCGACTTCGAACAGGACGAGAACAGCGTCAGCAACGAGATCGACGGCGACGTGTTCTTCGAGATGCGGCTCACCGCGATCGCCTACGGTCCGCCGTGCCGGCGCACTGATCGCGTCACGCAAGCCGAGCTGGCCTGAGTAGTCGGTGAACCGCGGCTGTTCACCGCTCCGCGGGAGACTCACACCGAACTTGCCGAGCCAGTCCGCCCAGTCGATACGCGGCCGGTACCGCTCCTCGAAGTGCAGCAGCGTGGCGGTGCTCAGCGACTGCGGCGTCGCATTCGAGGAGCTCCAGCGCAGCGGCCCCCTCCTCTGCCGAGATCGCGCTTCTGGCCGCGCGCGGCGAAGCGACGTACGGGAGCCTCAAGCACGCCGCGTAAGCGCTTGATAACTCGGCAACGAGTGCCGTTCGGGGGAAGCCGCTCCGCCCTTTACGGATCGATTGCCCTTCGACAAATCCATTGCAGGCTTGGCGAAGGGCTTGGGCGTTGTCATCCTGCGGCGTCGGTCAGGCCTCCATCGCCTCCCGTAGAAGCTGCCGGTCACGCCCCGGATACCACGGCACGCGTCCCTCAAGCACTCCGGAGCTCTGGATGATTTCCGCGACCGCCTCCTCCTGACGGTAGGCCATCACATGCACCCCGGAGACGCCTTCGATCTCGCGGATCTCCTGGATCAGGTCGATGCACAGCTTCCGGCCTTCGGCCTTCTGCTTCTCGGCACCGGCCAGGCGCTTGATGACGCTGTCCGGAATATGGACGCCGGGCACGTGCTCGCGGATCCAGGTCGCGCTCTTGGCGGACGCGAGCGGGCCGACGCCGGGCATGATGAACACACGGTTCGGCCCTTCGAGCAGGCCCAGGTCGCGCACCTGCGCCATGAAGATCTTCAGGCGCGGGATGTCGTAGCAGTACTGCGTCTGGATGAACTGCGCGCCGGCCGCGACCTTCTTCGCGAGCCGATGCGGACGCCAGTCGAAGGGCGGCGCGAAGGGGTTCTCGGCCGCGCCGAGGAACACGCGCGGCGGCGTGTCGAGCTTGCGGCCGCTCTGGAAGCGGTGCTCGTCGCGCATCGCGCGGGCGATCTCCAGCAGCGACATCGAGTCGAGATCGAACACGGGCTTGGCCTGCGGATGGTCGCCCGCCTGCACGCCGTCGCCGGTCAGGCACATGATGTTGGCCACACCCATCGCGGCGCCGCCGAGGATCTCGCCCTGGATGGCGATGCGGTTGCGGTCGCGGCAGGAGATCTGCATCACCATCGCGTAGCCGCGGCGCGTCAGCAGCGAGCACACGCCGACGCTGGACATGTGGCAGTTCGCCCCCGAGCCGTCGGTTGCGTTGATCGCGTCGACGTAGCCGTCGAAGATCGCGGCGCGCTTGAACACTTCGTCGGGATCGGCCGAATCGGGCGGGTCGATCTCGGAGGTCACCGCGAACTTACCCGCGCGCAGCACGCGCTCCAGGCGGCCCGGTGAAACGTGGCCGGGCAGGATCGGCAGTCCTTCGCCGGGTGTCGGTTCGTCGTCGAAAATCATTTCTGCTCTCCCTGCGGTGCGCGTTTCTCGGCGATCTGGCGCACCACGCGCAACCAGGACGAGGTGTCGCGGAAGCGGTTATCGACGGGCTTCTGCACCACGTGGATCTTCGTGCCGGACTTCATGTGTTGGCTCCCGGCCCAGGCCTCCGCCCACACGCACTTCATCTCCGGCTTGACCTCGCAATGGCCGTTCGCCCGCACGCCGCCGCAGGGGCCGTTGCGCAGTGTCTTGGGGCAGTTCATCGGACAGGACATGCCGGTCGAACTCAGCGCGCACTGGCCGCACATCTTGCAGTCGAACAGGAAACCCTTGACGGCCCTCTCGACCCTCGCGACGGGTCCTTCCGCGCGCGCGTATCCGATGCGGCGCCACAGCGGATCGAGCCGCGCGATGACCGGCTCGAAGGCGTTGTAGATCATCTCGAAACCCCGTGAGTGTCGGACCACCCACCGGCGTACTGCGTACATGAATGTCTCCTTCGTCCGCCACCGTCGTTGGCGCGGCAGCGTGGATGTTTGTCGATGTCGTTTTCTAGTTCGCGGCGTCCTGCGCGACCGCCACGCCCTTCGCACGGACCAGGGTTTCGAGGTCGCCGTCGCTGTATCGCGCTTCGATGCGCTCGGCCTCGGCGGAAGCTTCGGCCTGCAGGTCGCTTCCGCACTCGCGCGGCGGCTGCCGCTGCCAATCCTCGAGATAGGCCTCGGAACTACCCTTGCCGGCGCGCATCGCCGCCCGGTCGATTGCGACCTGGAAACGCTCCGAGAGCTGCACCTTTGCGCTCTCCCGGCCGTTCTTGACGATCACCTGCGCAGGGATGTCACGCCACTGCACAACAATCAGCTTTGCCATGAATCCTGCTCCCTGCGGGCATCGCGCCCCGGCTGTCTGTGGAAGCGGACGACGGCCCCTTCGAGGTCGCCGTAGCCCGTGAATTGATGATGGAATTCGAGGTCGAGCCTTCTGGCGGCGTCCCGCGCCTGCTCCAGCAGCTGCGCGTCCTCCGACTGGGCGAGGTACACAAGCCGGCGGTAGTTGCCGAAGTACTGCGACGCGAGTTCCGGGTGGCGCTCGATGCCGAGCTCCCGGATCACCAGCCGCTCGAAGTGGCGCACGAGGAAATCCGTCAGGTAGAAACTGCCCGGTTCGGCATCGGCGAGCGCCGTGAAGGCCGGAGTGCCAGCGTAGAACTCGTAGCAATGCGCGCCCGGCAGGCGCTCGATGCCCTCCTCTTCGAGCACGCGGTCGAGCAGCCCCCCGGTGCCGCAGTCGGCATAGCCGACGAGGATGCGGGCGAAGCGCAGTCGGCTCGCCCGGATCTGCTCGCGCACCGCCTCGGGGATGCGGTCCGGGCGGTTATGGAGGTCCGCCGGCAGGCAATGCAGCTGCACGTGCTGCCAGCCGTTCGCGGCGATCACGGCCTTCAGCTCGCGTGCAAGCGCACCGCAGGCGATGATCAGGACGGGCTCCATGCCAGCGCCTCGTTGTCGGGAATCAGGCGGCGCGCCGTTGCTGGATGAGCGCCTTGGCAGTCTCGACGGCCACGCCCGCATCGCGGCAGTAGGCATCCGCCCCCACCGCCTTGCCGAAGGCCTCGTTCAGCGGCGCGCCACCCACCAGCACGATGTAGTCGTCGCGCATGCCCTTCTCCTTCAGCGTGTCGATCACGACCTTCATGTAGGGCATCGTCGTCGTCAGCAGCGCCGACATGCCCAGAATGTCCGGCTTATGCTTCTCCAGTTCCTCGATGTAGGTCTCCACCGGGATGTTGATGCCGATGTCGATCACCTCGAAGCCCGCCCCTTCCATCATCATCGCCACCAGGTTCTTGCCGATGTCGTGGATGTCGCCCTTCACCGTGCCGATCACGATCTTGCCCACTGTCTCCGCACCGGTGTCCGCCAGCAGCGGACGGATGATCTCCATGCCGCCTTTCATCGCATTGGCCGCCATCAGCACTTCAGGCACGAACAGGATGCCGTCACGGAAATCCACACCGACGATGCGCATGCCTTCGACCAGCGCCTCGTCGAGCACCCGGCTCGCGCTCCAGCCACGCGACAGCAGGATGTTGGTCGCCTCCACGATCTCGTCGCGCAGGCCGTTGTACAGGTCGTCGTGCACCTGCTCGATGAGCTCGTCGTCGGGCAGCGATGCCAGGTCGAAATCTTCGTCGTCGAACTGCTCCGCCATTTCGTCTTCTCCTTCAAGTCGTTGCGGGTGCCGACCGCAGCGGACCCGATGCGGCACAGGTTAGGCGTAGCCCCTCGAACTGGCAGGCGTCTCAACGACCCGCTCATGTCCAAACGCGACACCGCGGACCGCCCGCGATCGCCGCCATCGTCAGCACTGGCGCGGTGTCGTGCGGCGATCAGAACTCGTCGTAACCAGACAGGCGAGCGCTGACCGGAAGACTAAATTGGGCGACGGCCAACAGTTGCGGCCACCCAGGGATCAGGAGCCGCCTCGCACGACCGGGGCGGACACAACGCTACATTCAGGAGACGCGCGATGTCGGTAATGACCGAAGGCAAGAACATTTACGTACTCAAGGCGAGCTGCAAGGGCGTGATCGGCACGGTCGCGCGCATCTCGTCCTTCCTGGCCGAGCGCCATTGCTACATCATGGAAATGCAGCAGTTCGACGAGATCCTGACCGGGCGCTTCTTCGTGCGCACGGTGTTCTCGACCGAGCCCGGCCGCACGCCGTCCTTCGACGCACTGAAGCAGGCCTTCGGCGAGGAGCTGCCGCGCGCGGAGGAAGACTTCACGTGGGAGATGCACGACACCCTGGTTCGCCCGAAAGTGCTGCTGATGGTGTCGAAGTTCGACCATTGCCTCGACGACCTGCTCTACCGCATGCGCACGGGCGAATTGAAGATGCAGGTGCCCGCCATCGTGTCGAATCACCCGGACCTCAAGCGTCTCGCCGACTGGTACGGCATCCCCTTCCATCACCTGCCGGTGACGCCCGAGACGAAGGCAGCGCAGGAGGCGCGTCTGCTCGAGATCGTCGCCGAGACCGGCTCCGATCTGGTTGTGCTCGCACGCTACATGCAGGTGCTGTCCGAGGACCTGTGCCACAAGCTCTCTGGCCGCGCGATCAACATCCACCACTCCTTCCTGCCCGGCTTCAAAGGCGCCAAGCCCTACCACCAGGCGCATGACCGCGGCGTGAAGCTGATCGGCGCAACCGCGCACTACGTGACGTCCGACCTCGACGAGGGCCCGATCATCGAGCAGGCCGTCGAGCGCGTCGATCACACCTACCAGCCGGAACACCTCGTCGCCGTCGGCCGCGATACCGAATGCCTCGCCCTCGCCCGCGCCGTCAAGTACCACATCGAGCACCGCGTGTTCCTCACGGGGAACAAGACCGTCGTGTTCCGTTGAGCGGGGAGAGCCGGATGAAAGCCGAGATCATCGACGGCAAGCAAGCTGCCGAACGCCTGCGCACCGAGATCGGACGCCAGGTCGTGCGCCTGCGCGAACAACACCTCCTCACCCCCGGCCTCGCCGTCATCCTCGTCGGCGAGGATCCGGCGAGCCAGGTCTACGTCCGCAACAAGGCGCGTCAGGCGCGCGAAGCCTCGATGGCCTCGTTCGAGTACCGCCTGCCCTACAGCGTGCCCCAGGAAAAGGTGCTGGAACTGATAGCCCGGCTCAACGAGGACCCGGCCGTGCACGGCATCCTCGTCCAGCTGCCCCTGCCGCCGCAGGTCGACGCCGACCGGATCATCAACGCGATCCGCCCGGAGAAGGACATCGACGGCTTCCACCCCGTCAATGCGGGCGCCCTGGCGACCGGTGGCGACGGCATGGTGCCCTGCACGCCGCTGGGCTGCCTGATGCTGCTCAAGCACCGGCTGGGTGACCTGTCCGGCCTGCGCGCGGTCGTGCTGGGGCGTTCGAACATCGTCGGCAAGCCGATGGCCGCGCTGCTGCTGCGGGAGAGCTGCACGGTGACGATCGCGCATTCGAAGACGCGCGACCTCGCCGACGAATGCCGCCGCGCCGACATCCTCGTCGCCGCCGTGGGCCGGCCCCGCATGGTCCCCGGCGACTGGATCAAGCCGGGCGCGACGGTGATCGACGTGGGCATCAACCGCATCGACACACCGGACGGCAAGGGCCGCCTCGTCGGCGACGTGGACTTCGACAGCGCCGTCGAGGTTGCCGGTGCCATCACGCCGGTTCCGGGCGGCGTCGGGCCAATGACCATCGCCTGCCTGCTGCTCAACACGCTGGAAGCTGCCTGCCGCCAGCACGGCCTCCCCGTGCCGCAGGGACTCATGGAGGCCGCGTGGGGATGAGCTTCCCGACCGAAGACGTCGCAGCGGCCACAGCCCAGCCGCTGCGCCACGCCGACGACCTCGCCCGGCTGATCGACGCGCTCGTCGCGGCCGAGCCGCTCCGCCCCTGCCCACCGGCCGCGCTCGCGCTGCAGCCGGTGGGCGAGTTGCTTGCCCGCATCGGCAACCCGGAGCGGGCGCTGAGGTGCATCCACGTCGCGGGGTCCAAAGGCAAGGGCAGCACGGTCCTGCTGTGCGAGGCGATCCTCGGCGCCGCCGGCCTGCGGGTCGGCAGCTACACCTCGCCGCACCTGCAGCGGTACAGCGAGCGCTATCGCGTCGGCGGTCGGGAGATCGGCGAAGCGGAGTTCGTCGCCGCGGCCGAGCGCGTCCGTCCGCATCTCGCCGCGCTGCTGAGCGATCCGCACCCGCCGGGGTTCTTCGATTTCGCGACGGCAATCGCCTTCGATCTGTTCGAGAGCGAGCGCGTCGACGTCGCGCTGATCGAGGTCGGGCTCGGCGGACGGCGCGATCCCACCAACGTCATCTCCCCGCTCGTGTCCTGCATCACCAGCGTCGAGCTCGAACACACGGACCGCCTGGGCACGACGCTGACGGCGATCGCCGGCGAGAAGGCCGGGATCATCAAGCCTTGGACCCCGGTCGTGATCGGCGAGCTGCCCCGTGAGGCCTTCGCCGTGGTCGAAACCCAGGCCACCACCTGCGCCGCGCCCTTGCACCGCCTCGGCATCGAGTTCGCCGCCGAAGTGACGCGGGCCGACGCTGAAGGCCTCGCGCTACGCCTCGACTGCCACCCCTTGGCGCTCGACCTCACCTTGCCGGTGCTGGGCCCCCATCTCGCCGGCAACGCCGCGATGGCGCTTGCATGCATCCGCCACGCCGACCTGCTGCCCCTACCCCAGCTCGCGGACGCCGCCCGTCGCGGCCTGGCCCAGGTCACGCTGCCTGGACGCACCGAGATTCTCCGACGCGCCCCCTGGGTGGTCGCGGACGGTGCCCACACGGAAGCCTCGACGCTCGCCCTGATGCGCTCGC
The DNA here is from genome assembly GCF_012910805.1 of Aromatoleum evansii. Lineage (GTDB taxonomy): Bacteria > Pseudomonadota > Gammaproteobacteria > Burkholderiales > Rhodocyclaceae > Aromatoleum > Aromatoleum evansii. Next base: position 17,000 of record NZ_WTVK01000018.1, read on the forward strand.
TCGAGGTGCTCCCGTCCAGCGAGCGTCACATGGTCGTGTCCATCTCGTCCGGCAAGGACCTCGCGACGCTGCTCCCGATTCTCGCATCGAAAGCAGCCTCGCTTGTAGTGACACGCGCCGACCGCCAACGTTCGCTCGAACCGATCACGATCGCCGACTGGGTCAGGCAGCGCTTTCCCGACCTGCCCGTGCGAATCATCGACGACCCGTTGCAGGCGGTGAGGGACACCCTCATCGACCTGCCGCCCGATTCGCTGATGTGCGTCACCGGGTCCGTGTATGCGGCGGGCGCGGCGAGGGCCGTATTGGCCGCATGACCCGCTCGCATGCAACGGCTGCAGCGCCGGGCGACGGGTGCCCTTGTCCAACAATGGATCTATCGGACTGGCGGCCCTACGCTCAAAATCATCGCAGCCGATGCCCGTCGCACGGCGGGCAGAGCTGGCAGGTGTTCGAAGCAAGTGGGGCTCCCGCCATGGCTATGCGCCGGAACCCGGGCTCCGCTCACCCCAAAGACGCCGCCCATCTCGCACTATGGATGCTACGAACCGAGATCCTACGCCCGCCATGCCGTTAAGATGATCGACGTCCTCCGCCCCTCTGCGTGCCCCGTTGCCGCAATCCCGTAGGGCGGGAGGAGCGCAGCGCATCCCGCCACTCAAACGTTGTCGCGCCGAAGAACACGGGTGTGGCTACGTGTGCCAGCGGTCGATTGGCTTGGCGGCCGGAAGGTGATCGGCCTCAGCCGCCGTTCGCTAGCAGATGCCAGTGCAGCCGCAATACGCCAGTTACCTGCCACTCCTCCGCGAAGCTGCGACGAGCGGCAGCTTTTCCATCCAGTGAGCAGGGCCAGACGATCCGGAGCGGCCCTTGGCTTTTTAGGAAGCGGACGCTCAACGTAGAGTTCAGGGGCGTCCGCTGCAGCGGAAAGTTGGAATGCATGACAGGGAAACTGTTTGTAGCTCAATGCGATCATAGTCTTAAAGATCGGCTAGCGATCCAGCCCACTAAGTCAAGCAGTACTAATAGTCGGAGCTCCCTGCCGTGATACGCAACAAACGCGCCTCGAAGGCTCAACTACCCCACGGGGAGGCAGCCTAGTGCTATGATTAATAAGTTAACAGTAGGCTGAGAGCACTACCATGCTGCTACGAGACAACAAATATATATCACAAGCGATCTATGCTGTTCGCTTTCGCGAACGTGACGACGGCGTTCGACTAAAGCAGGCGGAGGCAGAGAAAGCGTTTTCGTCATTTATGGGCGGACAGAGCAACCAGACAAACGTCCCGGACAATTTTGACCCAAACGCTCCGCGAATTGTTTTTCAGGGCAACCATAAAGGGCTTCTGATCAGTCAGCTATCATGCCAATTCGATCAAAACTTTGAGCCGAAGGCTCTCCCGCTTGATCGACAAGTTGAAACGATCGAAAAGAATGTGCGCGCATTCCACGCACGCCTGCTAGCCTTCAAGGAAGAAAGGACGCTCTCCGAGTCCGCGTTGATTCTAAGCGTAAACATTCCTTCCGATATCGGATTGCAGAAGCTGCACACGCACCTTGCCGATCGATTCTTGAAAAGCACTCCACTAGGTGAATTGGCAAGTGTTTCGTTTAAGGTTGGGTATAAGACTGATGACAACCTCTTTCTCAACCTTGAAGCAAATGTCTACGAATTGCGACGAGCAGAGCTCGATCAAAGCGCACGAGTAAATGCAGCGGTTATTGATATCGCAAGTATTCCTGTCGTTGAGGAAGGCTTCGGAATCAAGATAGATATTAATGACCGCCCCAAGAAAATGGCCGACCTCAACTACGTTGTTGAAGGCCCAGATAGGCTACTCGCGACGGCATTTGGATTTGTAAAGGACAAGCTCGACGAAGTTATGGGTCTATCCGCTAACTAACAACGGAGACGCCAAAATCTATGACCTCGATGAAATTTGTAACAACGCAGCAGCTAACAAGTGCGGATGTAAGCCTCGAACGACCGGAAAGATTTACGCATGACTATCTGCTTCGCATGACTTCTGACAATACGTCGGATTCGTGGAATATCTCATACGCCCGAACTAGCGAGTTGGCAGCAGCATTTCAGTCGTTGTTTGCTCAAAAGGAATCCGATGTCCAGTCCTTGATATCGGTCGTCCGCTGGCAACATCGTCTGATTGACTACAACTCACACTACGCCGCGTTCCTGCTCGAGCAAATTTCCGAGGATGAATTTGCTCAGATTGCAGAGGACTACGCTTACGAGCCAAACGATGCGTCGCCGAAAGATCTTTCACAGATAATTTCGAGAATTATCGATCTTACGGGGATTTCCTATACACCTTCTGAAATGGCAGATTGTTTTCGGTGCAATCACGATGAAGTTTTGGAAGCGTTTAAATTGGCCTCCGCCAACTTGCCAGAACTGAAGAATATGCTTCCAGATGGTGTCGAATGAGGTCGACGCAGATCTGTCATTCCGTAGAGGGCGAGCGCATTCAACTACAGTGTCGGAAGTTCTTCGCGCATCCGCCGAGGCGAGACCCGGTGAAAGGGTTGATCTACCCATTCAAAGTTAGCATTCATGGCTTTGCACGAGTAGTAAAGGCCTATGAATCTGAAAGCTCTCTGTTTCGTAAGTCCTCATTCTGGAAAGTTGACGATGAGATTCATGGCGAAGCACTTGATGGACATAGCAGCAAGCCGATTAGCAGGCCGACCGTGACGGCAGCTACAGCAACCCACAAAGCCTCTTTTGTGGATATCCGAAACGGTTACGCTCATGTGGAAATCGGCATTCGTGAGCACATGTCCAAGATTGCCGACAACGAACAGAAGTGAAGAAGTAGGTTCTCGGGAAGTTGAGTCTTTGTTTGCTTTGGATTTTAGACGGCTGTAAGCTCCAATTTGCGCCTGATCTTATGCGAAATGCATTCTAACGTGAGAATGACCGACGTTGAGCTGTTCCGCGGCGCAGCGTCCAGCGACCAGAGGGAGCGGGGTCGATTGACGTGTTAGACGAGCCTGTCAATAGATTGAAGAGTTGAACACTATGGCGTGCAGCAGAGCATTGCATGCTACCTCGAGCCGATTGCGCTGAATTTTCCGTAGCGGAAGGATGACAACTTCGAGTTGCGGCAGAGTCTTTAGTCCATGCACCATTTTCAGTGGCTCCCCAATCGGCAGCTACAGCTCCCCTCAGAAAGCGGATATTGACTCGTTAAGGAGTCGACCGACAGCAATGGTCCGGGTCCGTCAGTAGCGCGAACTTCGATGCGGACGTAGCAGCCAACTTTCGGATCTACGACAGCTAAGCAGCCCGTTGCTGTCTTTGGCGGCGACATGCCCCAACGGCCGGTCAGGCCGACCACCTGCCGGCCAGCAAGCCAATTGACTGTCAGCTCGCCCACGTAGCCACACCCGTGTTCTTCGGCGCGACAACGTTTGAGTGGCGGGATGCGCTGCGCTCCTCCCGCCCTACGGGATTGCGGCAACGGGGCACGCAGAGGGGCGGAGGACGTCGATCATCGTAACGTCATAGCGGGCGTGGGGTCTCGGTTCGTAGCATCCATAGTGCGAGATGAGCGTAGACAGTCGCCCACATCCCTGCATTTTGTCCAACTCGATCTGGATGACGGCTCCGGCCGAATTGCGCGCCTCCCCCGAACAGCAGCTTTTTCGATGAAGAGGCGCTCCAACCGCGATTGCAGAGGAAGGGCGAGCCGTAGCCAGCCGCTGTCCGGTTACCGGAAGCGCCTGCAAACTCAGGAAGCCGCGCGCAGCTCGACCGCGCTGCGCTCCGGGCGCCCACGCACCGGCGCCTCTCCGGCCACGTAATAGCGTGCCGTGCTGCGCGGCAACGGCGCGCGGCCACGGATGCGATCAGCGATCTTCTCGCCGATCATGATGGTGGTGGCGTTGAGGTTGCCGGTGATGATCAGCGGCATGATAGACGCATCGACCACGCGCAGCCCGTGCAGGCCGTGTACGCGGCCCTGACCGTCCACGACCGCCATGTCGTCCTCGCCCATCCTGCACGAACATGACGGATGGAAAGCCGTTTCCGCACGCGCGCGCACGAAGGCGTCCAGCTCTGCGTCGCTCTCCACGTCGAACCCGGGGCTGAGCTCGCGGCCGCGGTACGGGTCGAGCGCGGGCTGACTCATGATCTCGCGCGTGATCCGGATGGCATCGCGGAACTCCTGCCAGTCCTGCGCTGTGCTCATGTAGTTGAAGAGGATGCTCGGGTGCTGGCGGGGGTCCTTCGACTTGACGTGGACACGCCCGCGGCTGGGCGAGCGCATCGAGCCGACGTGCGCCTGGAAACCGTGCTCGCTCACCGCGTTGCTGCCGTTGTAGTTGATTGCGACCGGCAGGAAGTGGAACTGGATGTTCGGCCACGCGAACTCCGTGCGCGTGCGGATGAAGCCGCCGGCCTCGAACTGGTTGCTGGCGCCGATGCCCGTGCCGCTGAACAGCCACTGCGCGCCGATCGCGGGCTGGTTCCACAGCTTGAGCGCCGGATACAGCGACACCGGCTCCTTGCACGCGTATTGCAGGTACATCTCCAGGTGGTCCTGAAGGTTGGCGCCCACGCCCGGCAGGTCGTGCACCACATTGATGTCGAGGCTGCGCAGCAACGGCGCGGGACCGACGCCGGAGCGCTGCAGGATCTGCGGCGACGCGATCGCGCCCGCGCACAGCAGGACCTCGCGACGGGCGTGCACGGTGACCGGCTCGCTACTGTCGCCGTGCAGGTAGGCGACGCCAATCGCGCACTTGCCGCTGAAGAGGATGCGGTCGGTGAGCGCGTGGGTGACGATACTGAGATTGGCCCGCTCGCGTCCCTGGTCGAGGTAGCCGCGCGCGGTGCTGGAGCGTCGCCCTTGCGGCGTCACGGTGCGGTCCATCGGCCCGAAGCCTTCCTGCTGGTAGCCATTGAGGTCGCTGGTGCGCGGGAAGCCCGCCTGCACGCCCGCCTCCACCATCGCTTCGAACAGCGGATTGTTGCCCGGCTTCGGCGTGGCGACGCTGACCGGACCGTCGGCGCCGTGGTAGTCGTCGGCGCCGATGTCGCGCGATTCGGCCTTGCGGAAGTATGGCAGGCAGTCGAGGTAGGTCCAGTCCTCCAGCCCTCGCGCCGTGGCCCAGTTGTCGAAATCCAGCGCGTTGCCGCGGATGTAGCACATGCCGTTGATCAGCGACGAGCCGCCCAGCCCCTTGCCGCGCCCGCACTCCATGCGCCGCTTGTTCATGTGCGGCTCGGGGTCCGTCTCGTAGGCCCAGTTGTAGCGGCGGCCCTGCAGGGGGTAGGCGAGCGCGGCCGGCATCTGGGTGCGGAAGTCCTGGCGATAGTCGGGGCCGCCCGCCTCCAGCAGCAGCACGCTGACGTCGGCGTCCTCGGTCAGGCGCGCCGCGAGCACGTTGCCGGCGGAACCGGCGCCGATGATGATGTAGTCGTATTCTTTCTTCACGTTATCGTCCTCGGGAGGGCTCAGAACACCGAGTGGAATTCGCCGAGTTCGACCTGCACCGACTTCAGCCGCGTGTAGTGCTCCAGCGTCGTGAGACCGTTCTCGCGCCCGATGCCGGACTGCTTGTAGCCGCCCACCGGCATCTCGGCCGGCGATTCGCCCCAGGTGTTGATCCAGCAGATGCCGGCCTCCAGGCGATGGATGATGCGGTGCGCGCGGGCGAGATCGCGCGTCACGACCCCGGCGGCGAGCCCGTAGTCGGTCGCGTTGGCGCGGCGCACGGCCTCCTCTTCATCGTCATAGACCAGGATGCTCATGACCGGGCCGAAGATTTCCTCGCGCACGATGGTCATCTCGTCCGTGCAGTCCGTGAACACCGTGGGGGCGACGTAGGCGCCGCGCTCGTATTCACCGGAAACGATCCGCGCGCCGCCGCACAGCAGGCGCGCGCCTTCAGCCCTGCCCTTTTCGATGTAGCCGAGCACGCTGTCCATGTGGCTGAAGCTCGAAAGCGGGCCGAAGTTGGTGCTTTCCTGCATGGGATCACCGACGCGGATGCGCGCCACACGCGCCAGCACGCGCGCCTCGAATTCGCCCTGCAGGGCGCGCGGCACGAACACGCGCGTGCCGTTCGTGCACACCTGACCGGCGCTGAAGAAGTTCGCCATCACCGCAATGTCGGCGGCACGGTCGAGGTCGGCGTCGGCGCAAATGACGAGCGGCGACTTGCCGCCTAGCTCCATCGTCACTTCCTTGAGCGTCGAGCCCGACGCGCTGGCCATGACCTTCTTGCCCGTCGCGCTGCCGCCCGTGAAGGAGATCTTGGCGATGCCAGGGTGCTCGGTCAGCCACTGGCCGACTTTGCGGCCGCTGCCGGTGAGCACATTGAAGACGCCATCCGGCAAGCCGGCCTCGGTGTAGATCTCGGCGAGCTTGAGGGCTGTGAGCGGCGTGATTTCACTCGGCTTGAAGATCATCGCGTTGCCCGCAGCGAGCGCCGGCGCGGACTTCCACAGCGCGATCTGGATGGGGTAGTTCCACGCGCCGATGCCGGCGACCACGCCCAAGGGTTCGCGGCGCGTATAGACGAAGCTCGTCTCGCGCAGCGGGATCTGCGCCCCCTCGATCGCCGGTGCCAGGCCGGCGTAGTATTCCAGCACGTCTGCCCCGGTCGCGATGTCGACGCTGCGCGTCTCGGCGAGCGGCTTGCCGGTGTCCAGCGTCTCGAGCTCGGCGAGGGCATCGTTGCGCTCGCGCAGAATGGCCACGGCCCGGCGCAGAATGCGCGAGCGCTGCATCGCGGTCATTGCCGCCCACGTCTTCTGTCCCGTCGCAGCGCTTTGGACTGCGAGGTCAACGTCGGCTCGACTGGCCTGCTGCACGCCCGCCAACACCTCGCCATTGGCCGGATTGACGGTTTCGAAGTTGGCACCGCTGGTTGCCGCGACATAGCGGCCGTCGATGTAGAGCTGCTGTTCGGTGAAACGGGGCATGACGACTCCTCTGATCGGGTATCCGCGCCGCGCTTCGCACGGGGCGGGATCTCGGAGCCAAGGCTACGTGCTGGGGATTGAACGCTCAGCCAAAAAAACGACCGGAGCGGTTCTGCGCGCGACCGCGGAGGATCCGCGGGCTGGATGCTTGCCTCAACGCCACGCGCCGCAGCGCTCGCCCCGTTTCCCTTTCCATTTTACGAGTAGCTTTTAAGCTACAATGACAATCATGATCGAACTTCTCCGCTACCAGCGGCGAAGACGGCCGCGAGCCGTTCAGCGAATGGCTCGATACGGTCCGCGACAAGCTGGCTCAGGCGCGTATCCGCGTTCGATTGCGCCAGGTGCAAGCAGGCAACTTCGGCGACTGCGAGCCGGTCGGCGAAGGGGTAATAGAACTGCGCGTGCATGTCGGGGCCGGATATCGCGTCTATTGCGGACGCCACGGCAAAGCCGTGGTGCTTCTGCTGTGCGGTGGCAACAAGGGCAGCCAGGTGGCCGACATCAAGCGTGCCAAGGAATTGTGGTCGGAATGGAAACGGAGGCAAGCATGAGCAAACTCAAGGGCACTGTATCGCACCATGAGGCAGAGGTCGCCGAATTGCGCGCCGATCGCGAACTGGCCGTGGCATACCTAAAGGCGGCGATGGAATCGCTAGATGATCCCGACAATCGAGCGGCCGGCCTGCTCGCTCTGCGGACCGTGGCCGAAGCTTACGGCGGCCTCGGCGCCGTGGCGGCGGAAGCCGGCATCAGTCGCGAATCCCTCTATCGCACGCTGTCACCGAAGGGCAATCCGACGCTCAAGACCCTGCTGGCCGTCCTCAAGACAGTCGGCATGCGCCTGTCCGTAGAGCCGGAAGATCACGCACACGCTTGATCGAGCGAACTCGGAAATTCTGATTCAGGCCTTGGCGAGTTGCAGGTCGACGTACTCGTAGGCGATCTGCAGCGCCTGTTCGGTGTCGAAGGCCTTGCCGGACAATGCGCCGCGCAACCACAAGCCGTCGATCAACGCGGCCAGGCCGCGCGCGGCGGAGCGCGCGAGCTCCGGGGGCAGCGCGCGACGGAACTCGCCGCACAGGTTCGAGTACAGGCGCCGGTCGTTGATGCGCTGCAGGCGCTGCAGCAAGGGGTGATGCATGCTGCTGGCCCAGAAGGCGAGCCAAGTCTTCATCGCTGCGCCGCTCACCTGGCTGGTGTCGAAGTTTCCCTCGATGATCGCGCGCAGATGGGCACGCGGGTGCGAGTCGGAAAGCGCTGCGCGCCGCGTGCGCACGCCCTCGCCCAGCGCCTGCATCAGGTGGCGCATGGTCGCCTCGATCAGCCCGTTTTTGTCGCGGAAGTAGTGGCTGATGATGCCGTTCGACACCCCGGCGAGGCGTGCGATGTAGGCGATGCTGGCGTCGCCGAGGCCGACCTCGTCGACCGCCTTGAGCGTGGCCTCGATCAGCTGCGACCGGCGGATCGGCTGCATTCCGACCTTGGGCATGAATTCCTCTGACTGGGAACAGGAGGCGAAAGTCTGAAGGGTTTAGCTTGAACAGGCAATCAATATAAATACAGCCCAGCCCGGAAACGGGCGTGAGCGATGCGATAGTGCTGGCAGAACGGAACTCCCTCCCCTTCAAGGGGAGGGCCGGGGTGGGGATGGGTGGACTCCGAGGCGGCTGAAGGAAACCCATCCCCATCCTGTCCTTCCCCTTGAAGGGGAAGGAACCTCCTAATGGCTCCTGCGTCTCCGACGCAGGACCTCAGGCCTTCGTCGGCCGCGCCACGCCGAAGCTCTCGGTCATCCGGTCGACAATGATCGCGAGCAGCACGACCGCCAGTCCCGACTCAAAGCCGAGACCGATGTCGAGGCGCGAGATGCTGGTCAGCACGTCGTTGCCGAGACCGCCCGCGCCCACCATCGACGCGATGATCACCATCGACAGCGCCATCATGATGGTCTGGTTGATGCCGGCCATGATGGAAGGCAGCGCGCCCGGAATCTGCACCTTGAACAGCAATTGCCAGGGTGTGCAGCCGAAGGTCACGCCCGCCTCGAGCTGCTCGCTGTTGACCTGGCGGATGCCGAGGCTGGTCAGGCGCACCACCGGCGGCATCGCGAAGATCACCGTCGCCAGCACGCCGGGCACCTTGCCCAGGCCGAACAGCATCGCCGCCGGAATCAGGTACACGAAGGCCGGCATCGTCTGCATGAAGTCCAGGCTGGGCCGCACGAAGTAGGCCGCAAGCCTGCTCTTCGCCGTCCAGATGCCGAGCGGCACGCCCACCATCAGGCTGATCAGGGTGGCCGAGATCACCAGTGCGAGCGTGGCCATCGTCGCGTTCCAGAATCCGGTGCCGATGATCACCACGACCGCGGCTGCGCAGAACAGCGCGAAGCGCCAGCCCACACGCCGGAATGCGAGGGCCGTCAGCACGACGGCCAGCACCCAGCTCGGGATGAACATGAGGGCCTGCTCGACGAGTTCGGTCAGGCTGCCGACGAAGGTGCCGAGCGCCCCGAAGGTGCCGCTGTCGTTCTCCAGCAGGAAATTCACGGCTTGGTCGGCCCACTCGCCGATCGGTAGAAACTCAGACATTGGCCGTCTCCTGTGCCATGTTCCGCAGCAGGATCGTCTGGGTCACGGCGCCGAGGTAGCGCCGCTCGCCGTCGATGATCGGGAGCGGATAGGGATTCCTGACGATGTTGGAAATGAGTTCGGTCATGCGGGTATCGCCCGGAACGGCCGGGATGTCGTCGAGCAGCGCCTGTTCGAGCGTGGTCCTGCCCTCGGCCAGGCAACGCAGCATCGAATCGATCGACACCGTGCCCAGCACCCGCCGCTCCTTGTCGACGACGAAGCCGTAGTTGCGGCGCATCTGCCGCAGCCGCCCGATCGCCGACTCGAAGCCCGCGTTGAGGTCGGCCGGCGCCTCCATCACGAGGACCTCGTCCGGGAGGGCGACATCCTTCGCGGTGAGGTAGCGCTTGACGTCCACGCCCTTGAAGAATGCGCGCACATAGTCGTCGGCCGGATTGCGCAGGATCTCGTCGGGCGAGCCGATCTGCACGACGCGCCCGCCTTCCATGATCGCGATGCGGTTGCCGATGCGGAACGCTTCGTCGAGGTCGTGCGAGACGAAGATGATCGTGCGCTTGTGCTCCTTCTGCAGCGTCAGCAGGAGCTCCTGCATTTCCGTGCGTTTGAGCGGATCGAGCGCCGAGAAGGCCTCGTCCATCAGCATCAGCGACGGATCCACCGCCAGCGCGCGCGCGAGGCCCACACGCTGCTGCATGCCGCCGGAGAGTTCCGCCGGGCGCTTCGCGGCGAAGGCCTTGAGGCCGACCTCGTCGAGCACCTCCAGCGCGCGCCGCTCGCGTTCCTTGCGCCCCACGCCCGCGACCTCGAGCCCGAACGCGGCATTGTCGAGCACGGTCAGGTGCGGCAGCAGCGCGAAGGACTGGAACACCATCGCCATGTCGCGCCGGCGCAAGGCGACGAGCTGGGCCTTGCTCATGGTCGCGACGTCCTGCCCGTCGACGAGGATCTGTCCGGCGGTCGGCTCGATGAGACGGTTCAATAGGCGGATCAGCGTGGACTTGCCCGACCCCGACAGGCCCATGATGACGAAGATCTCGCCTTCATTGACCGCGAAGTTCGCGTCCTGCACGCCGACGACCATACCCGTCTCTTTGAAGATTTCATCCTTGTGCCGGCCCTTGCGCAGCATCTCCATCGCTATGTCGGGGCTTCGGCCGAAGATCTTGTGCAGGCCCTTGGCAACGATCTTCTGTTTCATCGCCACGTCCTCTTTTCCATTCTCATGATCGTGTCTCCGTTGGGTTATTGCTTACCGTCGTCGCTGCTTCACCCCGTGCGCTTCATCGCGGCGGGCGGCGCGCGGGCAGGAAAAGTGTAGGGGGATGGGAAATCGGCAAGACCCGGATTGCGACCACCAGAATCGGGACTGCGTCAGGAGGACCGGAATCGGCACGCGCATGGAGTACCCCCAGCGAGTCGCGGAGGTCCGGGGCAGCCTTGCGCGTCGCCCCGGACGACGTCCTCAGAACGTCCTCGTCACCGAGAACAGGACCGTGCCCTTCAAGGGGTTGGAGACGTGCATCCTGCCCGAGGAGTCGACGGCGCCCGTCGTGTAGTTCTCGAACAGGTCGTCCTTATCCCAGGCCTTCGTATAGCCCAGCGACACGGTCCAACCGCCATCGAAGCTCTTGTTCACGGCCACCTTGGCGTCGCGCCAGTTCGCGAAGCTGAAGCCGCGCACGCGCTGATGGCCGTAGTGGAGCAGCAGGCCGTAGCCGGCGCCGAGGTCGAAGTTGGCGTTGATATCGAGGTAGCCCGAGCCGCGGCTGTGCCGGTCGCCGGTGCGCGCCGTGGTGCCGAGCGTCTCGTCGTTGAAGCCGAAATAGTCCCGCGTGTAGGTGAGCCAGTACTTCACCGTGAGGAACTTGTAGCTGATACTGGGAACGATCTCGCCGTAGTCGTAGCGCACGTCGGCGAAGGCCATCTTCGCGCCGGGATAGACGTAATAGTAGGCGGTGACCCCGTAACCAATGTCCCCCGCCGTTCCGGCATAGCCTGCGTAAAGATCCCACTCGACGGTGCCGTTCTCGATGAAGCGGTTGCTCACGCTAGACATCCAGGTGCCGGCGAAGAATCCGCTCGGGTGCGCGTAGTCGAAACCGCCCTGCAGCGCGGGTTTGCCCCAAGTCTGCCGCCAGCCGCGCGAGACGTACTGGGAGGTCAACGTGACATTCGCGGAGAGGGCGGACGCGGCGGGCTCCTCGGGTGCGACCGACGCGCCGGCCTGCGGCCCCGCTGCGATCTGCACGGGATCCGGATCCGCCGATTGCGCGAGCACGGGCGGGGCAATGCCCCACAGCGCCGTTGCGCACAGGCCGAGGACGGAGGCGGTGGTGTGGAATTTCATTATTTTTGCTCCTGGCACAGAACATGGAAGGACTTCTTTCGCACCCCCGCTCGCCGTCCAGGTCCGGTCGCAGCCTGTTCGCTCGAGGTCATCCTCCGGGGAGGCGAGCCGATTATTCGTCGCCAGGAACGGTCGCGCAGACGAGATTGCGACCAGGAAACCCACGTTTGCGACCGGAACAGGGGATCTCCTGCAACACGCCCGCCACGGGGCGCCGTCACGACAGATCGGGTCGCGCAGAGGGAATCCGAAGGCGAAGCGGCTGGCTATCCTCGGCAGCACCTGTCGGTCCGGAACCGGCAGCCATAGCGAGCGGCACCCGGGCTGGCGCACACGTGCGCTGCCGGGCGTGTCGCCAGGATTGAATTCCACCGCACCGAAAAGGATCCGTCATGAAGAAAATGGTCAACGTCGCCGCTGCCGCCAGCCTGGCTTTCACGGTGTTCGCCACCAACGCCGCCGCCAGCGTCGAGCCGGCCAGCTGCCGCGACGTCCGCTTTGCCGACGTGGGCTGGACCGACATCACCGCGACGACCGCGCTCGCCTCCACCCTGCTCGAAGGCCTCGGCTACCGGCCCAAGACCACGATCGCCTCGGTGCCGATCACTTTCGCCGGCATCAAGAAGAAGCAGATCGACGTCTTTCTCGGCTACTGGTCGCCGTCGATGACCCCGATGATCGAGCCCTTCGTGAAGACGGGCGACGTGAAGGTCCTCGATACGCCCAACCTCACCGGTGCGAAGTACACGCTGGCGGTGCCGAAATACGTCGCCGACGCGGGACTGAAGAGCTTTGCCGACATCGCCCGCTTCGCCGACAAGCTCGACCGCAAGATCTACGGCATCGAACCGGGCAACGACGGCAACGCGCTGATCGAGAAGATGCTCAAGGAAAACGCTTTCGGACTGAAGGGCTTCGAGATGGTCGAGTCGAGCGAGGCCGGGATGCTGCTGTCGGTGGATCGGGCGATCCGGCAGAAGAAGTGGATCGTGTTTCTCGGCTGGGAACCCCACCCGATGAACGTCAAGTTCGACGTGACCTACCTGGAGGGAGGCGACGAGGTTTTCGGGCCGAACTTCGGTGAAGCCAAGGTCTACACCGTCGTGCCGCCCGACTACATCAACCGCTGCCCCAACGTCGGCCGCCTAGTAAGCAACCTCACCTTCAATACCGACATCGAGAACCGGCTGATGATGCCGATCGTGGAGAAGAAGAATCCCTCGGCCGTGATCAAGACCTGGCTCAAGGAAAACCCGGCCCAGCTCGACAGCTGGCTCGCCGGCGTCAAGGCCGCGGACGGTAGCGACGGCCTCGCCTCGGTGAAGGCCTACCTGCAACGCTGAGGATCGGGGGAGGCGGAGTCCCGGCCTCCACCGTCCCGATCGTCTCCCTGCTTCCTCCCTCGGCGCGCGCCCTTCCGAGTCGCGCGCCATTTTTTTGCACACAGCACGGAGCTCCGCATGGAGTGGCTCTACCTGTCGATCTCGATCCTCGCCGAGGTGGCCGCCACCACCGCCCTGAAGGCTTCCAACAGCTTTACGCGCCTGCTGCCTTCGCTCGTCGTGGTGACCGGCTACGGCATCTCCTTCTATTTCCTGTCGCTCGCCATTCAGCGCATCCCGCTGGGCGTCGCGTATGCGATCTGGTCCGCGGTGGGCGTCGTCCTGATTTCCGCCGCAGGCGCCCTGCTCTTCGCCCAGCGCCTCAGCGCTCCGGTCGTCGCCGGCATGACGCTCATCGTCGCCGGCGTGGTCGTCATCAACGTCTTCTCGCGCGACGGCATCCACTGACGAGCACAGCCTATGGGCTGCTCGTCGCTTGCGGCACGAGTGCCATGATCGCCTCGCGGTCGGTTGCGAGCAGCGCGGCCTCACCCAATTCGGCGCTCAGGCCGGCACGGTCGAGCACCGCACGGAACTGCCGCTTCACCGCCGACAGCCTCAGCACCACGTCGGCCCGGGCGAGCTCGCGGTGCATCCGGCGCAACATGTCGACTCCGGTGGCGTCGAGATCGTTGGCAGCCGACACGCACAGCAGCACGGTGCGCACACCGGCGGCAGTGCCGACGCGCTCGAGCACGAAGCGCTCGAGGAGCGGCGCGGTGACGTAACTCAGCGAGGCGTCGATGCGTACGGCGAGGACGTCCGGCGCCAGCGGTGGCAAGCCATGTGCGAAACGGTCACGCAAGGTGCCGTCGGCGTGGAGTCCCAACTCGACGATGCGCGGATGCGCGCGACGGTACAGGAAGCACAGCATCGCGGTGACGAAGCCGGCGAGCACGCCCCAATGCAGCTGAGGCATGCTGGCGAGCGTGGCGGCGAAGCTCACCACGGCGACCAGGCCGTCGTCGCGCGAAATGCGCCACAGTCGCGCGAAGACGCCGAAATCGATGAGCCCCAGGACGGGCGCGACGATCACCGCCGCGAGCAGGGCGCGCGGCAGATCGTGGAGGGCGTCGGTGAGGAAGAGCAGGAACACCACGACGCCGGCGACCGCGAAGAGCGTCGACCAGCCGCTGACGGCACCCGCGAACACATTCAGGGCCGAGCGCGAGAACGAGCCGCTGACCGGGAAGGCACCGCTTGCCCCGCTCACGATCTTGGCCAGGCCCTGGCCGACGAGTTCCTGATTCTCGTCCCAGCGCCGCGCGCTGCGCTGACTGAGCGCACGGCAACTCGACATCGCTTCGGTAAAGCTCACCAGGGCGACGATCAGCGCTCCCGGAAGCAGCGCCCGATGCTGCTCCAGACCGAGCGATGGCGGCAGAGCGAGTTGCGGCAGTCCCGCGGGAACGGACCCCACCACGGCCCCCCCGCTTCCCGCAAAGCCCAAGGCCGCGCTGATCGCGGTGCCACCCACGCACACCAGGAGAACGCCGGGAAGTCGCGGCGCGAATCGACGCAGGAGCAGCAGCAGCGCAAGCGCGCCGAAACCGAAGCCCGCGGTCGTCGCGAGCAGGCCCGGGTCGGCGTGCCACGTCGTAGCCAGGCGCCGCGGCCAGTCGGCATCGACCGCGCCCGCCACGCCGAAGAGCGCCGGCAACTGGGACAGGATGATCGAGAGCGCCGCGGCATTGATGAAGCCGGCGATCAGGGGATTCGACACGAAGTTCGCGATCAGACCCAGGCGCAGCGCGCCCAGCAGGAACTGGATCGCGCCAGAATACAGCGCGAGCCAGATCGCCAATGCCACCCAATCGGCGCTGCCGGGCGTCGCAAGGGGCTGCAGGATCGCGAAGCTCAGGATGCTCGTCAGCGCAACGGGCCCCACGGCGAGGAGCGGCGAAGCGCCCCACAGGACGCCCACGACGGCGGGCAGCAGCGCCGCGTAGAGGCCCGTCACCGGCGGCATCCCCGCCAGGGTGGCGTAGGCGAGTGACTGCGGGATCAGCACGAGGGCCACGGCGAGCCCGGCCCAGGCGTCGCGGCGCAGGGTCTGCGCGCTGGGCCGCGGCCAGCGCAGGAAGGGCAGCAGCCGCAGGAGTCGCGCCCTCGCCGGACTCATTTCAGCCACAGGACCATCGCCTTGCCGCCGGCGGCGGCGTTGCCCGGCAACGTGAGCGGCCGATCGATGGCGTGCATGCTTTCCTTGGCGACACCGATGGCGTGTTGCCGGGCCGAGTCGACCATCGCGAGGACCTCTTCAGACAGGAGATTACCGAGACGATAGCGCGGATTGATGTAATGGTCGCACGCATAGACGCCGCAATTGTGCTCGACGAGCAGCGCATGCCCGAGCGCTTCGGCATCGTGCACACCGACCCTTCCACGCCGAGCCCGACGTGCGTGAGCCATTCTAAGTTCATCTCGACCATGTCGCCCACGTCGTGGGGCACCCACTCGTCGAACGCCGCGACCCACCGTCTCCCAGGCTCGCCGGATCGGCCGACCACGCCGCCAGCACGCCACCATGGTCACCGCTCTTTTTTGATTGCACGTTCAATTAAAAAAGCGGAAGATGTGCCGAACCGTTCGTCGCTGCACTCGCGACAGACGGTGATCAAGCAGCAGGAGCCGGACACAAGCATTCCGGCCAACGACAAGAGCACCGGAAGGAGACCACACCATGGCAGCAGCAACGGCAGCGCCGACCTATCGCTTCGCATTCATCACACTCGACAACTATTCGATGATCGCCCTCTCGAGCGCGATCGAGCCGCTCCGCATGGCCAACTACCTGAGCGGGCGCGAGGTGTACCAGTGGTCCATCGTCACGCTCGACGGCCAGCCGGCCACCGCAAGCAATGGCGCGTACATGCTGCCGACGGTGTCGCTCGATGACATCGGGCCGGTGAACATCGCCTTCGTGTGCGGGGGCATCAAGGTCAAGGAAGCGATCACGCCTGCGCTGCTGGCCGCGCTGCGCCGCCTGGCGCAGCGGCACGTGCCGATCGGCGCACTGTGCACCGGGAGTTACGCGCTCGCGATGGCCGGCGTGCTCGAAAAGCACCCGGTGGCGATCCACTGGGAGAACATGGCCGGTCTGCTCGAAGAGTTCCCCGGCATCCACGTCACCGAGAAACTCTTCTCGATCGGCGACGACCGCTACACCTGCTCGGGCGGCATCGCGCCGCTGGACCTGATGCTTCACCTGATCAAGGACCAGCTCGGACCCGAGATCGCGTTGGCGATTTCGGAGCAGTTCATCGTCGAGCGCGTCCGCGACGACAACGACCGTCAGCGCATCCCGCTGCAGAACCAGGTCGGCATCTGCCAGGAGAACCTGCTCAAGGTCGCCGCGCTGATGGAGGCCAACATCGAGGAGCCGCTCTCGCTCGACGAGTTGTCCGACGAGATCGGCGTCTCGCGGCGGCAGATCGAGCGCCTGTTCAAGCGCTACCTCAACTGCGTGCCGACCAAGTACTACCTGGACCTGCGCCTGCACCGCGCGCGCACGCTGCTGCTGCAGACTTCGATGTCCATCCTCGAAATCGCCATCGCCTGCGGCTTCCGCACGCCGCCGCATTTCGCGAAGTGTTATCGCGATCTCTTCGGCTACCCGCCGAGCGGCGAGCGCGGGCAGAAGTGCAGGAAGCCGCCGTTCACGCCGGTGCCGCTGCTGGCAACGCCGCGCGCTCAGGCCAGGCCGAGCGTGGACTACTATGGAAATGCATGAGCGCATTCCGGTGCGCCGGCAACCCTCCTTTCACTAATTCCGTGCATGAAGCCATAAGGTTTACCTTATCCCAAACTCCTGAAAGACCTCGCTTGCCGCGTCGGATCAGCGAAACGTAATCTCCGCCCACAGCATCACTAAAGAAGAGCGGCTACCGCCCTCTCGATACGATCCATCCAGGAGGAGACTCATGTTCAAGCTGAAAGGCATCGCTGCCGTCGCGACCGCAATCGCAATGCTGCTTCCCATCTCGGCGCAGGCAAGCGACAAGAGCTACAAGCTGGTGCTGGCCGCCGAATCGGGCGACCGCAACTCCGTGAACGGCAAGGCCGTGGCGAGCTGGGCCTCGATGATCAAGGAGAAGTCGAAGGGCCGCATGAAGGTCAACGTCTTCTACCAGGGCGAACTCGGCGGCCAACAGGAAATGTTCGATCAACTGGTCAAGGGCAACATCCACATGATGCTGACCTGGCCGCAGACCTCCTACGACAAGCGCATCGTCGTCAACTACATTCCCTACCTGGTGCTGGACTGGGATGACGCCATCAAGTCCTACGGCCAGGACGGCTGGCTGGCTGCGCAAGATCATGGACCCGGTATACAAGGATATCGGCCTGAAGTATTTCGGCCCCTTCCCCGAAGGCTTCGGTGGGATCGGCACCAAGGGCCGTTACGCGACAAGCGTCGAGAAGGCGAAGGGCATCAAGGTCCGTTCGCAGCCGATCTTCCCGCTGCCGCAGACCGTGCAAGCCATGGGATTCGAGGCCGTGCCGATCGACTGGGCCGAAGTGTACACGTCGATCCAGACGGGCGTCGTGGACGGCGATTCGTCCAACGTGATCTATTGGGATTACGAGTATTTCCGCGACCAGCTCAACTACTTCGTGCAGTCCTCGCACAATTTCGCGTCCTACTCGCTGCTGATGAACGGCGCGACCTGGGACAAGATGGACGCCGAAGACCGCGGCATCATCGAATCGGCGGCGCAGGCGGTGATCGAGCAGCAGTTCAAGAACGCCAAGGCCGAAGACGACAAGTGGGTCGCGGCGGCGCAGAAGGCCGGCATCAAGTACATCGTGCCGACGCCGCAGGAAAAGGGCGCCTGGGTCGAGCGCGTGCGCAAGACCGTGTGGCCGCAGATCGAGAAGGAACTGGGCTCCGAGATCATGACCCAGGTCCGCGCCAACGCCTCGACGCCTAAATAAGGCATCCCTCCTGACGTCGGGGCTGCGCCCTCCGCAGCCCCGCCTGCCGTGCCTCACGTCCCTTCGGGGAAGGAATGCGTCATGAATATCCTTAAATGCCTCGATGCGCTCGTTGTGCGCATCGTCAACCCGATCCTCGTCCTTATCGGGCTCGCCGTGGCGCTGCTGCTGGCCATCGGCATTTTCAGCCGCGCAGTGCTCGGCAAGCCGGTGTTCGGCCTGGAAGAACTCATGCTGCTCTCGGCGATGTGGTTCTACATGCTAGGCGCCGCACTGGCCTCGCGGGAGCGCTCACACCTGTCCGCCGATTTCGTCCAGGTGCTGACGAGCAATCCCAAAATTCACCGCGCCGCGTCGCTGGTCTCGACGGTGATCTCGCTCGGGGTGGCCGTCATGTTCGCGACCTGGGCGTGGAATCTGTTCGCCTTCGGTCTCGAGCGCGGTCAGACCACGGCCGTGTTCGGCATCCCGTGGTGGACTGCGCAAGTCAGCCTCCTTGTTGCATCCATCGCATTCGTGATTTACCTGATTCGCGACCTGATCCTCGAGTTGTCGGGCGCCAACATTTCGCCGGGCGATCCGTCGTCCCCGATGGAGTGATCTGACATGGAAGCTCTCATTGCCATTGTTGCCGTCGTCGTGATGATGATGATTGGCGTGCCCGTCGTCTTCTCCTTCGCGGGGATGACGCTGATCCTGTCGCTGCTGTACGACGTCGACATTTCCTCCCTGATGACGACCGGGTTCTGGTCGATCAATTCCGTCATCCTGGTGGCGCTGCCGCTGTTCGTGATGACCGGCTACCTGATGCAGACGGGTGGCATCGCCAAGCGCCTGGTCGATTTCGTCGAAGCGATGGTCGGTCGGTCGCGCACCGGCATGGGCACCTCGATGGTGGTCGCGTGCGGCATCTTCGGCGCGATCTCGGGCACGGCCTCGGCGGCCGTCGCCTCCATCGGTTCGATCATGATCGACCCCATGGAGCGCCATCGCTATTCCCGCGGTTATGCCAGCGCCCTGCTGGCGCTTTCGTCGCTGCTCGGCCTGCTGATTCCGCCCTCGATCACAATGATCCTGTACGCGGTCGTCACCCGCCAGTCGGTCGCCGCCTGCTTCCTCGCGACCGTCGGTCCCGGCATCCTGCTGATGATCCTGCTGTCGATCCTCAATGCCATCCATGTGAAGCGGCATCTCGGCGGCAACGACGCCAAGACGCCATGGCGCCAGCGTCTCGCCGAAACGGCCAGCACCGGCTGGAAGGCGATCCCCGCACTGATGCTGCCGGTGATCATCCTCGGCGGCATCTACGGCGGCGTGTTCACGCCCACCGAAGCCGCCGCCGTCGCCGTCGTGTATGCGATCCCCGTGGGCCTGTTCGTGTATCGAGAGCTCGACCTGCGCAAGGTTGCGCTGGCCGTCGTCGAGGCCGCCAAGACCACCGGCGTGATCATGATCATCCTGGTCTTCTCCTTCGTCGCGAGCCGCATCTTCACCCTCGAAGGCGTGCCGCAACAGCTCACCGACCTGCTGCTGGAGAACTTCTCCGATCCCGTCATCATCCTGCTGATGGTCAACATCTTCCTGATCCTGATCGGCATGATCATGGATGACGTCAGCGTGATCGCGATCGTGAGCCCGCTGATGGTGCCGGTGATGGCCGAGATCGGGGTCGATCCGGTGCACTTCGCCGCGATCATCGGCACGAGCGTGGTGATCGGCGCGAACAGCCCGCCCATGGCCCCGATTCTCTTCATGTCGTGCCGCGTCGGCAACGTGGGGATGGCCGGTGTCACACGCCCTGCCCTCTACTTGATGGCCTTCGGCGCGTTTCCGGTGATGCTGGTCACGACCTACTGGTCACCGCTCGCGCTCTACCTGCCGCGAATGTTCGGCTTCGTCCAGTAGCCGCCCAGCCGTCCCCCACCCGGCAACTTCCACAACCATGACGCCGCGGGCCCATGGAGGCCCCCCGTGCGTCCTGAACAAGGATGAAACAGACATGAACTCCAGCTTCAAGCTCGAAGGCATCTACACCCCGGTCGTCACGCCGATGCTGGCCGACGGCTCGTTCGATCTCGACGCCTTGGCCGCTCTCGTCGAGCATCTCGTCGAGAAAGGCGTGCATGGCATCATCTCCGGCGGCTCGACCGCCGAGAACTACGCCGAGACGGTCGAGGAACGCCTCGAACTCGCGCGCTTCATCAAGGAGCGCCTCAAGGGCCGCCTCCCGGTGATCGTGGGCACCGGCGCAATGCGCACGCCCGACAGCATCGCCCTTGCCAGCGGTGCGCGCGACATGGGCGCGGATGCGATCCTGCTCGGTACCCCGCCCTACTCGGTGCCCACCGAAGCGGAAAACGCCATCAACGCGCTGGCGATCGACAGCGCCGCGGGCCTGCCGGTCATCCTCTACAACTACCCGGCGCGCATGGGCGTCGAGATGGGGACGTCCTTCCTCGACCAGGTGTGCGCCTCGTCGGGCAACATCGCCGGCATCAAGGAAAGCTCGGGCGACATCAACCGCCTGCACCTGCTCGCGCTCGACTACCCGCAGATCCAGATGTCCTGCGGCATGGACGACCAGGCGCTGGAGTTCTTCGCGTGGGGCGCGCGCAGCTGGATCTGCGCCGGCTCGAACTTCCTGCCTGAAGAGCATGTGTTCCTGTACGAGACCTGCGTGCTCAAGGGCGACTTCGCCAAGGGCCGCCGCATCATGGCCGCGATGATGCCGCTGATGCGCGTGCTCGAGCAGGGCGGCAAGTTCATCCAGTGCGTGAAGCACGGCACCGAGGTCGCCGGCCTGCGCGCCGGTCCCGTTCGCCCGCCGCTGCAGGGGCTGAACGACGAGGAAAAAGCCGCGCTCGCGGCCGTCCTCGCCACCCTCAAGCCGACCATCGCCGCCATCAAAGCGGAGGGCTGAGCGATGAGCATCCTGCTGACCCGCGAAGAATACGAGCATATCGCCCGCAACCTCGCGCTGCCGCACGAGGCCTTCATCGACGGTGCATTCCGTCCGGCCATCTCGGGCAAGACCTTCCGCACGGTGAATCCGGCGACCGGTGCGGTGCTGACCGACATCGCCGCGTGCGCCGCCGAGGACGTCGATCTCGCCGTGGCGAGCGCCCGCACCGCCTTCGATGACGGCCGCTGGTCCGCGCTCCGCCCCGGTGAGCGCAAGGAAGTCCTGCTGCGCCTGTGCGAGCTGATGGCGCGCGACGCCACCGAGCTCGCCGTCATGGAGAGCCTCGACAGCGGCAAGACAATCTTCGACTGTACGACGATCGACGTGCCCGAGACGATCCATTGCCTGCGCTGGCATGCGGAGCTGATCGACAAGATCTACGATCAGGTCGCACCTGCGTCGGACAATCACGTCGCGATGGTGGTGCGCGAGCCCGTCGGCGTCGTCGGCCTCGTGCTGCCGTGGAACTTCCCGCTGCTGATGCTGGCGTGGAAGATCGGCCCCGCGCTGGCGGCCGGCTGCTCCGTCGTCCTCAAGCCCGCCGCGGAAACCTCGCTCACGGCCCTGCGCGTCGCGCAGCTCGCGCACGAAGCCGGCGTTCCGCCGGGTGTGCTCAACGTCGTGCCCGGCAGCGGCAGCGCAGTGGGCGAGCCGCTCGGCCGGCATCCGGACGTGGACATGGTCTCCTTCACCGGCTCCACGGTCACGGGCCGGCGCTTCCTGCACTACTCGGCCGACTCCAACCTCAAGGAAGTCGTGCTGGAGATGGGCGGCAAGAACCCCTGCGTCGTGATGGACGACGCCGAGGAGCTCGACGTGGTCGCCGCGCATGTGGTGAACGGCGCGTTCTGGAACATGGGCGAGAACTGCTCGGCCGCGTCGCGCCTGATCGTGCACAAGGACATCAAGGGCGCGCTCCTGGAGAAGGTCAAGGCGCTCGCCGCCGAATGGAAGGTCGGTGATCCGCTCGACCCGACGGTGCGCGTCGGCGCACTGGTGTCGAAGACCCACTTCGACAAGGTGTGCGGCTACATCGCCGCGGCGAAGCAGGAGGAGATCGTCGTGGGCGGGAGGTCGATCGGCGGCGCCTTCGTCGAACCGACGATCGTGGACGTCGGCAGCAACGACACCGTGCTCGCGCGCGAGGAGATCTTCGGGCCCGTGTTGTCCGTGATCACCGTGTCGAGCTTCGACGAGGCGATCGCGGTCGCGAACGATACCGAGTACGGCTTGGCAGCGTCACTGTTCACGGCCAACGCCAAGCGCGCGATCCGCGGCGCACGCGCCATCCGCGCCGGCACGGTGACCGTCAACAGCTTCGGCGAAGGCGACATCGCCACGCCGTTCGGCGGTTACAAGCAATCCGGATTCGGCGGCCGCGACAACTCGATCCACGCCCACGACCAGTACACGCAGCTGAAGACGATCTGGCTAGACCTGAACGTCGCTTAGGACTTGGGCAGGGACTGATCGCACATCGCAACTGAGGACCAGGTGGAACGGCGGCGGTGCAAACCGTCGCCGGATTGCCGGGACTGTTCTCCTTCCTCGGACGAGCAACGGAAATGACCAAAGAGTATTCTGCAACACGCCTGCCGAAACACGCGGGGCCGGCCGCCTGGGACGAAATCCTCGGCCCGCGCACACCGAATCCCGCGCTCGACGGGGACCGCAGCTGCGATTTCGCGATCATCGGCGCCGGTTTTGCCGGCCTGTACGCGGCACGCCGGCTCGCGCAGCTCAATCCCGGCGCGCGCATCGTCCTGCTCGACGCGGGCTGCATCGGCAAGGGCGGCACGGGGCGCAATTCGGGCTTCATGATCGATCTGCCCCACGAGCTGACGTCGTCGAACTACGCCGGAGCCGACGAGGGCTCGGACAGCAGCCTCATCGCGCTCAATCGCTGGGGCATCGATTACGCGCGCCAGGCGGTCGTGGAGTACGGGATCGACCCGAATTATTTCGACCCCGCCGGCAAGGTCAACGGCGCAGCCGCCGAGGCCAGCCACGCGCAGAACCTGAGCTACGCCAAACACCTCGAAAGCCTGGGCGAACCGTACGAGCTGCTCGACGAGAAGAGCATGTTCGAGCTTACGGGTAGCCGTTACTACCGTTCGGGCCTCTTCACCCCCGGCACCGTGATGCTGCAGCCCGCGGGCTACGTGCGCGGCCTCGCGCGCGGCCTCGCGCCGGTCGTCGACATCTACGAGAACACGCCGGTGACGGGCTTCCGGCGTGAAGGCGCGACGTGGCGCGTTGCAACACCGCGCGGCACGATCACTGCCGGCAAGCTCATCCTCTCGAACAACGGACACATCGAAAGCTTCGGCATCAAGCGCGGACGCCTGATGCACATCATGCTCTTCGCGTGCATGACCGAAGAGCTCGGTCCGGAAGTCCTCGCAAGGCTCGGCGGCCGCAGCCGCTGGGGCGTCACGCCCTCCGACCCGATGGGCACGACGATGCGCCGGATCGACGCCGGCCAGGGCGGCAACCGCATCGTCACGCGCACCTGCGCGGAATTCCGTCCCGACATGGAATCCACCGAGCACGGCATGCGCCGCGCGACGGAGGTGATGCGCGGCAAGTTCGACGCGCGCTTCCCGAACCTCTCCGACGTGAAGATGGCCTACGTGTGGTCCGGCCACCTGTGCCTGTCGAAGAACAGCGTGTCGGTGACCGGCGAGATCGACGACGGCGTCTTCGCGGCCTGCGTCCAGAACGGCCTGGGCAGCATGCGCGGCACGCTCACGGGGATCTGCGCGGCGGAGCTCGCGAGCGGCGTGTCCTCACCAGTCACGGCCTTCTTCGCCAGGGAACCCGAGCCCCCGCGCCTGCCGCCCGAGCCCATCGCCGCAATCGGCGCGAATGCCGTGATCCGGTGCAAGGAATGGCTGGCGCGGAAGGAATAGGAGCAGTCGAAATGCCGGTGCAGACGGCGCCTATTGTGCTGGAAAGGGGGCGCTGGTTAAATCGGCCCATGGTCTACAAACGGCGCTACCTCCCCTCGCTCGGGGCTTTCGCGACCTTCGAGGTTGCGGCCAAGCATCTGAGCTTCACGCTTGCCGGCAATGAGCTGAACGTCACGCAGGCGGCGATCAGCCAGCAGATCCGCGGCCTGGAAAAAGCGCTCGGGACAGTGCTGTTCGTGCGCAAGCACAACAGCCTTGAGCTGACGGCCTCCGGCCAGACCATCCTCGCCGCGGTGAGCAGCGGGCTCGACCGGCTGTGCGAGGCGATCGAGAGTCTCCACCAGCCGGAAGAAAGGCCCGTCATCACCTGTTCCGGCACCAACGGGGCCATCACCTACTGGTTCAAGCCCTACGTCGACCGCTTCCGAGAGCTTCACCCCGAAGCCCGCTTCGTCCTCCTGGCGTCGGACGAAGACGACACGCTCCGCAATTTCGACGAAGTCGACATTTCGCTGATTTGCGGAAATGAACGCTGCGACGTGGGCGAGACCCTGCATTACGTCTTTCCCGAAATCGTCGAGCCGGTTTGCAGCCCCGAGTATTTGCGCCTCCATGGGCCGTTTACGGACCCTTCCAGCCTCGCCAACGCCGAATTGCTCACCCTGCATCCGAAGCACTGGTCGTCGGAAGCGATCGGATGGTTCCCGATCACCTGGAACGACTGGTTTTCCTCGCGCGGCATCGAGGCGCCGGATCGGCAACCGTGCGTCGTCAGCAACAATTACCCACTCCTCCTCGACGCGGCCGTCGCGGGCCAGGGCGTCGTCCTCGGCTGGCACCATCTCGTGCGGCCCCTGGTTGCCAGCGGAAAACTTCGTACCCTCTTCGACGCCCCGCTTCGCGTCGACCGCGGCAACTACCTCAAGGTGAATAAGTCGTCGCGCGACAAACCGGGCGTGCAGGAATTCATCGATTTCATCCTGTCCGATCTCGCGCAAACGGAACAAGGACGCCTGCCGCGCCCGTGAAGCTCGGCCCCCGAGTCGCGGCTTTTCCTCTCCGGCAATACCTCGCCGCATAAGGCCGGCCTTTTGTACAAGGCCTGAAAATCCTCCATTGCCGCGTTTATCCGGGCGCCCTTACTCTCCCCGATGTCCCGGATAGAAACGCAAAAACAGAATTCCCGGGACTTTCGCCATGACGTCCGCCACGTCATGAAGCTGAAAAATGGGGACAAAAATGGACGGAGTCATTCATCAAAGCCAGCGCTGCTTCGAGAGCCGCCTGCGTCACGGCAATCTGGCCTACGTCGAAAGACGCGCACCCGGGCCCGATTCGACGCCGATCACGCGACGGGTCGTGTTCGTGCTGCTCGAACGCTTTTCGGTCATGGCATTCACCAGCGCAGTGGATGCGATCGTTACCGCCAATCTGGTTGCACGCGAACCCCTGTACCGATTCGAGACCTGCAGTCTCGAGGAATCCACGGTCCATAGCGATCTGGGCATCGGGATTTCCGTCGACGGCCGGCTCTCCGCTCTGAACGCGAAGGGCATAGACCTTCTGGTCGTATGCGGGGGCTACCGAGCCACGCTGGAGCCCCGTCGCGACGTCGTAGACAAGCTGCGCGAAGTTGCGACCAACCGGGCAGCGCTCGGCAGCCTGTGGAACGGCAGCTATCTGCTCGCACACGCCGGTCTCCTCGACGGCTACGCGTGCACGGTGCATCCCGACAGCCGGGCCGGGCTCGAGGAAAGCTACCCGCGAGTCAGACTGCAGCCGCATCCGTTCGTAATCGACCGTGACCGCATCTCGTCTGCGGGAGCGAACAGTGCCCTCAGCATGATGTTGGCCGTGCTCCGCCAACATCACGGCGACGAGGTCGTGCGCGGCGTGGAGGACATCCTCGCCTGCGACCGCCCGGTCGAGGACACGGCGGATTGCCGAATGCGGGGCGTAGGCGAAGACCCCACCCTCCCCGAGGCACTCCGGACGGTTCTTCAGCTGATGCAGAACAACGTCGAGGAACCGCTGGAGATCGATGACCTTGCACATCACGCCAGCATCTCGCGCCGACAGATGGACCGCCTGTTCAAGCGCTACATGAATGCAACGCCATCGCGCTATTACCTCGAAACCCGCCTGACGCGCGCCCGGCGCCTGCTGCAGCAGACGAGCGAGTCGATCACGAGCATCGCCATCGCGTGCGGCTTCAGCAATGCGTCCCATTTCAGCCGCTGCTACCGCGAATTCTTCAGCGTCCCACCGTCACGTATGGGCGGCTCGCGGCGTAGTTGAATACAGTCTAAATGCATGCTTTTTACAGCATCGTTCAGCAAATTCAAGGCAACGTCGGCTATCACGTCACACATGTCCTGAATGGACGATTACCCGTCCAGCGCAGAACAGTCCTCCCTGTGTCCCTTCCATAACATGCGATCTGGGCAATCCGACTGAAGAGCGGATCGAGCGCGAACAGATCTTCGCGCCACCGCCCGGACCACTCCCGAGGGAGACCACAATGAACGAGGAGATAACGATGAAGCGCTCACCCGCCCGCCTTTCGGCCCTGCCCGCCGTCCTTGCCGGGATCATGGTCGCGTTGGGCGGCCTTCCCGCCCATGCCGCCGAAGGCGACGGCGAACTCAAGATCGGCGGCGCGATCCGCGCCCGCTACGACTACAAGTTCGACGACGATCCCAACGTCAGCAAGATGAGCTTCGACACCTTCCGGATCGACGTCAATTACGACTCGTCGACCCTCTTCGGCTCGGCCCAATACCGCTTCTATGGCGGCGCCTACCCCTATGACTACACCGACCAGGTCGGCCGCATCAACTTCCCGTCCTGGGCCTGGCTCGGCTACAAATTCGGCCAGGACACCAAGGTCGTGGCCGGTATCAACCAGGTACCCTTCGGCCTGCTGCCCTATGTCAGCAGCACCTTCTACCAGAGCCTGGTCAACGTCGTCGGCCTGGAGGATGTCCACAATCTCGGCGCCAAGGTGCAACACAAGTTCGGCCCGCTCGACGTGCAGGTCGGTTACTACCCCAAGGACGGCGGCGACTGGACCGGCACTTCGCGCGACGGCAATCGCTACTCGGTCAACGTGGCAAAAGCCGACAGCTATGTGACCGGCGGCAGCGACAACAAGGAGCGCGACCTCTTCGTCGGCCGCGTCGCCTACAAATTCGATCACGGCAGCGAGGCAAGCTCCGAACTCGGCATCTCGGCGCTGCGCTCGACCCTGCGCAACGAGGACACCGACGACGAAGGTTCGCGCAAGGCCTATGCACTGCACTACGGCGGCAAGTTCGGCGCGCTCGGCGTGCTGGCCGAAGTGGGCCGCCAGAACATGTCGCCGCGCAACCCAAGTGCGACGGGCAACGACACCGTGACCTTCGGCGCCTACGACGGCTCCTTCAACGTCGCGTCGAAGACGAAGTTCTACTCGGCCGAAGTGAATTACGCCCTCCCCGGCACTTATGGTCCGGTCAGCGGCATCACGCCCTACCTCAACTACAGCGTCGTCACGAAGGACAAGTCCGGCTACAAGGACTCGCAGCGCATCATCGCCGGCGCCCACTTCAGCGCGGGTCCGCTGTTCATCTACACCGAGATGCGCTGGGGCAAGAACGACCCCTACACCGGCGACTACGTGAGCGGGGTGGCGGCCGGTGGCGAGGACAAGTGGAAGAAGGCGTTCTACGCGAACATCGGTTACTACTTCTAATCTTCGGCGGCCTCGCTGCGCGCGCCCCGCGCAGCGAAACCGTACAAATCGCCCCGGCCCGACAGGGTTGCGGGGCGAGTTCGTAGGCGTGCCGCCGTCCCGGTTCGGCGCGCGGCACCGCCCCGGCTGATCGGAACCGGTGCCGCTTTTCCGGGCGGACGTCAGCGCTCGATGACGAGATCGCTCCGCGGCGTGCTGCAGCAGGGCAGGATCAAGCCCTGATCAATCTCCCTTTGGCGGATGCCCCCGCCATGGACCATGTCCACTTCGCCGGACACGAGGCGCGACTTGCAGGTGCCGCACACGCCCTTGGCGCACGACGATGGCAGGCGCAGGCCCGCCGCGCGCGCCGCGTCGAGCAGCTTCTGTCCAGGCGCGCAAACCACTGTACGGCCGCTTTTCGCGAACTCGACGGTGAAACCGACTGCGTCGGCAGCGCCTGTTTCGTCTGCGCTACCGGCCTCCTCGCCTTCCTGATCGCCTGACGTGTCGGCGAAGCTGAAGCTTTCCTCGTGATAGTGCTTCATGTCGAAGCCGCCGCCGGCGAGCAAGGCCCGGACAGCTGCCATGTAGGGCTCCGGTCCGCAGCAGAAGATCTCGCGCTCGCCGAAGTCGGGAGCGATTCGCTTGAGCAGCGAAAGGTCGAGGTAGCCGGTCGGCGAAGACCAGTCGGCCTCGCTGCCCCGCCCTTCGCACACAAAGGCGGTGCGGAAGCCCGGCTGATTGGTGGCCAGCAGGCTCAACTCCCGCCGGAAAATGATGTCCGCGGGCGTGCGTGCGCTATGCACGAAGACGACGTCCCGATCCTCGCCCAGGTCGTGGAAACTGCGCGACATGGACATCAGCGGCGTGATCCCGGATCCGCCTGACAGGAACAGGTACTTGCCCGCCGGATGCAGGGCGCAGGCGAATTCCCCGCTCGGCCCCAAGGCGCGCACGCTCATGCCCGCGGTGAGGTGATCGTGCAGCCAGTTGGAGACGAGGCCGCCGGGCACGCGCTTGACCGTGATCGACAGGGTGTCCGGGCGCGTCGGCGAGGACGAGATCGTGTAGCAACGATTGACCGTCTCGCCGTCGATTTCCAGTTCGAGCGTGAGGAACTGCCCCGGCAGGAAACGAACCAGCCCCGGCGTGCGGGGGCGAAAGATGAAGCTCTTGACGTCGTGCGTCTCATGGCGAACCTGGCAACAGATCAGGACGTCGTCCTCCTCCGCATTCCACAGGCGCGGCACGGGCTGCCATACATCACGAGTAACAGGTGCGTTCATGCTGGATACATCCTCGGATTTCCAGACCCCGCTGCCGTCAGGAACGCGGAAAGCGGGGGGATTTGCGGTTCATGGCGGAAGGCACGGACATTCCGGCTCCCGCCTCGCGTCGTTTATTCCACGGCGGCCTTCAGGCGCCCCACGTACCAGTTGGCGAACTTCTCGACCAGCTCCTCGGTGTAGGGCGAATAGGGGCCCGGCTCGTAGGCCGGATCGGCGACGCCGCGCTGGGACATCTCGACCAGTTCGCGGTCCTGCTGGTTGGTCGCGCGCCACACTGCGGTGAGCTTGGCGGGATCGTAGTCGCGCCCTTCCACTGCGTCCTTGTGCACCAGCCACTTCGTGCGCACCAGCGTCTGATCGGGGCCGATCGGCAGCACCGTGAAGGTCACGATGTGGTCGCTCATGAAGTGGTGCCAGGAGTTCGGCTGGGTCCAGAACGACAGGCCGCCGAGGTTGCGCTCTCCGAAATTGCCGAGCAGTTTTTGGCAGGCAACCTTGGCGTCCATCGTCTGCGACTCGCCGGCCTTGTCGAGCGGCAGGCGCTTGGTGCGGAAACCGGTGACGCAGCTGTCCAGCTCATCGATTTCCGCGGACTTGAGGCCGGCGGCCTCCCAGCGGGCATGCTCACGCTCCGTGAGGTCGCGGAAGGCCTGGACCTGCTCGATGTTCGAGGGCGAGGGCTGGTAGCCGAAGCCGTACTCGTACAGCGAGATCGTCAGTTCCGGGTGATTGCTCACGCAGTGGTAGCACTCGCGGTTGTTCTCCATGACCAGCTTCCAGTTGCCGGCCTCGACGATCTCATCCTGCACGGCGATCTTGCAGTCGGCGAGCTGGTGCGGCCCGATGTAGCGGGCCATCGTTTCGCGCATCCGGCTAAAGTCTTCCGGCGGGTTCTCGGCGAGGCAGACGAAGATGAGCCCCGCGACGCTCTCGACATGGACGCGCTTGAGGCCGCGGCCGGAGGGATCGAAGTCCTCGCCCATGTGCTCGGCGTAGATCAGCTTGCCGGACAGGTCGTAGGTCCATTGATGGTAGGGACAGACCAGGTTGCCGACGCTGCCCTTGTGGGCGTTGCACAGCTGGGCGCCGCGGTGACGACAGACGTTGTGGAAGGCACGCAGCTCCATGTCGTCGTTGCGCAACACCACGACCGACGCGCGGCCGAGCTTGACCGTGAAGTAGTCGCCCGGCTCGGGGATGTCGGGTTCGACCCCGACATAGATCCAGTGCCGTCCGAAGATGGCTTCCATGTCCAGGTCGAAGATCTCCTGGCTGGTGTAGAACTGCGCATCCAGGCTGTGCCCGGTACGTCGGGCGGCGAGGAGTTCCCTCACCCCGTTGCTCACTTTCATGTTATTTCCTCCTCGGTGCAGAAACGTTGGGGTGATATTCCCGCAGGCTGCGCGACGTCACTTGTGCTTTGTGGACGCAATCCAATTCAATTCCGACATGAGGACAGCAGAACCCGGCGACGACCCGGACCGTTCGGCGCGTCCGCGGCGAACGCGAGCGCATGGCGGGCGCCATCGGGAACTGCGTGAATTCGCATGATTGATTCGCGGTGAGGTTCAGCCCTCACGAGCGGCGGGAGGCAAGCAACCGTCAGTGGGAGCCGGCTTCAGCCGCGAATACGCACGCTGGAGGACATCTGCTGCCGATTCGCGGCTGAAGCCGCTCCCACAGGAAGCCAAATCGGCCGTTCGTGCGATCGTCCGTCGCAGCTTCCTGTCAGTTGAGCAGGCGCGGGCGGATGGCGAAGATGCAGTGGTCGAAGCCGACAGCGCCGCATTGTGTTGTCCGTGGGAGCGGCTTCAGCCGCGAATACGCACGCTGGAGGACATCTGCTGCCGATTCGCGGCTGAAGCCGCTCCCACAGGAAACCAAATCGGCCGTTCGTGCAATCGTCCGTCGCAGTGTCCTGTCAGTTGAGCAGGCGCGGGCGGATGGCGAAGATGCAGTGGTCGAAGCCGTCGGCGCCGCATTGGGTTTCGCAGCAGATCGTGCTGAGCGGCTTGCCGGCGTTTTCGCCGATCCAGTCCATCATGCCCGCGAACCAGCCCGCGAACATGTAGCAGGTCCTGGCGGCGCAGGCTTCCGCCTGCGAGAGGACGAGCGTGGAATGGTCGAGGCGGACGTCGGCCGTGCCGGTGCGGAAGTCGGCCTCGGCGAGGCTGAAGCGACCCCAGCCGCGTGCCGATAGGCGCTCCAGGTAGTGTTCGAAGAGCTCGACGCCGGCGAGGCCGTGGGCGAACGCTTCCTTTTCGCACCAGTGGCGCGCCGACTTGTAGCTGGCGTGGTAGAGGATGTCGCCGTAGCTTTCGTCACCCATGCCCGTCTCCAGGTCCTGCAGGGTATCAAGGCAGAAGCTGCGCGCGGCGAGGCGGATGGACTCATACTCGGCGTCGGCGCAGCCGTCGTCGTCCTGGTCCTGCCCGGCGCTCATCGAATCCACCTGTCGATCCTTCCCGTCAGCCTCATTGCATCATTATTCGCACCCCGGCGCGTCGTGGTCAGTCTGCTTGCGACAGGTTTCCGCGAGATTGCGACAGTTTGCTGCGCCCGGACCGTGAAGGCTGGCGAAGGCCGGGAGAAGCCGCTATGTTTACAGACATATAGCTCGATCCGCATGGCGCACCAAAAAGAACAAGGCGCCCGCGTGACGCCCCATGCCGGGGCGTGAAACGCGAGGACGACCAACAGGAGACACCGATGTTCCATTTCGCCGGGCCAGCCGCCCCAGGGCGTTCCGCGCCCGCCTCTCCCCCGACTCCATCCTGTCCGTCCCTGTGCCGGCGCCGCTCTTGCGGGAGCGATGTGGCGGGCTGACGCGCGTCTTTCCTGCCGCGCAGCACGCCTCGTCGCACAGAGGCATGGTTCCTGCTGAAGTCGGCATAGCGACTGCACCGATGCAAACCGGTCCGCCGCACCAATCGATGTTTGCATTCGCCCAACCTTGAAATCGGAGCACATGGTGTCCGCCACACTCTCGTCCGTGACCCGCGTCGGTTTTCTCCTGCTGAACGAATTCACGATGATCGCGTTCTCCAGCGCGATCGAAGTCCTGCGCATGGCCAACCACATCAGTGGCAAGCCCTTGTACAGCTGGTCCGTGATCTCCACGGACGGTCAGCAGGTGGCCTCCAGCAACGGCCTCGCGCCCACACAGATCGGAACCTACGAGGAATCGGGGCCGTTCGACATGGTATTCGTGTGCGGCGGCACCAACGTCACCCGCTTCGTCGATGACAAGGTGCTCGCCCTGCTGCGCCGCATCGCGCACGACAAGGTGATTCTCGGCGGGCTGTGCACCGGAACCTATGCGCTGGTGAAGGCCGGTCTGCTGAACGGCTACCGCGCGACCATCCACTGGGAGAACCTGAGCGCACTGCGCGAGGCCCACGGCAGGATCCACTTTGTCGAGGAGCTCTTCGTCATCGACCGCGACCGGATCACCTGTACCGGCGGCATCGCCCCCATCGACATGATGCTCGCCGTGGTGCGCGAGCGTTGCGGCAAGACCCTCGTTGCGGAAATCTCCGAGCAGTTCATCCTCGAACGGGTGCGCGACAGCAAGGATCGCCAGCACATCCCGCTGGCTGCGCGAGCGGGTTGCAACCGCAAGGCCCTGGTGGAAGTCGCAGCCCTGATGGAAGCGAACATCGAGGAGCCCCTGTCGCTGGAGGAGTTGTCGCAACTCGCCGGCCTCTCCCAGCGCCACCTGCAGCGCCTGTTCCGCGAAGCCTTGCAAGTCACTCCCAGCCACTACTACCTGGAATTGCGACTGCGTCGCGCGCGCGAGCTCCTGCTGCAGACGCAGATGTCCATCACCAACATCACGGTCGCCTGCGGCTTCCAGTCGGCCTGTCATTTCAGCAAGTGCTACCGCGCGCTGTTCGGCAAGCCGCCCAGCAGCGAGCGGCGGCCGCAGGGGACCGTGGCGGGCGTGGGCAAGCCCGTCGTCCATCATCTGGCGGCATGACGCGTCTGCCGGCGGCCTGAGTCCGGGTCGCTCCAGGCTCCGTGCAATGCACGGAGCCGTTTCCTATCCTTGTAGCGCAGGGATGCGCAGAGGCCGGTTGTCGAGGAACGATCCGGGAGAGGAAACCATGAACAGGCCCAACATCAAGGTGTATCGCCTGGCGGCGTTGTTCGTTCTGGGCATCCTGCTGTTCAACTACCCCCTGATGGCCCTGTTCAATCATCCGACGCTGGTGGCCGGGATTCCCGTTCTGTACGTGTACGCCTTTGCGGCCTGGGTACTGCTGGTCGCGCTCCTGATCCTGGTGATCGAGCGGACCTAGCGCGGCTGCGCGGCCGCCGGGAGACGCCATCTTGCCCACATGGCTCATCGCGGTGGTGGTAGCGGCCTATCTCGGGCTGCTGTTCGCCATCGCCTATCTGGGCGAACGCGCCGCAGACGCGGGACGCAGCCTGATCGCGAATCCCTATGTCTACGCGCTCTCGCTGTGCGTCTTCCTGACCGCGTGGGGCTTCTACGGCGACGTCGGCGTCGCCGCGAACTCGGGCATCGCCTACCTGCCGGCGAACATCGGGCCGTGCGTGATGGCTTGCCTGTGGTGGATGGTGCTGCGCAAGATCATCCGCATCGCCAAGGACAACCGCCTCACCTCGCTGGCCGACTTCATTTCCTCGCGCTACGGCAAGAGCGGCCTGCTCGCGGGGCTCGTGACGGTGATCGCGCTGCTGGGGGTGACGCCCTACGTGTCGCTGCAGCTCAAGGCGGTGGCGATGAGCTTCCACTTCCTGCGAGGCTATCCGGACGCGCCGGCGACCACGTCGCTCGTCGACAGCATATGGCACGACACGACCTTCTACGTGACCCTGCTGCTGGCCGCATTCACGGTCGTGTTCGGCACGCGCAAGCTCGATCTCGCCGAGCGGCACGAAGGCATGGTCGCCGCGATCGCCTTCGACTCGCTGGTCAAGCTGCTCGCCTTTCTCGCCGTCGGCATCTTCGTCACCTGGGGGCTGTACGACGGCCCGGGTGATCTCTTCGGCCGTGCAGCCGAGGTGCCGCAGTTCGCCGCACTGTTCACGATCGGCGGTGGCGAGCGCGGCGGACAGTCGCCCTGGGGATCGCTGTTCGCCATCTACGCCGTCACCATGCTCGCGGTGATGTTCCTGCCGCGGCAGTTCCAGGTGGCGGTGATCGAGAACGTCGACGAGACGCACGTGAATCGGGCGATCTGGCTGTTTCCGTTGTATTTCCTGCTGTTCGACCTCTTCGTGCTGCCCATCGCCTTCGCCGGCCTGCTGCAGTTCGGCCCCGACGGCGCCGTCAGCCCGGAGAGCTTCGTGCTCGCGCTGCCGATGGCCGCGCAGCGCGAGGCGCTGGCGCTGCTCGTGTTCGTCGGCGGTTTCGCCGCGGCTACCGGCATGGTGGTCGTGGAGGTCATCGCGCTGTCGACGATGGTTTGCAACGACCTGGTGATGCCGATCCTGCTGCGCGTGAAGGCGCTGCGCCTGACGGAACGGACCGACCTGTCGGGCCTGCTGCTGGCGATCCGGCGCATCACCATCGTGGGGGGGCTCCTGCTCGGCTACGCGTATTACCGGCTGGCAGGCGAAGCCTATGCACTGGCGTCGATCGGGCTGCTCTCGCTGGCAGCGGTGGCGCAGTTCGCGCCCGCCCTGCTGGGCGGGCTGTACTGGAAGGCAGGCACCAAGGCGGGCGCGTTCGCCGGGCTGGGGGCGGGTTTCGTGGTGTGGCTCTACACGCTGGTGGTGCCCGCCTTCGCGCGGGCGGGATGGCTATCGCCAACGCTGCTCGAGCAAGGCCCCTTCGGCGTGGGGCTGCTGCGCCCGCTCGCACTGTTCGGCCTGGAGGGGCTCGACGAGACCAGCCATGGGGTGCTGTGGAGCATGTTCGCCAATGTCGGGGCCTACGTGGCGGTGTCGCTCCTCAGCGAACAGGACAGCGTGGAGCGGACCCAAGCGGCGCTGTTCGTCGACGCATCGAGGCACGATCGCGGTATCGAACGCGACTGGGGAGCACGCGGTTCGCTGCCCGACCTGTATGCGCTCATGCAACGTTTCCTGGGTCCGGAGAATGCCCGTCAATCCTTGGCGTCGTATGCGATGCGGCATGGCCTCGACTGGCCGCGGGAGGTGGACGCCGATCTGGCGCGCTACTGCGAAGCGCAACTGTCCGGCATCATCGGCGCGGCTTCAGCGCGTCTCGTGCTCGGCTCGGTGGTGGAGGAAGAGTTCCTGCGCGACACGCTCACCGGCCTTCCGAACCGCGCATTGCTGCTAACCCGTCTCGGCGACGCCCTCGACCGCCACCGGCTGGGCAAGGCGCACGGGTTCGCCCTCCTGTTCATCAGCCTGGACCGCTTCCGACTCATCGGTGACAGCCTGGGCGCAACCGTCGCCGACGAGTTCCTGATTGCGGTCGCACGCAGCCTGGGCTCCGGGCTCCGCCCCGGTGACACGGCGGCCCGCCTGGGCGGCGAGAATTTCGCGCTCCTGCTCGACGAAACCAGCGATGTCACGGAGGCGATACGCTTCGCGGAGCGCCTCCAGACCGAGTTGGCGGCCGGCTTCAACGTGGACGGGCACGCGCTGTTCTCGTCGGCGAGCGTGGGGATCGCCCTCGGCCGGCCCGACTACGCAGACCCCGCCGACATCCTGCGTGACGCGGAGACGGCCGCGCACAACGCCACGCGGCGCGGTGGTGCGTGCCAGGAGGTCTTTGCCGCCGACATGCGCGAGCGCGTGGTCGCCCTGCTCGACATGGAGACGCAGTTGCGCCGGGCGGTTTCACGCGGCGACGAGTTCCGCGTCTACTACCAGCCCATCGTCGACCTGCCCACCGGCCGGTTGGCCGGGTTCGAAGCGCTGGTGCGGATGCGCCGGGCCGACGGTACGCTGGTGCCGCCAGGCGAGTTCATTCCGCTCACCGAGGAGACCGGTCTCATCGTGTCGATCGGCCGCTGGGTGCTGGCCGAAGCCTGCCGACAGATGCAGGACTGGCAACGGCGTTTTCCGGAGCGCGCGGCCGGGAAGATCAGCGTGAACCTCGCCGGCCGGCAGTTCGTGCAGCCGGACCTGCTCGAGCAGATCCGTGCGGTGCTGGCCGAAACCGGCCTCGACGCGGGCAGTCTCAAGCTGGAGGTGACCGAGACGCTGCTGATGGAGCACGCCGAAGCGGCGGCCGCCGTGCTGACGAAACTGCGCGCACTCGGAATCGAACTCCTGATGGACGACTTCGGCACCGGCTACTCGTCGCTGTCATACCTGCACCGCTTCCCGCTCGACACCCTGAAGGTCGACGCCTCCTTCGTGCGCCGCATGGACACGGACCAGGCGGCGGACGATATCGTCCAGACGATCGTCACCCTCGCCCGCACGCTCGGTATGAGCGTGATCGCCGAAGGGGTCGAGACCGCGGCCCAACTGGCCCGGCTGCGGGCCTTGGGGGTCGATTATGGCCAAGGATATTACTTTGGCCAGCCGCTCGACGCAGAAGCCGCCGAGCGGATGATCAGCACTGCGCCGACCTGGTGATCCGCGGGTCCGGGGCGTCAGGACTCCTGCCCCTGGCCCCCTTTCCGACGTGCGATCCGCTCTTCCTTCCGCACGCCGAAGCTTTCGGTAAGACGATCGAGGATGATCGCGAGCAACACCACCGCGAGTCCGGACTCGAAGCCCAGTCCGATGTCGAGGCGCTGGATACTGGCGAGGACGTTGTTGCCCAGGCCGCCGCCACCGACCATCGACGCGATGATCACCATCGACAGCGCCATCATGATCGTCTGGTTGATGCCGGCCATGATCGAGGGCAGCGCGCCGGGAATCTGGATCTTGAGCAGCACCTGCAGCGGCGTGCAGCCGAAGGTGATGCCGGCCTCGACCTGCTCCTTGTTGACCTGGCGGATGCCGAGCGCGGTCAGGCGGACCACCGGCGGCATGGCGAAGATCACCGTCGCCAGGACCGCCGGTACGCGCCCGAGTCCGAACACCATCGCCGCCGGGATGAGGTAGACGAAGGCCGGCATGGTCTGCATGAAGTCCAGCACCGGCCGCAGCAGGTAGTTGATCCGCCGGTTGAGCGCCGCGGCGATGCCCAGCGGTATACCGACCAGGAGGCTGATGAGCGTCGCCGCGATGATCAGCGCGAGCGTGACCATCGTTGCCGGCCAGAAGCCGGTGCCGATGATGACGACGAAGGCCGCCGCTGCGACGACCGCGAACTTCCAGCCGAGGCGCCAGAATCCCAGCGCGACGAACATGCCCGCGAGGAGCCAGTCCGGCACCAGTTGCAAGAGCTGCTCGGTCAGCGCCGTCATGTCCCCGACGACGTCGCCCAGGTTCTCCAGCACCCCGTGGTCGTTTTCGAGGATGAAGTTGATAGTTTTCTCGGCCCATTCGCCGATCGGCAGGAAATCACGCATGGCTGAGTTCTTCCTTCGCCATCTTCTTGAGCAGGATCGTCTGGGTGACCGCGCCGATGTAGTGGCCCTGCGACTCGATCACCGGCAGCGGATAGGGCATCTTCACGATGCGGCAGATCAGCTCGCGCAGGTTGAGGTTGCCATTGACCGGCGGGAGGTCGGTCAGCAGCGCGTGGGAGAGTTCGGTGGAGCCGGATTCGAGCGAGCGGATCATCGAGTCGATGGAGACGGTGCCGACGAGCTTGTGCTCGCCATCCACGACGAAACCGTAATTGCGCCGCGCCGCGCGCAAACGCTCGATCGCGCCGTGGAAACCGTCCGCGAAATCGCCGTGCGCCTTGAATACCGGCACCGCATCGGCGTCGGCGATGTCCTTGGCGGACAGGTACTTGTTCACATCCACCCCGTTGAAGAAGGCCCGCACGTATTCGTCGGCGGGGTTGCGGATGATTTCGTCGGGCGTGCCGATCTGCACGATGCGCCCGCCTTCCATGATGGCGATGCGGTTGCCGATGCGGCAGGCCTCGTCGAGATCGTGGGAGACGAAGATGATCGTGCGCTGCTGTTCGCGCTGCAGGTCGAGCAGCAGGTCCTGCATTTCGGTGCGCTTAAGGGGGTCGAGCGCGGAAAAGGCCTCGTCCATCAGCATCAGCGACGGATCGACGGCCAACGCGCGCGCAAGTCCCGCGCGCTGCTGCATCCCGCCGCTCAGCTCGCGCGGATAGCGGTTCGCGTAGGCGCCCAGGCCCACCTGTTCGAGCACCTTCATCGCCCGCGCTTCGCGCTCCTTGCGCGGCACGCCGGAGACCTCGAGCCCGAAGGCGGCGTTCGCGAGCACCGTGAGGTGCGGCAGCAGCGCGAACGACTGGAAGACCATCGCCATGTCGCGGCGGCGCAGCTTGATGAGCTCGCGCGGGTCCATCGACGCCACATCCTGTCCGTCGACGAGAACCTGCCCGGAGCTGGGCTCGATCAAGCGGTTGAGCAGGCGGATCAGCGTGGATTTGCCGGACCCGGACAAACCCATGATGACGAAGATCTCGCCCGCGTTGATGTGGAAATTCGCGTTCTGGACACCGACCACCATGCCCGTTTCCCGAACGATCCGGTCCTTGTCCTTGCCCGAACGCAGCATCTGCATCGCCACGTCCGGTTTGGGGCCGAAGATCTTGTACAGATCCTTTACTACGATCTTTGCTTGCATGGTCTCGCGTACCTCCAGCGCACTGCTCCACCCATCAATCGACACCGGTGCCCGCAATGCTGCGAACACCGGTTTTCGCGTCTGCGCGCAATACGCCGCCTTACCGGGCGTCCTTCAACCAGGCTGCAACCATTTCGGGATGGCTCGCAATGTAGGCCGCGGCCTCTTTCTCGTAGGACGATTCCTTCGCCTTCGCCATGATGCCTTCAAGGTCCGAGAGCGGAATCTTGAAGTTCTTGATGAAGGCCGCCGCTTTCGGGAAGTCCTGGTCGAAGCCCTTGCGCCCGATCGCGTGGATGGCTTCGGCGCCGCCGAGCGACTTCTTCGGATCCTCGAGGTAGCGCACCTTGTATTTCGAGAACATCCAGTGCGGATTCCACGTCGTGACGACGATCCAGTCCTTGCGCGCCATCGCGCGATCGAGGGCGACGATCATCGCGGCATCGGAACCCGTGCGCAGGTCGTAGCCGGCGAGGCTGTAGTCCTTGAGCGCCTGTTCGGAGGCGCGCATCAGGCCAGCACCCGGGTCGATTCCCTGGACCTGGCTCTTTAGCTTCTTCGCCACTTCTGGTTTGTTCAGATCGGTAATCGACGACAGCTCGGACGCGGGGACATAGTCGGGAACGGCCCAGCCGAGCTTGGCGTTGTCATACAGGATGCCGAGATCGACCAGATCGCCGTTGAGCTTGTCCCAGTAGGCCTTGTGCGTATTCGGCAACCATGCCATTAACATCACGTCGAGCTGCTTCTTGGCGACGCCCTGGTACTGCAGCCCGATGTCGGTCATCACCAGCTCGACCTTGTAGCCGAGCCGCTGCTCGAGCAACTGCTTGGCGATGTTGGTCACCGCCTCCGCATCGGACCACGCCGTCCAGCCGATCTTGATCGTCTTCTGATCGGCGGCCTGGACGCTGCTCGCACCGGCCACCGCCGAAACGATCATCGCAGCGCCGATTGCGTGTTTGAACACTTGCCTCAGTCTTGAAAACATCTACTCCTCCGGTCTGATGTGTCGGGCTCTATGGATTGGCCCGTTGGTGATGAGTCTGTGTGCTGCGAGTCGAGAACTGCGATCCAGCGGGTGGAACTGCCGACCGTGTTATCAAGCGGGCAAGTAAATGCCGTTCGGACTGGGCCCTTCGACTAGCTCAGGGCGAACGGTAATACCTTAACGAGAAGATCGGCGAGAATCAGTCTAGGGGTCCGCGGGTCGGGCAATTTACCCATGTGCGACCTCCAGTCGATCTGTTTGCGGCATCGGGCGGAGCAAGGTTTCGTAGGGCGGGAGGCGTTACGCTCCTCCCGACCTACGGGTTCGTGCGGTCGTTCGGGGTGCGGCCGTCTCCTCCATCGTCAGAGGTGACTGACGGACTCACGGCACCAGGATCAGATCGATGGCCCTGCGCACCTCGGGCTGCAGCGTCGTGCCCTCGGCGCACAGGGCGGCGATCAGTTCGGGGAGGCCGTCGACGGGCTGGGCGGCGCGCACACGCCGCGCCCAGTCGTCGGGCGTTTCGCCCTGCGGCAGCGCAACCCCCAATGCGCCGAGCCGCTCGCGAAAGTCGTCGATATCGACGAGGTCGGCAAACATCATGATGTGGCCCTCCTGAAGGACGAGGAATACTTTACGCCTTTCGACGGTCCGCGATAGTCGCGGTCTCCCGCGCTCACCGCAGCACCCCTTCCTCGCGCAGCAGCTTGAGGATGGCCTCGGCGCCCTGTTGCGCGGAAACGCCTGTGAGCACCTGCCCGCCGCTGCCTTCGGCCTTCGCCGCAGCGGCCTTGAAGCGGTCGCGGGCGGACGCCGCCTTCACGATCTTGAGGCGCTTCGGGCGCTTGCGCGCTGGCGCCACCGTCCACTCGCGCGCAGCAGCATCGGGCACCACCTCGGACGCGACGCGATGCAACTCGCCGCGTTGCGCGGGCCCGAAGGCGCTTTGCCGTGCAGGCTGCGCCGCCGCATCGACCGTCACGACGGCGGGCAGGCGCACCTTCAGGCGTCGCCGCTGCCCGCGCGGCAGGGCCTGCAGCACCGTCATCGTGTCGCGGTCCACCGACTCGATCTCGGCGAGCCCGGATACCAGCGACCAGCCGAGGCGTTCGGCGAGGATGAAAGGCACGAGACCAGACCCTTCCCCGGTTTCACCGCGCGCCCCGCACAACACGACGCGCGGGCCGGCGGCGCGCAGCCAGCTTTCCAGCGCCGGCACGACGTCGGACCCCTCCGGTTGCTGCAGAACGTCTACGGCGCCAGGGCCCATGCCCAGGTAGCCGCGCAGCGCCGCCTCCGTCTCGGGCGACGAGGCGCCCGCATGCACGAGCGACAGATCCCCGCCTTTCGCCAGCGACAGGCCGATCTCGACCGCGCGCGCGTCGTACTCCGCGCGCCGCGCCCGGCCGGTCACCGGGTGGCGGCCGACCGAGACCAGGG
This sequence comes from Aromatoleum evansii, assembly GCF_012910805.1. Lineage (GTDB taxonomy): Bacteria > Pseudomonadota > Gammaproteobacteria > Burkholderiales > Rhodocyclaceae > Aromatoleum > Aromatoleum evansii. The sequence goes on from NZ_WTVK01000018.1 coordinate 58,149, forward strand.
CGGCGACTTTCAGCGACGGCTCCGTCGCCGCATTTCCATTGCCATCACGCTGCATTGCGTTGCTCCTTGCGAACGCCTTCGACCATCTCCACCAGCGCGGCGAGCACCTCGCTCGAATCCGCGATCACCGAGAGATCCGCCCGCTTCACCATGTCGCAACCGGGATCGGTGTTGATCGCGATGACCTTGTCGCACTGCTGGATGCCCTGCAGGTGCTGGATCGCGCCCGAGATGCCGACGGCCAGATACACCCGCGCCGTGACCCAGGTGCCGGTCGCACCGACCTGGCGGTGTCGCGGCATGAAACCGTTGTCCACCGCGACGCGGGAGGCGCCTTCCGTCGCGCCGAGCACGCGCGCCGCCTGGTGGAAGCCGTCCCAGTCGCGGATGCCGTTGCCGGCCGACAGGATGAATTCCGCTTCCGCGAGCGCCACGCCGGCCGGATCGACCGCGACCGCGCCGAGATCCTCGACGCGCCGCAGCGGCTGCGGCAGGGCTGCGGGCGGGTCGATCGGCGCCGCGGCGTGCACGGTCTCGCTCACCGGTTCGGCACATTCGGGCAGCGCAAGCACGATGCGCGGCAGCTTGCGCGTGACGTCGGTCGTGCCCGCAGCACCACGGCCGGTGCATTGTCCGTCGGCGATCTGCCACACCTGGGTCGCCGGCCGCTCGCCGAGACGGGCCGCGAGACGCCGGCCCAGCTCCGCCCCGCCCAGCGGCGAGTCCGGGAACAGCCAGTACCGTGGCTCGTGCTGGCGCTCGATGCCGCCCAGGGCCGTGAGACGCTGTTCCGGCGCGTAGCCTTCGAAGGACTCGCCGGCGAAGTTCACCACGCGATCGACACCGGCTTCGCCGAGCGCGTCCTCGCGCGACTCGCAGAAACTCACCAGCAGCACCGCGCCCTGCCCCCCTTCGTCGGCGAGTTGCCGCGCGAGGCCCAGCACGTCGCGGTCGTGGGCCGACAGGCGGCCGCCGGGCATGTCGGCCATCACCGCGACGATGAACGCGGGCGTGTCGATGCGCACCGGCCGGCGCGACGGCACTGCGGCGGCTTCCCGCCGCGCGGAGCCCGACGCATGGGCCGTCTGCGCGCCGCTGCGGTCGATGCGGCGGATGCCGTTCGGGCCGATGAAGCCGACCGCGTGCGGATTGCGCCGGATGATGCCGTTCGGCCCCATCCACTGCGCCACCGCCGCGCCCCCGTTCAGCTGCGCCAGCACGGCCTCGTGCTCGGGATGCAGGCGATTGCGGGCGATCCACTCGGTGCGCGGATCGCGTCTGACGATTTCACTCATGCCACCACCTCCACTGCGCGTTCCACCTGAACACGCTTGTCCGCGCCCCGCGCCGGCGCCGGTGCCGCCACCAGCTGCGCCGCGACGAGCTCGGCAATGTCGAGCACTTCCGGGCGCGGCCCGACGACGCCTTCGAGCATCGCCGTGCATTGCGGGCATCCGACGGCCACGATGTCGGCCTTCGTCGAATTGATCTCTTCCATGCGCATGTCGGGGATGCGGCGCTTGCCGGGAATGTCGGTGATCGGCGCCCCGCCGCCACCACCGCAGCAGCGCGAACGGAAGCCGGAGCGTTCCATCTCGACGACCTTGATGCCGATGCCCTTGAGGGCATTGCGCGGCGCTTCATACTCGCCGTTGTAGCGGCCGAGGTAGCACGGGTCGTGGTAGGTCACGCGGCCACCGGTCCATTCACCCAGCGCGAGCCGCCCCTTCTCCATAAGCTTGGAGATGAAGGTGCTGTGATGCGTCACCGCGTAGCTCGCGCCAAAGGCCGGGTACTCGTTCTTCAGCACATGGAAGCTATGCGGGTCGCAAGTCACGATCTCGCGGAAGCGGTACTTCGCGAGCGTCGCCGCGTTACGCACGGCGAGCGTCTGGAAGGTGGCCTCGTCGCCCAACCGACGTGCGACGTCGCCGCTGTCGAGTTCCTCGTTGCCGAGCACCGCGAAATCCACCTGCGCCGCGCGCAGCACCTTCACGAGGGCCCGCAGCGTGCGCTGGTTGCGCATGTCGAAGGCGCCGTCGCCCATCCACAGCAGCACGTCGGCGGTGCCGCGCTTCGCCATCAGCGGCAGGTCCAGGTCGGCCGCCCAGTTCATGCGCGATGCAGGATCGAAGCCGCCGGGGTTGTCGGTGGTCGCGAGGTTCTCCAGCACCTCCCGACCCTTGTTCGGCGTGTTGCCGTGCTCCATCGTCAGGAAGCGGCGCATGTCGACGATCGCATCGACGTGCTCGATCATCATCGGGCACTCCTCGACACAGGCGCGGCAGGTCGTGCAGGACCACAGGGTGTCCGCATCGACGAGCGCGCGGCCCTCTCGCAGGACGATCGGGCTGTGCGCGTCGCCTCCGTGCTCGCCGATCGGCTTGCCAGGGTAAGGTGAGCCCGCATAGGCGGCGTCGGTGCCGCCGGCCAGACCGACGACCATGTCCTGGATCAGTTTCTTCGGGTTCAGCGGCTGGCCGGCGGCGAAGGCCGGGCACATCGCCTCGCAGCGGCCGCACTGCACGCAGGCATCGAAGCCGAGGAGCTGGTTCCACGTGAAGTCCGCGGGCTTGCCGACGCCCAGCGGCGCGGTGGCGTCCTTCAGGTCGATCGGCTTGAGACCGGTCGAGCGCCCGCCGCCGAAGCGTTCGGGCCGGCGGTGGAACGCCAGATGCAGCGCGCCGGCGAAGGCATGCTTCATCGGTCCGCCCCACGTCATGCCGAGGAACATCTCGCTGATGCCCCACGCGACGATGAGCGTCAGCACCGCGGCGAGCGCCCAGCCGCCGAACGAGGCCGGAAGTACACCGGCCGTCGGCAGCGTGACCAGGAACACGCCGCTCGCGAACGCGAAGAGGCTCTTCGGCAGGCGCATCCACGGGCCGCGCGAGAGCCGTGCGGGCGGGTTCTTCCGCCGCGCGGCGACACGCAGCGCGCCCGCGAACATCACCGCGGTGGCCGCGAGCAGCGCCCAGCTGAGCAGCCGGCTCTCAAACTGGAAGCCGTGCACCAGGATCAGCAGCACGGCGGCGGCGACGAAACCGCCACCCGTCGCGACGTGGGTGTTGGCGAACACCTTGTCGCGCGCGACGACGTCGTGGAGGTCCACCAGGTAGCGGCGCGGCATCGCGGCCAGGCCGCCGAGCACGGAGACTGGCGAGGGGCGTCCCTGGCGCCACAGTCGGATCCGCCGGATGGCGCCCAGCAGGGCCAGCGCCAGCGAGGCGAAGATAAGTATGGGGAGTACTACGTCAAGCATTCGTCTCTCCTAGTAGGACGTTGCTCTCTTGATGAAACGGAACAGATGCCGCGAGCCGCGGACGACTCCCTCCCCTTCAAGGGGGCGGAAGCGGGGTTTCGGGGAGCCCTGCTCCCCGCCGCCGGAGCGGCGGAGCGAAGCGGAGACTCCTGGGTTGGGGTGGGGATGGGTGGACTCCGCAGCGCCAGTAAGAAACCCATCCCCATCCTGTCCATTCCAAGGCCGGCTTTGCACAGCCGGCCCGCTCGGACGGCGCGAAGCGATGCTTCGCGAAACCCCGTCCTCGCCCCCTTGAAGGGGAAGGAACCTGCTAATCGCACCGTGCGAACTCCACAAGACCGCGCCGGACCGTGCGCAATTACGTCAGCTTCGACCAAGACCTCCGCGTACTCAGAAGTCCTTGCACAGCCGCAACGCATCCAGGATGGCCGCATGCGTATTCCGCTGCGACACGCAGTCGCCGATGCGGAACAGCAGGTAGCCATCACCCTTCTCCGCAAGGCAGGACTGCGGCTGGATCGCGAAGAGCTCCTCGATGTTCACCTGGCCCTTGTTGCGCGAACCCGGCTTCAGCTCGTAGTACAGCTTCTCGTCCGGCCGCACGCCGTTTTCGACCACGATCTGGTCGACGACCCGCTCTTCCTTTGCACCGGTGTATTCGTTCTCCAGCACCGCGACCAGCTTGTCGCCTTCCCGATACACCTTCTCCAGCATCAGGTCCCCGGTCATGATCACTTCCTTGGGGTACAGGCTGCGGTAGTAGGTCGGGAAGGTCGTGCCGCCGATCGCCACACCCGGCTTGATGTCGTCGGTGACGATCTCGACCTTGGCGCCCTTGTCGGCGAGGTAGTCCGCGACCGACATGCCGGAGAACTCGCAGATCGTGTCGTACACCAGCACGTTCTTGCCCGGCGCGACCCGGCCTTCGAGGACATCCCAGCTGCTCACGACCAGCCCTTCGGCGGCGCCCCAGTGCGGGTTCTGCTCGAGGAAGGGATGGGCCCCCACCGCCAGCACGACGACGTCGGGCCTCAGGTCCATGATCGTCGCCGCATCCGCCCCAACGCCCAGGCGCAGGTCGATCTTCAGGCGTGCGAGCTCGAGCTGGTACCAGCGCGTGATGCCCGCCATCTGGTCGCGCTGCGGCGCCCGGGCGGCAATCGAGATCTGGCCGCCCAGCGCGTCCTTCTTCTCGAACAGCGTCACGTCATGGCCGCGCTCGGCCGCGACGCGCGCCGCTTCCATGCCGGCCGGCCCGCCACCGACGACGACTACCTTGCGCTTCGGCCCCGTCGATTTCTCGATGATGTGCGGCAGCCCCTGATGCTCGCGCGAAGTCGCGGCGTTCTGGATGCACAGCACGTCCAGGCCCTGGTACTGGCGGTCGATGCAGTAGTTCGCGCCGACGCACTGGCGGATCTGGTCGACCTGGCCCATCTTGATCTTGTTCACGAAGTGCGGATCGGCGATGTGCGCGCGCGTCATGCCGACGAGGTCGACGTAGCCGCCTTCGAGGATGCGCTGCGCCTGATTCGGGTCCTTGATGTTCTGCGCGTGGATCACCGGCACCGACACCACTTCCTTGATCCCGGCCGCCAGATGCAGGAAGGGCTCCGGCGGATAGCTCATGTTCGGGATCACGTTCGCCAGCGTGTTATGCGTGTCACAGCCCGAACCGACGACGCCGATGAAGTCGAGCAGACCCGTGTCGCTGTAGTACTTGGCGATCTGCTTCATGTCCTCGTGCGTGAGACCGTCCGGGTGGAACTCGTCGCCGCAGATGCGCATGCCAACCACGAAGTCGCGCCCGACCTCGGCCCGCACCGCCTTCAGCACCTCCATGCCGAAGCGCATGCGGTTCTCGAAGGAGCCGCCCCACTCGTCGTTGCGCTGGTTCACGCGCGGGCTCCAGAACTGGTCGATCAGGTGCTGATGCACCGCCGACAGCTCCACCCCATCCAGCCCGCCCTCCTTCGCCCGGCGCGCCGCCTGCGCGTAGTTGCCGATGATGCGCTCGATCTCCTCGGGCTCGATCGTCTTGCAGGTCGCGCGGTGCACCGGCTCGCGGATGCCCGACGGCGACACCAGATGCGGCCAGTTCTCGCCGTCCCAGCGCGAGCGCCGGCCCATGTGCGTGATCTGGATCATGATCTTCGCGCCATGCTTGTGCATCGCGTCGGCGAGGTTCTGGAAGTGCGGGATGATCTTGTCGGTCGACAGATTCACCGATTTCCACCAGCCCTGCGGACTGTCGATCGCGACAACCGAGGAGCCGCCGCAGATGCACAGGCCGATGCCGCCCTTGGCCTTCTCCTCGTAGTACTTGACGTAGCGCTCGGTGGTCATGCCGCCGTCGGTCGCATAGACCTCGGCGTGCGCGGTGCTGACGATGCGGTTGCGGATGGTCAGCTTGCCGATCTGGATCGGCTGGAACAGGGCGTCGAACTGGGCCATGGCCATTTACTCCTATCAGCGCGGGCGGGTGATGAACACGCCGTAGTCGCAGCCTTCCTCGGCGCCGCTCTGGGTCTGCTCGGCGAGCGTGCGCAGCGGGCTGCCGGCGGCGGCCAGGATCTGGTCCATTGCGCCGGCAAACCAGCCCGTGAACATGTATTCGATCTTGCGGCCGACCTTGCCGTACTCATAGACGAAGGCCGAGTGGTCGAGGCGCACGCGGCAGGTGCCGGCTTCAAGATCGATGGCCTCGATGGAGAACAGCCCCCAGCCGCGCTGCGACAGGCGCTTCATGTAGTGCTCGAACACCGCGACACCGGACAGTCCGTGCAGCGCGGCTTCCTTCTCGCACCAGTGCCAGGCCGACTTGTAGCCCGCCTTGTAGAGGATCTGCGCGTAGCGCTCGGCGCCGATCTCTTCCTCGATGCCCTTGTGGTTGTTGATGAAGAAGTGGCGCGGCACGTACAGCATCGGCAGCGCGTCGGTGGTCCAGACGCCGGTTTCGGAATCGACTTCGATCGGCAGTTGCGGTGCGGTCTTCATGTTCGGTTTGTCTCCAGTATTTTGTCAGGGCGGGACGGGCCTTCTTCGGATCACGCCGGAAACCCATCCCCATCCCTAGCCCTTCCCCTTTAAAGGGAAGGGAACGTCGTGCGGGGCTATGCCCCGGAAAACATCAAGCGCCCCAGACGTCGCGCAGCACGCGCACCCAGTTCTCGCCCATCACCTTGCGCACGACACGCTCGGGCATGCCGCGCTTGAGCAGCGTTTCGGTCAGATTGGGGAATTCACCAACGGTCCGGATGCCGAGCGGATTGACGATCTTTCCGAAGTTGGTGAGGCGGCGGGCGTAGCCCTTGTCGTGCGTGAGCCACTCGAAGAAGTCCTTGTCGTGGCCCTGCGTGAAATCGGTGCCGATGCCGATCGCATCCTCGCCGACGATGTCCATCACGTACTCGATGGCTTCGGCGTAGTCGTCGATCGTCGAGTCGATGCCCTTCTTGAGGAAGGGCGCGAACATCGTCACGCCGACGAAGCCGCCGTGATCGGCGATGAACTTCAGTTCGGCGTCGGACTTGTTGCGCGGATGTTCCTTGAGGCCGGACGGCAGGCAGTGGGAATAGCAGACCGGCTTCTTCGACTCGAGGATCACCTCCTCGGAGGTCTTCGCGCCGACGTGCGAGAGGTCGCACATGATGCCCACGCGGTTCATCTCGGCGACGACCTCGCGGCCGAAGCCCGACAGCCCGCCGTCGCGCTCGTAGCAGCCGGTGCCGACGAGGTTCTGCGTGTTGTAGCACATCTGCACGATGCCCACGCCGAGCTTCTTGAAGATCTCGACGTAGCCCAGCTTGTCCTCGAACGCATGCGCGTTCTGGAAGCCGAGGATGATGCCGGTCTTGTTGGCTTCCTTCGCCGCGGCGATGTCGGCGGTGGTGCGCACCGGCATAACGAGATCGGCGCTCTCCGCCATCAGGCGATTGACCATGACGATGTTGTCGACGGTCGCCTGGAAGCCTTCCCACACCGACACGGTGCAATTCGCCGCGGTCAGGCCGCCCCGGCGCATGTCCTCGAACAGATGCCTGTTCCACTTCGCAATGATCAGCCCGTCGATGACAACGGCACTGTCGTGAACTTCCTTCGCATTCATTCGCAGCTCCTCGGCAAGCGCTATTCGTGGGGATGAGAATAGCGTTCTCGCCGGGAGACCTATCGCACGGGAAGCGACGGGCACGAGTCAAAATGCGTCATTTTGGTGCGAACCGCGACAAGCCCTGCGCGCTGCACGTGTATAGCGGTTCGATCACGCAATGAAACCGGCTTCGAGATGCCCAAAAAAGAATCCGCCCGGAACCAGAAAGGTTCCGGGCGGATTGGACACGTGAAGCTTCAGACGCCGGCGCGGAGGCGTCGTCCTGTCAGCACACGGCGCGACGCGGCGCGCGCGTGAGGCTTCCGTAGGTCGCCTCGCCGCGGGCAGCCATCAGCGCCAGTTCGGCGGTCGACGCGGGCAGGACGACGTCCGGCAGGTCGGCGCTCTCGTCGGCGATAAAGATCTCGCGCCGCCCGCGCGCGCCGCGCGGCACGGGCTCGATGGTCCGCTCGCTGCTCGGCGGAACACCGAAAAACCCGCGGTAGCACTTCGAGAAATGTGGCGTCGAGACGAATCCGCAGGCCGTGGCGACCTCGATGATCATCATCGAGGTCTGCCGCAGCAGCTGGCGGGCGCGGTTGATCCGGATCGTCAGGTAATAACGGGACGGTGAACAATTCAGGTGCCTGAGGAAGAGGCGCTCCAGCTGCCGCCGCGAGATGCCCGCGATGGCCGCGAGATCCTCCAGCTCGAGCGGTTCCTCGATGTTGGCTTCCATCAAGGCGACGATCTCGAGCAGTTTCGGCTGCGAGGTCCCCAGCACGTGGCGCAGGGGAATGCGCTGCTGCTCCTGATCGTTGCGGATGCGCTCGCACATGAACATCTCGGAGATGGCCCCCATCAGTTCGCGCCCGTGCTGCTTGCCGATCAGGTTCAGCATCATGTCGAGTGGCGCGGTACCGCCCGATGCGGTCAGGCGGTTCGCCTCGATGGTGAAGAGGCGATTCGTCACCAGCACTTTCGGGAAAGCTTCCTGCAATCCGGAAATGCATTCCCAGTGAATGCTTGCGCGGTAGCCGTCAAGCAGCCCGGCCTGCGCCAGCGCCCAGGTTCCCGTGCATACGCCGCCGATCAGTGCGCCGCGGCGCGCCTGGGCCTGCAGGAAGCTCAGGTGCGATTTGCGGATCGCCTGCTGCTGGGCGACTCCGCCGCACACGATCACGATGTCCAGATCGTGCGCATCGTCCATCGGTGCATCAGGGAGAATGCGCTGGCCGTCGCTGGCGCGCACCGAGTCACCGTTCTCGCTGAGCGTGAACCACTGGTAATGCTCTTCCCCGCTCAGGTGATTGGCCATGCGCAATGGCTCGATGGCCGACGAATGCGCAATGAGCGTGAAATTGTCGAGCAGCAGGAAACCGATACGGGTCGGCCTGGCGACGACACCCGGCTCCGTCGGCCTCCCGGCCGCGGCGCGATTGCGTTCGTACATCATTACCCCTCCTCCACAGGCACCCCTGGGTGCCACGCAGGCCGGTCTTTCTGCCGGCCTTGTCGTTTGAATAGTCCTCGTGCACCACGCGGTGCTGCGGGGCCCCTGAACGCTATTCCCAAAGTCTTAGGAAGAAACTGTTCCGGAGGGCGCGCCGCACCGTTTGCCGCGTCGTTTCCGACGAACAAATAGTGACACTCCCAGCAGGGCTAATCAACAGCGGCGGGGCTCTCGTCTTGTCTCCTTACGACGGGCGTTTTCCCAAACGCGACATCGCACCATTGCTGCACCGCACTTCGCGACTCACAGGAAGCCGAGCAGCCTCGGCAACGCGAGCGACAGCTCCGGCACAAAGGTCGTAACGACCATCACCGGCAAGGCCACGAACAGCATCAGCGCGATTGCGGGCGCGATCGTGCGATGGATTTCCGCCTTCCCGATACGGCACGCCATGTAGAGGATGGGCGCCACCGGCGGGCTATTCGCCCCGATCACCACCGAGCACGCGACGATGGACGCGAAATGCACCGGATGCATGCCGGTTTCCATCATCAGCGGCAGGAACAGCGGCGCGATGACGACGGTCACGGACACATCGTCGATGATCATGCCGGCGAGGATCAGCACGAGGTTGACGGTCACGAGGATCAGCAGCGGATTGCTCACCAGCGAGGTCACCCATTCCGTGAGGTCCTGCGGGATTCCTTCGGACGCAAGGATTCGCCCGATCATGAAGCTGAAGAGCAGGATCAGGATCACGGTGCCGGTCGTCTCGGCGGCCGCGACCAGGTTGTGCGCGAAGCCCTTCGCCGTCAGGTCGCGGTAGAAGAAGAAACCCACGATCATCGCGCAGAAGGCCGCGACCGCCGCTGCCTCGGTCGGCGTGAAGATCCCGCCGTAGATCCCGCCGAGGATGATCAGCGGCAGCGACAGGGCCGGCAGCGCGCTCAGCGTCGCGCGGCCCTTCGACACCCGCTCCTGCCCGTCCGCGGCAGCCGCGAAGCTCTCGTGGAACAGCCGCCCGACGCTGAAGCGGTTGGCGACGATCAGGCCGATGATCAGCAGGATCGCCGGCCCGATGGACGCCGCGAAACAGGCCGCCACCGACTGGCGGGTGACGACCGCGAACAGGATCATCGTGATCGACGGCGGGATCAGGATGCCGAGCAAGGACGAGATGCCCAGCAGCGCCGACGAATAGTGGCGCGGATAGCCGCGTTGCTCGAGCGGACCGATCATGATCGTGCCGATCGACGCCACCGCGGCGGTCGCGGTGCCGGCGATCGCGCCGAAGATGCCGGAGGCCAGCACCATCGAGGCTCCCATGCCGCCGCGCCGCTTCCCGACCATCACTTCGATGAACTCGACGAGCCGCCTCGCTATACCCCCGCCCTGCATCAGGTAGCCGGTGAGCACGAACAGGGGCAGCGCGATCAGGATCACCGAATCGAGCGAGCGGTAGCCCTGCATCATGATCGTGTCGATATTGACGTCGTAGGCGGACACGAGATACGCCAGCACGCCGGCGAACGACCATGCGACCGGCACGCCGAGGACCATCATCACGAGCAGCAGCCCGATTGCGATCAAGCCTTCCATGACAGCGCCTCCTCGGAGCGGATTGCGGTACGTGCGCGTGCGGACGAGAGGGCCAAGCCCGCCAGTACGATGTCGCGCAGCGCATAAAGACCACTGCCGACTGCAGCGACCAGGATCGCCGACTGCGGGATCCATAGCGGAATACCCATGCCCGGCGTCGTCTGCGGATGATCGAAGCTCCATTGCAGCATGCGCCATGCGAGCAGCGTGAAGAACGCGGTGGCCGCGAAGGTGATCACGCCGACCAGGATCCTGTGCGCCTCGCGCGCCCACCCGTCGCCGAACTTCTGCGCGAAGAAGTCGACGACCAGGTGCTCCTTGCGCCGACTGGCGATCAGCGCGCCCAGCATGTACAGCCACATGCCGCACATCATGATCACTTCGAGCAGACCGACGATGGACCAGCCGAAGAGATAGCGCCCCGCGACGAGCAGCAGCATCAGTCCGACCACCAGCACGCTGGCGACGAACGCCGCGGCATCGAGCAACCAGGCCGCGCTCTTTCCGAGCGCGGCAATCACTCTCATTGTCATTTTTTCATCCCGTCCAACGGAAACCAGCCCGGATCAGCGGGCTGGTCGGGTTTCAAGCAGGCACGTATCAGAGTGGCGAGGCGTTGCTGCGGATCGTCTTGACGATCTCCGCCCCGATTTCCTTCTCCATCAGCGGCCACACCTTCTCGCGCGCCGCCTTCCCCAGCACGGCCAGTTCGGCAGGCGACGGCTCGATGTACTTGATCCCAGCCTCGACGGCCTTCTTCACGTAGAACTCGTCCTGTGCCTTCGCGGCCTTGAACTGGTCGTTCATGATCTCCAGCGAGGCCTCGCTGACCACCTTCTGCTGCTCGGCCGAAAGCTTGTCCCAGGCCTTGTGGTTCATGCTCAGCACGCCCGTCATGAAGAAGTGCTTGGTGCGGACGTAGGTCTTGACGATGTCGCGGAAGTACTCGTAATCCCAGAAGATCACGTTGCCGGCCTCGCCATCGACGACCCCGGTCTGCATCGCCGTATAGACCTCGCCCCAATCGATCGCGGCGGTCTGGTAGCCGAGCGCCTGCATCGTCTGCGGCGCCGGGAACACCGTCATCGTGCGCACCTTGATGTTCTTGGCGTCGCCGATCGTCAGCGCGTGGCTGCCGCGCGTGGCGACGCCGTTGAAGCCTTCCGGCCAGGGGCCGAAGAACTTCAGGCCGATGTCCTTGTAGATGCCGCCGAGCAGGTTGTTCACCCAGCCGCCCGGGCTGTAGGCCTTCAGCGCGTCGTCCCACGAAGTGGTCATGTAGGGCGTGTAGATCACGCCGATGCGCTTGTCGTAGGACGTCATCGGCCAGTTGAGCATCAGCTGCACGTCGCCCGCGACGTGCAGGTCGAACACCTCCTGCTGCCCCCCGAGCTCGTTCTGGTAGAACACCTTCACCTTGATGTCCCCCTTCGACTTCTGCTCGATCAGGTCGGCCCATTTCTTCAGCGCGTTGCCGGCGGGAGAGCCCTTGGCGCCCGAATCGGTGGCCATCTTCAGCGTCGTCGCCGCGTGCGCGAGCGGGGTGAACAGACACGTCGTTGCCGCCACAGCGAGCAGCAGGCTCCGCAGCTTGAATCTCATCGTCATTTCCTTGGTCTCCTCGGTTTTTCGGTGCGCAGGCATCTCCGCTACCCTGCCCGCATCCGCGAGCAACCTTCCGGGCAGCAGGGTCATGCCCCGAGGTCATAAAACAGCACAGCGCGCGGCCGGCGCAATACGTCGATCGCAAACAGTACCGACGGAGGTCGCTTCGGGAACACAAGTGGTCGCCGGCTTGTTCCTGTGCGACATGCAGGACCGGCAGGCGCACCCCGACGGAGCGCGCGCACCGGAATCGTGCGCGATGGGGTCGTTTCACCTTGCCCTCGCTCCCTTCGCATGGCACCTTTCACATCCGAAGAACCTCTCGGCCCGCCGGATCGGTCCGCCCTCCAGCCTCCGCCCCCGGCATATCGTCCGCGGCGCCGCGCCAAGAAAATGCTTGCACACACCCTTCCGATCGCCACACTGATGAGCGGCGTAGCCCTGCTGCTGATCGGCAACGGCCTGCTCGGCACCCTCGTGGCCGTCCGCGGCAACGACGCCGGATTCACGGATGCCTTCCTCGGCCTTCTCGGCTCGGGCTACTTCGCCGGCTACCTCGTCGGCAGCCTCCTCGCGCGTCCCTTCATCCAGCGCGTCGGCCACATCCGCGCGTTCGCCTTCTTCGCGGTGGGCATCGCGGGCGTCGCGCTGCTGCACGGCCTGTTCGTATCGCCCATCGTGTGGGTCGCGCTGCGGGTGCTCGCAGGCGCGGCCATCGTCGCGCTGTACATGCTGATCGAGAGCTGGCTCAACGACCAGACACCCCAGGCACTGCGCGGGCGCATCTTCGCGATCTACATGGTCGTGAACCAGCTCTCGCTCGCCGCCGCGCAGCAACTCCTGCGCTTCGATTCCGCCGACGGACTGGCCCTGTTCATGGCCTCGGCGCTGTTCGTGTGCCTCGCGGTGATGCCGGTCACCTCGACCCGGCTGACGCAGCCGACCCCGCATCGCGCGGCCTCGTATCCCTTGCTGCGCATCGTCCGCGAGATCCCCGTCGCAGCGGCGGGCGCCTTCTTCACGGGCACCGCGCTCGGGGCGTTCTGGAGCATGGGCCCGGTCTACGCCGCGCGCGCGGGTGCCGGCGAACAATGGGTTCCCCTGTTCATGAGCGCAGGCATCCTGGGTGGCGCGCTGCTGCAATGGCCGCTCGGCGTGCTCTCCGACCGCATCGACCGCCGCAAGGCCCTGGCGATCGCCGCCGCACTCGCCACCGTCTCCGCCCTGCCCCTGCTCGTGCCCGGTCTCGGCCAGGGCGTTGCGGTCGCGGCCATCGCGCTCTTCGGCGGCTTCGGCTTCGCGATCTACCCGATGGCCGTGGCCCACCTGGTCGACCACCTCCCCGCAGACAACATCGTCGCCGGATCGAGCGCCGTGCTCCTGCTGCACGGTATCGGCGCGGCCATCGGGCCGATGGCCGTCGGCCTGGCAATGGGCTGGATCGGCTCGTCGGCGCTACCGCTGTACTTGATCGTCGTGCACGCGCTGCTCGCGCTCGTCGCCTGGACGGCGGCCCGTCGGCAACCGGACGAGATCCTCGAACATGCCCACTTCGTGCCGATGATGCGGACCTCGGCCACCGTGCTCGAGATCATGCCCACGCCCGAACACCCTGCGAAGCCCGGCACGCAGGACTCTGCCGCGCCCACTCCTCGCCCCGGGGAAACCTGAGCGCGCTGCCCGGAATTCCACCGCGGCGCAGCAATGTTCCCTTTGCGACCTTCGCGATTCTTCCTGCGCCGCATCTATTGAAGCCGATCCGGCACTGCTGTTTCATCTGACCGCACCCGGACGCAATCGGGCAATTCAATTCACCCCGTCTTGTCGCGTCCCGATTCGCCCGGGTTGCGTGCACTGATTCGACACGGAAATTCGATCGAGCCCGCCATCGGCGTAACCGGGAAAAGACGCCGATAAATACCGGGAGCTATTCCCTCGCGTGCTTGCTCGAGATCATTTGAAAAATACATAAAAAAATCACCATCAAGGAAGGAGATAGGTCAATGAAGTTTCTCAAGCGTGCGAGGTCAGCGCCCCTTGCAGTGGCGGGCGCCTGCCTGTTCATGTCGGCATCGGCGGCGGTTGCCCAGGTTGCCGAATCCCCGCTGAAATTCGACGGTGCCGTGCGGATCAGGGCCGAGCACCTGGACTGGAATCCGGATCGAAAAGGGACGCTCGAATTCGACACGATCCGTCTCGGCTACACCTACGACGACGGCCGCTTCATTTCGTCGGGCCGCCAGCGTTATTACCATTACTCGACCCGTCAGACGGGCGCCGACGAAGGCGCCAGCATCCTGATGAACGAATACCTGTGGGCGGGCATGCGCTTCCAGGACAAGAGCGAAATCCGCGTCGGCCAGGATCTCGTGCCCTTCGGCCTGGTGCGCTACGCGTCGCACAACTTCTTCGAATCCATGGCGTACTACGCCGGCTTCGAGGACACCTTCGCGCTCGGCGTGAAGTACCTGCGCAAGGACGGCGGCTTGAGCACGATGCTGGGCTTCTTCCCGTCCGACGGGGGCCACATGCTGGGCGCGGCCGACAACATGTCGGTGCTCGACGGCTATGATTCGCTGCGCTTCAGCAACCACCTGATGAAGACCTACGGGCGGGAAGAGCGCAATACCTTCGTCGGCCGTCTCGCCTACGACTTCGAATTCGGCGGCGGCAAATCGGAATTCGGCGTTTCCGCGATGACGGGCCAGCTCGCGGCAACAGCGTCCGAATTGTCCAGCGGCCGGCGCAATGCGCAGGCGATCCATTACTCGGGCGAATTCGGCAATTTCGGCGTCAAGCTCCAGACCATCCGCTATCGCAACAGCTTCTCCGGCAATGGTTCGGTCGACGGCAACTGGTGGTCCGCGTGCGACAACGACTGCGTGATCATCGGCTCCTACGGCTTCACCAACCGCATGGCGGCGAAAGGCAATATCGACGTCGTGAGCCTGAGCTACAAGATTCCCGGTTCCATCGGGCCTTTCAGCAATTTCCGCGTCTATAACGACTGGAGCCAACTGCGCAAATCCGCCTCGGGCTATTCGCGCAGCGTGCAGAACGTGACCGGCGTGGAATTCGGCAGCGGTGGCTGGTGGATCATGCTCGACTACGCCTACGGCAAGAATCAGCCCTACCTCTCGCCGGTGTTCGGCGATGCCCTGGCGGCCGGCGGAAGCTCCAACACCTCCGGAAGGCGTTTCAACGCCAGTATCGGCTACTACTTCTGATCACGCCCGAGCGGCCGGAGAACGGGCCGGCAGTGCGGAAACGGGCTCACGTCCGTTTCCGCATGTTCGTTCGCCCCCGGAACGCGATGGCCCAAATCGGCGATCGCTCCATCCGCGGCCGAACGGTGCCACGTGCGTCTCCCCGCTAGAATTGAAACGACTGCCGCGTGAATTGCAGCGGCTATTTCTCGGCACCCCAAATTGGTGCGTATTCGCCCCATCTTGTCGCGCTTTTTTCACTGCGCCCACAATGACCATTTTTGACTGCATCCGGTCGTGGACTGACAAGTGCCGGCGAATCCCAGCACCAACAATATGCCTGCATTTGGGGGAGTACGTATTTCTCCGGGAAACAAATATTAACCGGCGAACCGCAACTACCGAGATCTGAGGAGATAACTACATGAGCGTCAGTCATAGCCTGGCCCTGGAGCCAGGCATCGACAACAAGCAGTTATGGGGCATGGATTTTCATAATCCCGTGTTCCCGATTTCCGCCGGTTTTACCCTGCTCTTCATCCTTTACGCACTGTTCGATCCGGCGACGGCGAGCGCCCAGATGGTCGCCGCACGGACGTGGGCGATCGAACATTTCGACTGGCTGTTCATGTTTGCCGGCAACGCGTTCGTGCTGTTCTGCTTCGCGCTGATCCTGCTGCCGGTCGGCAAGGTCAGGCTCGGGGGGGCCACGGCACGGCCCGAGTACTCGACCATGTCGTGGTTCGCGATGCTGTTCGCCGCGGGCATGGGGATCGGACTGATGTTCTGGAGCGTCGCCGAACCCGTTGCCTATTACACGGACTGGTACGGCACCCCCCTCAACGCGCCGGCGAGAACGCCGGAAGGCGCAAGCGCAGCGATGGGCGCCACCATGTTCCACTGGGGCCTGCACCCGTGGGCGATTTATGCCGTCGTGGCGGTCGCGATCGGCTTCTTCACGTTCAACATGGGATTGCCGCTGTCGCTGCGGGCCGCGTTCTTCCCGCTGCTCGGCAACAAGGTGCGCGGCTGGCCCGGCCACCTCATCGACATTCTCGCAGTGCTGGCGACCATATTCGGACTCGCCACCTCGCTCGGACTCGGTGCGACTCAGGCAGCCAGCGGTCTTAATTTCCTGACCGGAGCCGAAAATTCGATCGACCTGCAGATCTGGATCATCGTCGTCGTGAGCTGCATCACCGTGCTGTCCGTGTGGCGCGGGATCGACGGAGGCGTGAAGCTCCTCAGCAATATCAACATGGTCCTGGCGACCACCCTGATGGTGTTCGTCGCCTTCGCGGGCGGCATCGTCGCGTATTTCGGCTGGCTCGGCACCACGGCCTCCGACTACGCCTCACATCTGTTCCAGCTATCGAACTGGATCGGTCGTGAGGACGACAAGTGGCTCCACGGATGGACGGTCTTCTACTGGGCCTGGTGGATCTCCTGGTCGCCCTTCGTGGGGATCTTCATTGCGCGCATCTCCAAGGGCCGCACGGTCCGTGCGATGGTGACCGCGGTCCTGATCGTCCCGACCCTGGTCACCTTGCTCTGGATGACCGCCTTCGGCGGTAACGCGCTGGCGCAGACGACCGGGGGAATCGGCGAACTGGCCAAGGGGATCAGCGATGTGTCACTGCCCCTTTTCCAGATGCTCGCGAACATGCCCCTGAGCTCGGTCACCTCCCTGCTTGCGGTGATGCTCGTTCTGGTGTTCTTCGTGACCTCTGCGGATTCCGGGGCACTGGTGATCGACTGCATCACGGCCGGCGGAAAGGTCGATGCTCCGCGCCGGCAGAAGGTGCTTTGGGCCTGCCTCGTCGGCGTGATCGCTGCGATCCTGCTGTCGGCGGGCGGCACCGATGCGCTCAACGCCTTGCAAGCCGGAGCCGTCACCGCCGGCCTGCCCTTCACCGTCGTGTTGCTAGTGATGCTGATCGGCCTTTACAAGGCACTGCACGAGTGCCACTACGCCTGAGTGCAAACGGCCGTCCAACCGACGGCTGTTCTTCGTGACGGGTGCGGCAGGCAGCCGCGGCCGTCACGAATCAGGCTATCGCGGCAGGCGCGCGCCGCTATCCCCTGAGCCGCCATCTCCCGAACTGCCGGCCCCGTCTGGCGCAAATCGCTAATCGCGGGTCGCTTCGTGCCATGTCAGCACACCCTGTCCCTCCGCATACTGGCAGCGTGATGTGTTCCGAACAACATGATGGAGAGCGAGACAATGAGTACCACCGAAACCCGCCGGCGCGGCGGTCGCAGCGGAAGCGAGGCGCGCCGGGCGGCCCGGTCACGCGGGCAAGGGATGAGCGTCCCGTACGTCACCCGCAAGGTTCCCTTCTATGAAGTGCTCAACGAGGAAGGGCTCGCGATCATCGAGCACAACGCCGACACCATCCTGGAGGAGATCGGCATCGACTTCCGCGACGACGCGGAGGCACTGCAGATCTGGCGCGACGCGGGGGCCGACGTGCAGGGCGAGCGGGTGCGCATGCCGCGCGGCATGTGCCGCAAGCTGATCCAGGAGAACGCACCGCGCGAATTCACTCAGATCGCCCGCAACCCCGAACGCAGCGTACGCATCGGCGGCCCCAACACGGTCTTCGTGCCCGCCTATGGCTGCCCCTTCATCCACAACCTCGACGACGGGCGTCGCTACGGCACCATCGAGGACTTCCGCAACTTCGTCAAGCTCGCCTACCTGTCGCCCAGCCTCCATCACTCCGGGGGCACGATCTGCGAGCCGGTCGACCTGCCGGTCAACAAGCGGCATTTCGACATGGTCTACAGCCACATGAAGTACTCGGACAAGTGCTTCATGGGCTCCGTCACCCACCCCGAGCGCGCGCAGGACACGGTCGAGATGGCCAGGATCCTGTTCGGCGACCAGTGGATCGACCCGGAGACAGGCAAGCCGCGCACCGCCGTGATCAACCTGATCAACGCCAATTCGCCGATGACCTTCGACGATACGATGCTGGGCGCGGCCAAGGTCTATGCACGGAACAACCAGGCCTGCGTGGTCACACCCTTCATCCTCGCCGGCGCGATGTCGCCGGTGACGGTCGCCGGCACTGCCGCGCAGACGCTGGCCGAAGCGATGGCCGGCATGGCCTTCGTCCAGCTCGTCAATCCGGGCGCGCCGGTGGTGTTCGGCAGCTTCGCAAGTTCGATGTCGATGCAATCGGGCGCACCGACCTTCGGCACGCCCGAACCCGCCCTGGTGCTGTACGTGATGGCGAACCTCGCGCGCCGCCTCGGTGTGCCCTTCCGTTCCGGAGGCTCGCTGACCGCCTCGAAGATCCCCGACGCGCAGGCGGCATCCGAGAGCGCCAACACGCTGCTGCCGACCGCGCTGGCCGGGGTGAACTTCGCGCTGCACACCGCGGGCTGGCTTGAAGGCGGCCTCGCGATGGGCTACGAGAAGTTCATCATGGACGCCGACCAGGCCGGCATGATGCAGACCCTGATGGGTGGCGTCGATCTCTCGGAAAACGGCCAGGCGATGGATGCGATCCGCGAAGTCGGTCCGGGCAAGCACTTCCTCGGCTGCGCCCATACCCAGGCGAACTTCGAGAATGCCTTCTACCGCTCGCCCATTGCCGACAACAACAGCTTCGAGCAATGGGACGCCGAGGGCCGCCTCGACATGGCACAGCGCGCCAACGCACGCTGGAAGAAAATGCTCGCCGAGTACGAGGCGCCCGAACTGGATCCCGCCGTCGACGAGGAACTGCAGGCCTACATGCGCCGACGCAAGGAGTCCTTCCCGGACTCGAACACCTGAACGACATTCGGGCACCCATGAAAAAGGCCGGTTTGACCCGGCCTTTTTTGCATCTGCGCGATCCTGTGAAGCTCAAAGGGCGAGATTGAACACCGTCTCGGTCCCCTCGTCCCAGCCGTCCCACAGATAGTCGTCGGCCTTGCCGTCGGCGATCAGGCGCAGGGAATAATTGACCTGCTCCTTGTAGAAGTCGCAGAAGGCGCCGATCTTGTCCATCCCGCCGTTCATTTCGTGGGCCTCCGCGGGGCACGGCGAGCCGCAGAAATGGCGGATCGCACAGTCGCCACAGGGGCTGAACTTGTCCACGTCACGCCCCGTCACCGTCTTGAAGGCTTCGGACTCCAGCGCCGCCTCGACACCGCCATCGACCAGCAATGAACCGCCGTTGAAGCGCGGCAGGCCGATGAACTCGCTGCAGGGGTAGAGGCTGCCGTCGGCCGCCAGCGCGAAGAATGCGCGACCGCCGCCGCAGGGCGAAATGTCGCACATCAGCCGTCGCGCGGTCGGCGCCAGGATGCCGATCAGGATATTGGCGAAGTTGGCCACCACGAGCTTGCGCCCCGTCTCCCGATACAACTCATGACTGCGGTCGAGCGCGGCAAAGAAGGCCTTGGCCATCTCGCCGTCCGCCGGCTTCACTCCCCGCGCCCCGGGCAAGGTACAGCGCAAGGTGTTGAGCATGCAGGTCGGCACCTCGTTCGCATGGAACAGCTCGACCATGGAAGTGAGGTAAGGCAGGTTCTCGGTGGTGCAGGTGGTGATGACGCTCCACGAGCCATAGCCCTTCAGCTTCGCCATCGCGGCGAGCACCTTCTCATGCACGCTCTTGCCGCCCCAGGTGCGGCGGGTGGCATCGGTAATGCCCGCCACCGGGCCGTCCAGGGAAAGGCCGATGCTCACATTGCGGCTGGTCAGGAATTCGACCGCGGCATCGTCGAGCAGGGTGCCGTTGGTCTGCACCCCGAAGGCGAAATCGTCGGCGAACTCGCTGATGGCAGCGAACACGGCGGCCTGGTTCATCAGCGGTTCCGCGCCGTGGAAGATCGCGCGCGGCTTCCTGCCCTCGGGCATGACCGAGCGGAAATAATCACGCAGCCGCCCCAGGGATGCGACCAGGGTCTCGACCGGCATGTGCTGCCCGGTCTTGCGCTGGCTGCCCGGGAGATAGCAGTAGGTGCAATCGAGATTGCAGCGCTCGGTCGGATTGAGATAGACGCCGGAAGGCTTCAACTCGAAGCGCAAGGCATGCAGTTCGCGCCCGAAGGCTTCCGCCTGCCCACGATAGGCCTCCAGCAGCGGACCGTCGGACAGGGACTCGGCCAGGCGGCTCTTGTCCACCAGCGCCCAGAAGGCGGTCCTGGGGTCGGTGACCGCCGCATAGACGTCGTGGCCGATGTCCACGGGGATCAAGGCCGGGCCCGCCAGGGCCCGGCTCGGGAGGGCGGCCGTCACTTGGCGGCCTTCCTATCCATCAGCACATAGTGCGACAGACCGATGCCGTCCGGGTTGCAGCTCTTGCGGATGGCGATGGTCGGAGCGGCCTTCTGCGCGGGGGCTGCGTTCTGGGTCTGGGCTTGGGTTTGAACAGTGTGGGTCATGATCCATTCCTCGAGATAGAAAAACAAAAAGGGCTCCGGCTGACGGCACGCTTTGAGCATGCAGTCAGCCGGAGCCCTTGCCTTGGCTCCAGATCGGTTCGACACGTCTTCTGGCTACCGGATCAGCCGGATCGCTGCGCCTTCCCGCCGGGGTTGTCCCCGTCAGTGGCTGGTCTCTTCAACCTGGCAGCGGCCGTCCCCGGATACAGCGGCGGGCCCGCCACGGATTCTCACCGTGTTCCGTTTCGTCGAACCGAAAGGAACCGGAATTTTTGCCTATTCGGGCGGCATCGGTCAACAGTCTTCGCCGCCGGGATCGAAACGCCCCGATACGCGTCTGCGCACCATTCGTGCCGCACGTCGACACCCCCATCCCCGGCCGCCGAACTTCGCGTCGCGGCACAGCCACAGGGGCTCCGGCACCGCGATGCCGGCGGCGTGGGCCGCCCTATCGTGACTCCAGCCAGCGCTCGCGCAGTTCGGCGAGCGCCTCCTCGTCCAGGCCGGCCCGGGCCCTCAGGTAGCCCTGCATCGATCCGTAGCGTTCATTCACGGTATCCAGGGCCGCACGCAGATACTCGGGGCGGGCGTCGAGTATCGCGTCGATCATTTCCTCGGTCGGATCCCGATCGGTAATGCGGCGGATGATCCGTGCCGTCGCTGCGCGGCGTTCTCCATCCGCCAATTCACGAACGCGCGTCGAAAGCAGGTAATCCGCCATCACGGCCTCATCCGCGACGCCGAGCGCATGCAGGATCACCGCGACGGTGAAGCCGGTGCGGTCCTTGCCGACGACGCAATGCACGAGCACCGGCACTTCGTCCTCGCGAAAGAGCCGGAACAGCGTCGACAGGTGCGGAGCGAGCGCCTCGGGAAACTGGCGGTACATCTGCCGCATCATTTCCACCGCGCCCTCGGCACCGTGGCGCGTGCGCAGCGGCTCGACCAGTTCGGGGTTGGATCGCACATCGCCGACGAGCTCGATGGGGATCTGCCTCATCCCCTGCTCCGGCAGGCTGTTGGGGAACCGGTTGCGCTCCGAGGCCGTGCGCAGGTCGCACACCGTCTTCACGCCGAACGAGGCGAGCAGATCCCAGTCCGTCGGTTGCAGGCGATCGAGCTGGTCCGAGCGCAGCACCACATGTCCCGCGATGCGGCGTCCGTCCTTCGTCGGCAGGCCTGCCAGGCTGCGAAAATTCAATGTGCCGCTCAGTTGCCGGTGCAATCTTGTCCCCTTCCCTGTCCCCGCTTTGTTCGACCGGAGCTGTTTCCGCTCCCTTGCCCGTACGCGAAGGCAGTATCCCGCGTTACCCGCCCGCGACACCTCTGCCGGAAGCTGCGATGGCCCGATACGGACGGAGCAAGGATGCCTGCGCCAGGCGCCAATTCTGCTCAATTCGACGCGGCACTGCCAGCAGTACGGGATGGCGTTTGACGGGGCCATGTCGCCGTTGACTGCCGAACTGTCCGTGCAGGAACGACCACCATTGCCCTGAACCCGTCGAGACGACCGACTCGCCGAGGGTGCGTTCGCCCCCTGCTCCGGGCGGCGCATGGGAAACCGGCGTTTCAGTGCCTCTTGCCCTGCGTGCTCGCCGCCAGGGCGGTCGCCTGCCTCACGATCACGACGGCGACTGCGGCGAGCGTCGCGAGCACCCAGTCCAGCGACACGTGGCTGGCGATGCGGCCGAGGATCACCGGGCCGAGCAGTCCTCCGAGCGCGCCGAGTCCGGCGATCAGGGCAAGCGCCTCGCCGCCCATGCGGCCCGCGACCGAGAAGATCACCGGCGCGGCGGCGGCGAGCCCCAGGCCGGTGACGGCGAAGGCGAGCAAGGTGACGGGCAGCTCGTGCAGCCAGGCCGCCAGCGCGAGGGAGAGCGCACATGCGATCGCGCCCGTGCGGACGATGCGCAGCGCGCCATGACGCGTGACGAGCGCGTCCGAGAAGAGCCGCCCCACCGCCATCGCCCCGGAGAAGAGCGCGAGGCCGATGCCGGACAGGCTTTCGTTCGCCTTCAGGCTCTGGTTGAGATACACCGACGCCCAGCCCATGACGCCGCTTTCGAGCACCGTGCACCAGCAAAACAGCATGCCCAGCCCGAGCCAGGACTCGGGGGCGTGATGCACGGCGACGGGCGCGGCCGATCGGGCCGCCGCGGCCTCCAGCGTGGCCGCCGCGGCGCGGTGGATGAGCGCGGAGGCGAGGCCGACCGCGGCCATGTGCAGCGGCAGGCTGACGGAAAGCGCCGCGAGCAGGCTGCTGAGGAAGGCCGACAGCACGCTGCCGATGAAGAAGGTCGCGTGCAGGCGGCCCATCATCCGTGTGCCGCGCCGCAGTTCCCAGTCGGACGCCTGCTGGTTGATGGCGACGCTGACGCCGTTGTAGATCACGCCCTGGGCGAAGAGACCGGCGAGCAGCCCGGGCACGCCGGGTAGCCAGGGGATGGCCGCCAGCACGACGCCGCCGGCCGTGCCGAAGCGGAGCAGCATCCCGCGGCTGCCCCAGCGCGCAAGCAGCCAGCGGTTGAGCGGATAGGCCAGCACGCCGCCGAGGCCGGTGGCGAACAGCGCCCAGCCCCACTCGGCGTTGTCCAGGTTCCAGCGATGATAGAACTCCGGCTGGCGCGTCATCAGGACGCTGCCGACACCGCCCAGCACGGCAAAACCGGTCACCAGCGCCCACAGGGGGCCGGCGGGGAACTTCAGCATGATGTCCTCGTAACGGGGAGACGGCGCAAACGGAGGTTGGATGGTTCAGTCGGCCGGATACGCGTCGAGGCCGAAACGCTCGATGAAGGCGCGCACGACGCCGTTGGTCCAGCCGAAGCCGTCCTGCACCGGATACTCGCCACCACCGGCGTCGAGCGACATGTCGCATACGTCGTACTTTTCCATCAGCTTGCCGGTGCGGCGCCATACGCGGTCGGCGAGATCCACGAAGCGCGTCGCGATCTCGCGCGCGAGTTCGTCGTGACCGTAGTCGAGCAGCCCCTGCACCGTCACCCACTGCAGCGGCGCCCAGCCGTTGGGCGAATCCCATTGTTCGTGCGAGTCGGCCAGTGTCGTGACGACTCCGCCGGGGCGCAGGAAACATTCCGCGATATTGCGGGCGACGCGTCCGGCTTGCGCCTCATCCGCGACGCCACAGTACAGGGGAAACACGCCGGCCAGCGACCAGTACCCGCTCTGGCCTTCCTCGCGCCACGACCAGTCGAAGAACCAGCCGTGTTCCTCGTTCCAGCAGTGCTTCACGGCGGCCACGCGCCGTCGCTCGGCGGCGAGGCGGTAGTCGACGGCGCGGGGTTCGTCGAGCCGGGCGAGCCAGTCGCCGAGCATGCGTTCGATGCGGAACAGCAGGCAGTTGAGGTCGACCGGGATCAGTTCGGTCGTGCGAATGTCCTCGAGCCCGCCCTCCTCGCCGCACCAGCGGCTGCTGAAGTCCCAGCCGGACTCGGCACCCGCGCGCAGGTTGCGGTACAGCTCGTCGCGGCGTGCGGGCGCGGCGCGGGCGTACAGTTCGACGTCTTCGGCGTACGACTCCTCGCGCGGCGTGTTGCGGTCGTCCCAGTAGCGGTTCAGCACCGACCCGTCGCACAGGCGCACGACATGGCGATCGGGCATCGCGGCACCGCGATGAGGTGTCCGCGCGTGCGCCATCCACCAGGCGTATTCGCGCTCGAGTTGCGGCAGGTACGGCCGGATCGCGTCGAAACCCCGTTCGCGCTCGAGCAGGCGCAGCATGAAGCTGAACATCGGCGGCTGCGAGCGGCTGAGGAAATAGCTGCGGTTGCCGTTGGGGATGTGGCCGTGCGTGTCGATGAGCCAGGCGAAGTTGCGGATCATGCTGTCGAGGAGCTCGAAGCGTCGGGACGCGACCAGGCCCAGCATCGTAAAGTAGCTGTCCCAGTAGTAGATCTCGCGGAAGCGCCCGCCGGGCACGACGTAGGGGTACGGCAGCGGGATCAGCGAGCCGTGCGGCGCGTCGGCGCGGTCGGCGTCGCGCGTGAGCGTGGGCCAGAGGCGGTCGATGTGGGCGGCGAGCCCGGCGGCCGGGTCCGTGCCGCCGTCGGTCGCATTGCCTGCGGCCTGGGCGGGCGGCGCGAAATGGGTGCGCACGAAGTCATCGAGGACGCGGCGGAACTCGGACTCGATCGTTCCCGGATCAGCCAGCGGCACGCTGTCGGGAAAGGTCTTGGAGTCGTCGAAAAGGCGTGCGCGCTGCACCGCCTCGAACAGCGCGCCGGAGGTTTGCAGGAGGTGGTCGGTCACTTCAAATCCTATCGAGCGGACGACGACCGTCCGGGATTGGCCTAAGACGCCCAAAAGGATGTTCGTAGGGCGGATGAGCCGAAGGCGTTATCCGCCGCATCTGCCTTGAACAACGACATACGGCGGGATGCGCTTCGCCTTCCCGCCCTGCGAACTGTTATCAATGCAGCGCGTTGGTACGCGCCGGCTCGGCGAAGGTGATCGGCGGCGCGTCGACGCCGGGGATGCGGCTTGCACCGTTGCCCGCGGCGCGGCGCGCGAACGCCTTGCCCGATTCGTCGAACAGGTGGCAATGCTCCGGCGGCAGGCGGTAGCCGACTGTCTCGCCCGCAGCGATGTCGGAACGGCGCGAGTCGCGCACGACCCACGGTTCGCCGAGCTTGCCGCTGTCGAGGTAGTGGTAGGTCTCGTTGCCCATGTGCTCGACGAAGAGGACATCGGCGAGATTCGGCGCCTGGGCGACGCTGCCCCATTCGATGTGCTCGGGGCGGATGCCCAGCTTGACCTTGGTCCCTTCGGCGCTCGCGGGGGTCGCGATCGGCACGACGAGGTCCTTGCCGCTCCACAGGCGCACGACGCTATCGGCCTCGCCTGCGCGCACGAGCGTTGCGGGCATCAGGTTCATCTTCGGCGAGCCGATGAACTGCGCGACGAACTCGTTGGCGGGATGATCGTAGAGCTCCAGCGGCGTGCCGACCTGCTCGACGTTGCCGCGGTTGAGCACGACGATGCGCTGCGCGAGCGTCATCGCCTCGACCTGGTCGTGGGTGACGTAGATGATCGTGGACTTCAGCCGGCGGTGCAGCGCGGCGATCTCCATGCGCATCTGCACGCGCAGCGCGGCGTCGAGGTTGGACAGCGGCTCGTCGAAGAGGAAGAGCTTGGGTTCGCGGGCGATCGCGCGGCCGATCGCGACACGCTGGCGCTGGCCGCCGGAGAGATCCTTGGGCCGGCGCTGCAGTAGCGGTTCCAGTTGCAGGATGCGCGCCGCTTCCTCCACGCGGCGGGCGATCTCGTCCTTCGGCAGCTTCGCGAGCTGCAGGCTGAAGGCCATGTTTTCGTATACGTTCATGTGCGGGTACAGCGCGTAGGACTGGAACACCATGCCGATGCCGCGCTCGGAGGGCGTGTCGTCATTCACGCGCACGCCGTCGATGTACATGTCGCCGCCGGAGATGTCCTCCAGGCCGGCGATCATGCGCAACAGCGTGGATTTGCCGCAGCCGGAGGGGCCGACGATGACGACGAATTCGCCGCTATTCACCTGCAGGTCGATGCCCTTGATGACCTGGGCGGCCTCGCCGTAGCGCTTGTTGAGTTTGTCGAGAGTCAGTTGTGCCATGATCTTTGATCCTTGATGAGCGAGGCGGTCCACGGCGGGCACGCTGGTTTTCGTAGGGCGGGAGGAGCCGGAGGCGTATCCCGCCAATCAACCGCCGAGTGGCGGGATGCGCTGCGCTCCTCCCGCCCTACGGGGTGCTCCGATTGACACGTCATGGCTCACCCCTTCACTGCGCCGGCGGTCAGTCCGCTGACGATGCGTTTCTGGAAGATCAGCACCAGCGCGATGATCGGGATCGTCACGACTACCGACGCGGCCATGATGTGTCCCCACGGCAGTTCGTATTGTGAGGCGCCCTGCAGCATGCCGATGGCGACCGGCACGGTACGGTTCTCGTTGGAGATGATGAAGGTCAGCGCGAACATGAACTCGTTCCACGCGCCGATGAAGGCGAGCAGCCCCGTGGTCACGAGCGACGGCCCCATGATGGGCGCGAAGACCTTGGTGATGATCACCCACAGGCTCGCCCCATCCACGATCGCGGCTTCTTCCAGTTCCACCGGCAGCGAGCGCATGAAGGTCGTCAGCACCCACACCGTGAAGGGCAGCGAGAAGGTCGTGTAGGACAGGATCAGCGAGCCGATCGAGTCGTACAGGCCCATGAAGCGCACCAGCTCGAACATCCCCGACAGCACCGCGACCTGCGGGAACATCGACACGCACAGGATCGTGAAGAGGATGTACTTGCGCCC
The DNA here is from genome assembly GCF_012910805.1 of Aromatoleum evansii. GTDB lineage: Bacteria > Pseudomonadota > Gammaproteobacteria > Burkholderiales > Rhodocyclaceae > Aromatoleum > Aromatoleum evansii. The sequence continues at coordinate 85,052 of NZ_WTVK01000018.1, forward strand.
GCGGAAGCGTACCCGCGCCAGCGCGAAGGCGGCCGTGATCGACACCAGCAGGCAGATGCCGACCGTCACCGTGGCGACGAGCGCGGAGTTGAGCAGGCTGCGGCCGACTCCGTTCTCGCCGAGCGCATTGACGTAGTTCTCCCAGTGGAAGGTGGTCGGCAGGTAGTTCGTCAGGAACAGCTCCTGGCCGGTGCGCAGCGAGGTCAGGATCGCGTTGTAGAAGGGGAACACGCAGATCACGCCGACGACGAGCGCCGCCAGGTAGATCCAGAACTTCTTCCCCAACTCCCTTTGTTGTCGAGTGAGTTTCATTCCTTCGCCTCCTTGCCTTCGTGGCTGAAGCGGTTGATCCACAGGAAGCACGCGGCGATGCCCGCGACCATCATGAACACCAGCACCGAAGCGGCCGAACCGACGCCCATTTCCTGGAAGGAGATCATCTGCTCGCGGGCGTAGCCGGAGATCGAGATCGTCGCCTCGCTGTTGGAGGTCAGCACGTAGATCAGGTCGAACACGCGCAGCGCGTCCATCACGCGGAAGATCAGCGCGACGATCATCGCCGGCATGATCAGCGGCAGCGTGATGCGGCGGAAACGCTGCCAGGCGTTGGCGCCGTCGACGCGCGCCGCCTCGTAGAGGTCGGACGGGATCATCTGCAGCGCGGCGAGCAGCATCAGCGCCATGAAGGGCACCGTCTTCCAGACGTCGGCGATCACCACCGCCCACATCGACAGCGTCGGCTCGGCGATCCACGCGAGCGGCGTCTCGATCAACCCGAAGCGCAGCAAGAGGTCGTTCACCACGCCGTACTGGTCGTGGAACATCCAGCCCCACATCTTGGCCGTGACGATGGTCGGGATCGCCCAGGGCACGAGGATCGCAGCGCGCACGACGCCCTGGCCGCGGAACTTCTCGTTCATCAGCAGCGCGAGCAGCATGCCGAAGAAGAGCTCCAGCGACACGGAGCACGCCGTGAACCACAGCGTGTTGCCGACCGCCTGCCACCACAGCGGGTCGGCGAGCACGCCGAAGCTGTCGCCCTCGGCGAAGTCGAGGTAGTTCGCAAGCCCGACGAAGTTGTACTCCTCCGGGGTGTCCATGGCGGCGTCGGTGAAGCTGTAGAACAGCGTGCGCAACAGCGGCCAGCCGGCCACCGCAAACAGCAGGATCAGCGCCGGCGCGACCAGCAGCCAGGCGGCGCGGGCACGCCGCTGCTGCAGGCTGCGCTTCCTGCCCGGCGCACGCGCCGCCGGGGCCGGCGCGACCGCGGCCGAAGGCGGCAGGGTCTGGGAATTGTGACTCATCGTTGTTTCCTCCTGAGGTTCGGCAAACTGCCGCGCGGGCCGGGTCGGATCCGTAGGGCGGGAGGAGCGAAGCGCATCCCGCCGAACGGACGTCGCGTGTCGCCACACGCCGATTTGGCGGGATACGCCTTCGGCTCCTCCCGCCCTACAGACGTTCCGTCGCGTACCCTGAACTGCCGCGCGGCGGTGTCAGGCCGATATCCCGCTTACTTCCACTCGCGGCCCTTGATGCGCTTCAGCTTGTCCTCGAGGTCCGCCACCGCCTGCTCGCCCGTTGCCCGACCGCTCAGGACGTCGTAGCCGGCGTTGAACATCGCCTTCGAGACCTTCGGGAACTGCGCGCGCGTCGGGGTCGAGGGGCGCGGCACGGCGTTCGCGAACACGTCCTTGAACTCCGTGAGGTACGGCGCCTTGGCCTGCACTTCGGCGTCCTGGTAGGTGTCGATGCGCGCCGGCGGGATGCCCAGCAGCATGAAGGCGCGCTTTTGCGTGTCGGCTTCCGACAGGATGCGCACGAGCTTCACCGCCGCGTCGGGGGTCTTCGAGTACGCGCTCACGCCCCACTGCCAGCCGCCCAGCGTCGCCGCGTGCAGACCGTCGTCGCCGCCCTTGGGGATCGGGATGACGCCGACCTTGCCCTTCACCGGGCTGTTGTCCGCCTGCGTCAGCAGGTAGGCGTAGGGCCAGTTGCGCATGAAGAGCGCGTCGCCATTCTGGAACACCGCGCGCGATTCCTCTTCCTGGTAGCCCATCACGCCCTTCGGCGCGATCGAGCCGACCCAGCTTGCCGCGGCATTGAGCGCCTTGGCGGCCTTCGGGTTGTTGATCGTGACGTTGCCCGCGGCATCGACGAAGGTGCCGCCGTTGTAGGAGGCGACCCACTCCAGCACGTCGCACGACAGGCCCTCGTAGGCCTTGCCCTGGAACACGAAGCCCCAGAAGTTCTTCTGCCCGGCATCGCGCTCTGCCTTCTGGATCTTGGTCGCGATGCGGGTCAGGTCTTCCCAGGTCTTGGGCGGCTGCTCCTTGTGCTTGGCCAGCAGGTCCTTGCGGTAGTACATCATGCCGGCATCGACCTGGCCCGGCACGGCCTTGATGCGGCCATTGACGATGTTGTTCTTCCAGTTGTTCGGGAAGAAGGCCGGCTCCAGGTCCTTGACCTTGTCGGTGATGTCGAGGAGATGCTTGTCGAGCAGACCGGTCCAGATCACGTCGATCGACAGCACGTCGACCGCGTCGCCGTCCTTCGCGGCGAAGATCTGCTGGTACAGCGCGAGCTTCTCGTCGGTGGCGGCGGGCATCTCGACGAACTCGAGCTTGTGCGTCGTCTCGGCTTCGAAGCGCTGCTTGACGTGCTCGCAGAAGGGCTTCATCGCGCCGGATACGTTGCACGCCATCTTCAGCGTGGCTGCGTGGGCGGCGGGGATGGCGCCGAACAGCAGCACGGTCAGGGTGGTGGGAAGCAGTTTTTTCATGGGGTGTCTCCTCCGTTGTTTCGAGTTAGTTGATTTCCCGGCGGCCCGTTCGCTCTGAGCCTGTCGAAGGGCGGTGTCAGGGCTTCCGGGTTAATCCATTGGCGGTTGCGGCTCAGCCCACGCGATAGACGCGCGCCTCGAAGGGACGCAGCGTCAGCCGGCGCGTCTCCTCATGCGGTGCGACATCGTGGTTCGCCAGCAGCAGGTCCGCGCGGCGCAATGCGAAGCCGTCGTGCTCGACGCGCGCCTCGCGGCCGGTGAGGTTCGCGATCACGACGATCTGCTCGCCGCCCAGCGTGCGGGTGTAGGCATAGACCTGCGGGTCGCTCTCCATCAGCAGCGCGTAGCGACCATGCACCAGCACCGGCTCGGCCTTGCGCAGCGCGCTCAGGCGGCGGTAGAAGTTCAGGATCGAGTCGGGGTCGGCTTCCTGCTGCGCGACGTTGATCTGCGGGAAGTTCGGGTTCACCTTCAGCCACGGCGTGCCGTTCGTGAAGCCGGCGTTGGCCGACGCGTCCCACTGCATCGGCGTGCGCGAGTTGTCGCGCGAGCTCACCGCGAGCGAGGCGATGATGTCGCTCGCCGGCACGCCCTGCGCGCGTTGCAGCGCGTATTCGTTCTTCGCGAAGACGTCGTTGAAGTCCTCGATGGCGGCGAAGCGGGTGTTGGTCATCCCGATCTCCTGGCCCTGGTAGATGAAGGGCGTGCCCTCCATCAGGAAGTACATCGTCGCGAGCGCGGTCGCGCTCTCACGCCAGTACTGTCCGACGTCGCCCCACTTCGACACGATGCGCGGGATGTCGTGGTTTTCCAGGAACAGCGCGTTCCAGCCCACCCCGTGCAGCGTGCCTTGCCAGCGCGAGAAGATCTTCTTCAGGCCGACGACGTCCAGCGCGGCCTTCGGGTCCTGCGCCCACAGGTGCAGGTGTTCGAACTGGAAGATCATGTTCAGGCGATCGCGGTCCGCGCCGACCCAATCGACGGCCTGTTCGGCCGACACGCCGTTGGCCTCGCCGACGGTCATGATGTCGTAGCCCGCAAAGCTGTTCTGGCACAGGTCGTCCATGTAATCCAGCACGCCATCGACGTTCATGTGCATCGGCAGGCAGGAGACGTGGTCCAGCCCTTCCGGGTTGGGCATGTCGGGCAGGCCGGCGACCTTCTTCATGTGGCTCACGGCGTCGAGGCGGAAGCCGTCGATGCCCTTGTCGAGCCACCAGCGCACCATGTCGTTCACCGCGGTGCGCACCTCCGGGTTTTCCCAGTTGAGGTCGGGCTGCTTCGTCGAGAAGAGGTGCAGGAAGTACTGGCCGGTGGTCTCGTCGAACTTCCACGCCGAGCCGCGGAAGATGCTCTCCCAGTTGTTCGGCTCGTCACCCGACGTGCCGCCGCTTTTGCCAGTTTCGCCGCCCTTGCCGTCGCGCCACACGTACCAGTCGCGCTTGGGGTTGTCCTTCGACGAGCGCGATTCGACGAACCACGCATGCTCGTCGCTGGTGTGATTCACCACCAGATCGAGGATCAGCCGCATGCCGCGTGCGTGCACTTCCGCCAGCAGGCGGTCGAAGTCGGCCATCGTGCCGAACTCGTCCATGATCGCGTGGTAGTCGGCGATGTCGTAGCCGTTGTCGTCGTTGGGCGACTTGTACATCGGGCAGATCCAGATCACGTCGATCCCGAGCGCCTTCAGATAGTCGATGCGCGCGGTGATGCCGTTCAGGTCGCCGATGCCGTCGCCGTTGGTGTCCATGAAGCTGCGCGGGTAGATCTGGTAGGCGACCGCCTCCTTCCACCACTGCGTCTTCACGACCTTGTTGTGCTGTTCACTCATGGGGGATTTCTCTCTCGTCAGGCCGCCGTCGCGGCGTTCCACTCGCGGAACTGATCGAAAACGGGTACGCGATGAATAACTTTGATGAACTTATAAAATCGTCCAAAGCGGTTTGGATCGTAATCCGAAGCGCTTTGGATGTAAACTGCTTTTTATGCTCACGATGCGACTCCCTGAAGTCGTTAGACTGCGGTCATGACGCGGGCCGTCCCGAGACGGCCCATCGACGCCCAATGCGGGCCGAAGGAAGGCAGATGAAGGTCAATTTGAAGATGCTGTCCGAGACGCTCGGACTGTCGCAAACCACGGTGAGCCGCGCGCTCAACGGCTACTCCGACGTCAGCGAGGCGACGCGCAAGCGCGTCGTCGAGGCCGCGGCGCAGCTCGGCTACCAACCCAACCCGCAGGCCCGCCAGCTCGCCACCGGGCGGGCCGACGCGATCGGCATCGTGTATCCCTTCGGCGCGAGCGACATCGGCGACATCCGCTTCGGCGAGGTCGTCTCCGGCATCACCGAACGCCTCGCCGAACACAAGCTCGACCTGCTGATCCACTCGTCGCGCCCGGACGTCGAGCTCGACACCTACCGGCGCCTGATCGAAGGCCGCCGCGTCGACGCGATGATCGTCGCGCGCACCCGCGTCGACGACCCGCGCATCCGCTTCCTGCAGGAGCACAATTTCCCCTTCGTCGCCTACGGCCGCACCCGCAGCAGGATCCCCTACGCGTGGTTCGACTTCGACAACGAGGCCGGCGGCAGGCTGGCCGTGGAGCGCCTGGTGGCACTGGGGCACCGCCGCATCGCGCTGGTGCACGCCCCGCTGGAACTGAACTTCGCGATGCAGAGGCATCGCGGCTTCGTGACGGGCTTGCGCGCCGCCGGCATCGAGCCGCACCCCGAACTCATCATCGAGGCATCGCTCGACCGCATCGGCGGCTACCAGGCGGTCGGCCGGCTGCTGGCGCTCGACGAGCCGCCGACGGCGGTGCTGGTCGACAACAACGTCGCGGGCGTCGGCGCGCTGCGCGCGCTCGGCGATTCGGGATGGAAGCCGGGCAAGGGCATGTCGCTGATCGTGTATGACGGCATCCCCAGCGAGATCCCCCTGACCTGCAAGGTCACCGGCGTGATCCAGCCGACCGGAACCTCGGCGGGCCATGCGCTCGCGGACCTCGTCGTCGACGTGCTCGCCGGCAAGCCGCTGGAGGCGCTGCATTCCCTCGGCGCTCCCTGCCTCAGCGTGGGCGACACCGACGGCCCGCCGCCCGCGGCGACGCGCCGGCGGCAGGCCGCGAAGGCCGGCTAGGCCATCGCCGGCGGCGCCGGGAAAGGCGCTGCCGGACGGATGCGCTCGGCCCACGGCGTCCATGTCCGCATCGCCCGGGCGTGGCTCAGAACCACACTTCCATCTGCGCCCCCACCAGCCACTTGCTGTCGCCGGTGAATTTCGTGCTGCCGAAACCCTCGTTCGCGCTGCCGTCGTAGGTGAAGCCGTTCAAATCCTTGTCCCAGCCCATCCACGTGGCGAAAAGACGCAGCTCCGGCCGCGCGAAGAAGCCGGCGCCGGTGTCGAGCTTGAAGGTCGGTGAGACGGTCAGCTTGTAGAAGTTGCCCTTCGCCTGCGCGAAGGTGCTGTCCAGGTCCATGTACTGGAAGCTGCCCTCGTACTGCATCGCGAAGTTCTTGTTGATCGCGTTGGTGAAGCGCAGGTTGGCGGAGGCCCACTTGTACTCGTCGCCCTTGTTGAAGCGATCCTTGCTGACTTCGGCCATCAGCGCCGGCGAGACCTTCCACTTCGGTGCGAGATCGGTGACACCGAAGCTCATCACGCGAAACGCCTGAGCGTCTTCGAGCAGGTTGCCGACCGCGCCGAGCCGCTTGACCTCGGCTCCCAGCCCGCGACCCGCCAGTATGCCAGTCTTGGAGAAGCCGTCGCCCAAGCCGTAGAAGCTCGGTGCATGGTAGGCGACCAGGCCGTGATAGCCGCTGGTCGCGCGGTCGCTGCCGTTCACGTCGTTGTTCTTCGCGTGCATGCCGTTCAGCATGAACTGCCAGTTGCCGACGTAGTTGTTCATCGTGAAGACGTAGCTCTTGATGCCTTCGTCGTCCTCGTTGAGGAAGTCGCGACCATACACCGAGACGTTGGTCTTCCAGTCCGGCGTCACCTGGGCGTCGTACACGCCCGCACCGGTGCCGGAAAGGAAGACGAAATCGCTGTCGAAGAAGTGGATGTCGAAATTCTTCTTGTCGAAGCGCTTGCCCGCCCAGATCGTGGCGTTCTCCAGCGCTGTGCCCTTGAAGGTCGGAAGGTTGCCCATCTCGGCATAGGCCCAGCGAACGTTGATGCCGTTCTCGCCACCGGTCCAGTCGTTGTTGCTATTCACGCCGTCCGCGAGCATGAAGCCGAAGGTCGCCCAGCTGCCGTCGTCCGAGCGAAAGTTCTTCAGCAGTTTCGCCTCGGCGTAGGTATCGGTCTCCAGCCCCAGGCGGCCAACCGCGCCGCCGAGGTTGCCCGCCGGCGTGATGTAGGGCCCCACCCCCTTGACCGTGAACATGTCGCTGTTCGAGACGGTGCCCGAGCGGGCATAGCCGTGGAACTCGAAGGACGACGCGGTTTCGGCCGCGGCCTTGGTCAGCGGCGCCTGCGCATCGCTGGCGGCCTTGGCCGCAGACGCGGCGGTGTCGGCCTTGCGCGCGACCTCGTTCGCCTGCTGGGCACTGCTGCTGGCCTGCTGTGCGGCCGTGCTGGCCTGCTGGGCTGCGCTGGTCGCCTGCTGCGCCGCCGTGGTCACCTGCCGCAACATCTCCTCCAGCTTGGCGATGCGCGCTTCCAGCTCCTCGACGCGCGTCGGCTTCGCCTTGTCGGCGGCCCCCGCGGTCCCGCAGAAAGCCAGCGCGATGCCGACAGCGATGGCGGTTTTCCTGATGGTCATTTTTGTCTGTCTCCTCATTGATCAATGGTTGCAACACCGTCGCCGGTCGCGGCGCCTCTGCGGGCGTTCGCGACGAGCAAAAAAACCACTGCAGGCAGCTCCCTTGTCCCCCCGGATGCTGCTCGTTCCAACATCCGAAGCGCTTTCAAGGATGGCCACGCCGATTTTCTGCAAAGTGTAGTAATGCTACGAAACAAAGGCAAACTTTTTTGTAATTTTTAAACATGAAAGGTCCTCATTTTGCCTGCCATTGACATTTTTCTTCCATATATCGTGTTGTTTTGTAGCTGGTTCTATTGTTATTTCTGACATTTTTCATTCACCCGCACTTGACCAGAACACTCGCTCCGTCGTGTGGCTTTATGCTGTGAGCCGTTGATTTATGTGTAAGTTTGTTCCAGACTATGAACTCAAAGCGCTTTGGCTAACAATCGGTACATGAGGTCATCCATGGCAAGCACCCGTTCCCTCGATCTGGTCGTTTTCGGCGGCACCGGCGACCTCGCCATGCGCAAGCTGCTGCCGGCGCTCTACCACCTGCACTGCGACGCCCTGCTGCCGCCCGAGGCGCGGATCGTCGGCGTTGCGCGCGACGGACTCGACGACGACGGCTACCGGCGTTTTGCCGGCCAACAGGCGGAACGCTTCCTCGGCCGCGACTTCAGGAGCGACGACTGGCAGACGTTTGCCGCCCGTCTCGCCTACGCGCAGGTCGATGCGATGCAGGGCGACAGTTTTGCGACGCTCGCCGACCGACTGGCGGCGCGCCCGGATGGTCAGCGCGTCTTCTACCTGTCGACCGCCCCCAGCCTCTTTGCAGCCATCAGCCGCCACCTCGATGCGGCGGGATTGCTCCACGGCGACAGCAGGGTCGTGCTGGAGAAGCCGCTCGGGCACGACCTCGCGTCATCGCGCCAGATCAACGACGAGGTGGGGCGCCATTTCGGCGAGGACCAGATCTACCGCATCGACCACTACCTCGGTAAGGAACCGGTGCAGAACCTGCTCGCGCTGCGCTTCGGCAACGCGCTGTTCGAGCCGCTGTGGCGGCGCGAATGGGTACGCGACGTGCAGATCACGGTTGCCGAACAGGTCGGTGTCGAGACCCGCGGCGACTTCTACGATCGCGTCGGCGCGATGCGCGACATGGTGCAGAACCACCTGCTGCAACTGCTGTGCATCGTCGCGATGGAGCCCCCGGCGTCGATCAACCCGGACGCGGTGCGCGACGAAAAGCTCAAGATCCTGCGGGCGCTGCGCCCCTTCGGCGCCGGCGACGTTGCCACGCGCTCGGTGCGTGGCCAGTACCGCGCCGGGGCGAGCGGCGGGAAACCGGTGCCGGGCTATCTGGAAGAGCCTGGCATTGCGGCGGACAGCCGCACCGAGACCTTCGTCGCGCTGAAGGCCGAGATCAACACCTGGCGCTGGGCCGGCGTGCCCTTCTTCCTGCGCACCGGCAAGCGCATGCAGGAAAAGGTCGCCGAGATCGTGATCAACTTCCGCTCCGTGCCGCATTCGATCTTCGGCGTGCCGGCCTCGCCGTTTCACGCCAACCGCATGGTGATCCGCATGCAGCCCGAGGAGACGGTGGACCTGCATCTCCTCGCGAAACAGCCGGGCGACGTCATGCACCTGCAGCCGGTGCGCCTGAACCTGGACTTCGCCGAAGCCTTCCGCAGCCGCCGCCTGGAAGCGTACGAACGATTGCTCATGGACGTGATGCGCGGCAATCTGACGCTGTTCGTGCGGCGCGACGAGCAGGAAGCCGCGTGGCGCTGGGTCGAGCCCATCCTCGCCGGCTGGGACGCCTCGGGGGAACGACCCAAGCCCTACACCGCCGGCACCTGGGGCCCTGCCGCGTCGAGCGCGCTGCTGTCGCGCGACGGCCTGTCGTGGCACGAGGAAATCTGAACAACGCCGCATCCACCCGCTGCAATGACGTCACCACTGACGGCACTCGAGGACTTATCGATGTTTTCCGGTTCCCCTGACACCTTTCCCCGCCTGGTCGGCGACATCGGCGGCACCAATGCGCGCTTCGCGATGATCGCCGGCCCGGGGCAAGACCTCGTCGCGATGCGGACCCTGCCCTGCGCGGACTTCCCCGGCCCGGCCGAGGCGATCGAACGCTACCTCGCCGACGGCGATCTGCCACGGCCGCGCTGGTGCGCCTTCGGCATCGCCAACCCGGTCGATGGCGACTTCGTCCGGATGACCAATCACAGCTGGGCGTTCTCGATCGCGGCCCTGCGCGACCAGTTGGGGCTGGATCACCTGCAGGTGCTCAACGACTTCACCGCGCTTGCGATGGCGCTGCCGGCACTGACACCCGCCGATCTTGCGCAGGTCGGAGGTGGTACGTCGGTTGCGCGGCGCGCGATCGGCCTGCTCGGGGCAGGCACCGGGCTTGGAATTTCGGGCCTCGTGCCCAGTGGTGACGACTACGTGCCGCTCGAAGGCGAAGGCGGCCACGTCACGCTCGCAGCAAGCAACGCGCACGAGGCCGAACTGATCGCCTGGCTCGCGACCCGCTACCCTCACGTCTCGGCCGAGCGAGTCCTGTCCGGACCCGGGCTCGTCGCGCTGTACGACGCGCACGCCGCGGTTGCCGGTGTACCCGCCGATGTCCTGAGCGCTGCCGAGATCAGCAGCCACGGCCTTGCGGGAACGTCTTCGCTCTGCGTCGAAACGCTGAACACGTTCTGTGCCTTCCTGGGCACCGTCGCAGCGGACCTCGCCCTGATCCTCGGCGCGCGCGGCGGCGTCTACATCGGCGGCGGCATCGTGCCGAAGCTCGCCGATTTCTTCGCCCGCTCGCCCTTCCGCGAACGTTTCGAGGACAAGGGGCGCTTCAGGGAGTACCTCGCACAGATCCCGACCTGGGTCATCCATGCGCCCTACCCCGGCCTGGTCGGCGCGGCGCGCGCGCTCGATCGGGCGGCAGCGTCGCTGGCACGCTAATCCCAGCGCTGGAAGCCCTGCTTGCGGCGAGTGCCGCGGGCCGGGCACCCGCTTCCACCATCAGTAGAGCTCCGCCAGTCGCGTACGGATGGCTTCCGGCACGTTCGGTTGATTCGCGATCTCCGACAGGAAGTCCGGATCGTCTGCCACGGTGAGGCGATCGAGGGCGATGGACCGGAGGATGGTCGAGAGCGGGGCCGCGGCGGCGCGCGGAGAGATGCGCTCGGGGCCGGTGAAGTCGTCGGGGCCGCCGAAAGGCAGGCGCGGGCGCAGGTCGATGTCCGTGTCCTCGATCTCGTCGAGGGCGAGCGACCAGACGATGGATTCGGGCGTGCTCCGCAGGGCATTCCTCGGCCGCGGTGTTTCGATTTCGCGCGCGAGGGCGGGAAGATTGCGGAAGGCGGCCCGCAGGGTGCGGCAGGCCTGTTTCAGCGACACGGCGGCGACATCGGGATCGGCCGTTGGCTGCATGAGGTTCAGGCAGCGCAGCCTGCCGCCGACACGCAGCGTTTCGCCTGCGGCGCCCAGCGCGCTCATCATCCCGGGCGTGCCGTAGCGCGCGAGGCCGTTGATCATGACGAGCCGGATCGATGTCTCCTTCGCCTTGACGAGCGCTTCGTAGGGGTCGCCGGCCGTGCCGTCGATGACGAGGAGGTCGGCGCGCCTGCCGGGCTGCAGCGTGCCAAGCGCCTTGTCCCACTTGAGGATCGCGGCGGCTTCGCGCGTCGCCATCGCGACGAGGTCGCGCGCGCCGAAGAAGCCGTCGAGCATGTGCTGCGAATAGAGCCACGCGACCTTCAGTTCGCCGAGCAGGTTCTTGCTCCCCGAGGGGGACCAGTCGCTGCCGAGACCGATGCGCACGTTTGCGCGGCAGGCGGCTTTCACGTCGGCAGTCGCGCCATAAAGCAGGAGGTTGCTGAAGGGGGACCACACCATCGCGCCCTGGTGCCGCCCCAGCACGGCGAAGTCTTCCGGCAACAGGCCCGCGGCATGGATGCCGGCGAGACGGTCATTGAGGGCCCACCGGTCGGGCGCAACCTGTAGCGCGAGGAAATGGCGGCGCGCGATCGAATCCGGTGCGTCCGGTGGCGTCACGCCTTCGCTGAGATGAAGGAGGAAGCAGCTGCCCTCCTTCTCGAGCCGCTCCAGGAACCAGGCGGCATCGCGAGCATCGATGTCGGGGATGCGCGCCTGCGCTTCGGGCAGTTCGGGGTCGTCGGTCTGTTCGACATTGCGCAGCAGGCCGCGGTAGTAGCGTCGTATGCCGGCGTTGCTGTTGAGCATGATCCCCTGGCTCGTCGTGACGCCGCCGAGCAGGCATTTGCATTCGACGTAGCGGACGAGCGGTGCGAGCAGCGCGGCCTTGCCTTCGGCGTCGCGGTAGGTGCCGACGACGGTCATCGGGCCGCTGATCAGCCGACGGTAGTCGGGATGATCGGGCCACTGGCCGCGATGCTGGAAGCGTCGGGGCACCGGCGCCCAAAGCGGCAGCGCGTTGTAGGCGAGGTGATTGTGCAGCTCGATCAGACCCGGGTAGAGCGTGCCGCGCGTGGCGACGGGCGCGATGCCTTCGAAACCGGGCGGCGCCGGCCGGGCGCGGTCCTGCACGGCGACGATGGCGCCGCGGTCGATGTAGACGACAGCGTCCGTCCTGACCGTAAATGCGTCGTCCATCGTCACGACGCGACCGGCGAGCGCGGCCTTCGGGCCGGTCGGGAGGTCGATCGGCTCTGCTCCCCTGGCGACCGCCACGGGGGCGCGCCGGGCGGGCGGCGACTCGGCTCCGGCAAGCGGATACCAGCAACGCGGAATGCCGGTCATGCGACGACTCCCTTGGGAATCCTGATCGTGATATTGCGCCGCTTGGCCAGATCGTCGGGGCCGGCGCGCCGCGCCCAGCCGTCCTGCTCGCGCATCCACGCCGGCAATCCGGCGGGAAAATCGAATTCGGGGATGCCGATGCGGTCCTCGTCCGTCCAGGTATCGCCGTACAAGACAAGGGGAGTCGGCGCGTCCGGATGCTGCACGCGCAGCGCGACGGCCTGCAGGGCCTTGTTCCAGTTGCGCAGCAACGCCGTGGTCGCATCCGCGAGCTTCGCCTTGTTGCCATTCGAGGCGCTTTCCGGCTGGGTGGGATGAGTCAGCGCGGCATAGGCGAGGTCGATGGCCCCGCCCGCCGGGGTCTCCCTCCAGAAACGCCACGCCTCGTCGGCCACCCGGCCGAATGCCAGCACGACCTCGATGCGGCTGCCGGTCAGCAGGGCGTGCAGCCAGCGGTTGCGGTAATCGACCAGCCGCGCATCCTTGCGCGTGTGCGCCTTGACGCTGCCGTAGACGCTGTAGAGGTAGGTGTTGATGAACACGTAGCTGCGCGTCACGCCGAGCTTGCGCAGCAGCCCCTGCACGCGTCGTCCGGCCTCGCCGACCATGATGCGCCGGATGACGCTCTCGTGCTGCGCGGGGTCCTGTCCGATGACCAGCACGCGGGCCGAGCCGTCGAGCCGCCCGCGATGGAAGATCGGCCCCCATTCGGTGCGGAACTGCCCGGGCGGGTAGACATCCGCCCCCGGGTATTCGGAACAGAGCGTCACGAAAGGCTCGGCGACATAGCCTGGGTCGAACGGATGCGACATGAGAGCTCTCCTTCGGACGGGCGGTGGCCTGCGCGCCGCCGGACCCGCCGTTGATTTGGCATAGCACAGAAATTCGCTTCGTTCGTGGCTGACCGCGGCCGGAGTTCGCCGAGACGCGTGCGCCGCCGGTCGCGCCCTCCGCCCGGGTAAGAAGTTCTCCTTGACAACCGGCCTTCCACGGCATTTAATAAACCAACTTGATTTATTAATAAACAAACACCGCCAAAGAGCGGGGTCGAAGGAGACGAGCATGGCAACAGCCCAGATCGGGCGCGGCCGCAACTCCGTGCGGCTGCGGCGCTACAACGAACGCCTGCTGCTGCAGGTGTTGCGCCGTTCCGGGGAGGCCTCGAAGGCCGACCTTGCGCGCCGCACCCACCTGACCAGCACGGCCATCGGCAGCATCATCCAGTCGCTCGAGGCGAGCGAGCTGATCGTGTATACGGGTCGCCGCACCGAAGGCCAGCGCGGCCAGCCGGCGACGCTGATCGACCTGAACCCGAAGGGGGCCTTCGGCATCGGCGTGCGCCTCGACCGCGACACGATCGAGACCGCGCTGCTCGACTTCGGCGGCCAGATCCTCGCCCGCCGCGTGCATGACCGCATCCTGCCCTCCCCCGACGAGACGCTGAAGCTCGTGCAGGCCGACATCGAGGAAGTGCTGAAGGCGATCACCCTGGAGGAGCGCGAGCGCCTGACCGGGATCGGCGTCGCCCAGCCCTTCAACCTCGGCGCCTGGCTGCGCGAGCTGAACCTGCCGAACGAAGATTTCCGCGCGTGGGACGAGGTCGATTTCGCCTTCGAGCTGGGCGAGGCGACCGGCCTGCCGGTGTTCAGCGAGAACGACGGCAATGCGGCGGCGATCGCGGAGCTGTTCTACGGCTGCGGACGCGAGTTCGACGACTTCCTGTATCTCTTCATGGGGCCGGTGATCGGCTGCGGCGTCGCGCTCAACGGCGACTGCCTGCGCGGCGTGACCGGCAACGCCGGCGACATCGCGGTGATGCCGGTGCCGCCGAGCCGCCTCGCCTCGGCGCAGGCGCCCGCGCACAAGTGGGACATGCTGCTGTCGCGCGCCTCGCTCAACGCGCTGGGCCGCCACCTGCGCCACATGGGTGCCGACGTCACGAGCCACGCCGACCTGGAGCGCCACATCCGCGCCCATCACCCCGCCGTGGAGGAATGGGTCGAGGACTGCATCGACGCGCTCGCCCCGGCCGTGCGTGCCGCGCTGTGCATGCTGGACGTGCCGGTCGTGGTGTTCGATGCGGACGTCGATGGCGGCCTGATCGACCTCCTGCAGCGCCGCCTCGCCAAGGCACTGGCCGACAACGCGCCCGAGGCGCGCGAGGCGCCGGAACTGGTGCGCGGCACCTTCGGCTCCGATGCCGGTGCGGTGGGCGCTGCGAGCCTGCCGATGTTCTTCAGCTTCTCCCCGCGCGCCGAGATCCTCGGCAGCGTGACGCGTTCGATCGAGGATATGCGCGATGCCGACTGATATCACCCCTCGCCCCGTGCTCGAGATGCGCGGCATCTCCAAGACCTTCCCCGGTGTGCGCGCGCTGCGCGACGTGTCCCTGACGCTCTACCCCGGCGAGGTGCATTCGCTGATGGGCGAGAACGGCGCCGGCAAGTCGACGCTGATGAAGATCCTCTCGGGCGCCTACAGCGCCGACGAGGGCGGCGAGATCCGCATCGACGGCCAGCCCGTGGTCATCGACGGGCCGCTGTCGGCCAAGGCGCTGGGCGTCGCGGTGATCTACCAGGAGCTCACGCTGTGCGCGAGCCTGACGGTGGCCGAGAACATCTACCTCGGGCGCGAACTGCGCCGCGCCGGGCGCATCGACCGCCACGCGATGGAAGCGGGTTGCGCCGGCATCCTCGAACGGCTCGGCGCCTCCTTCGGGCCGCGCACGCTGGTGAGCGACCTGTCGATCGCCGAGCGCCAGTTGGTCGAGATCGCCCGCGCGATCCACGCCGATGCGCGCATCCTGGTGATGGACGAGCCGACGACGCCGCTGTCCTCGCGTGAGACGGACCGCCTGTTCGAGCTGATCCGCCAGCTGCGCGCGGACGGCTTAGCGATCGTCTATGTCAGCCATCGCATGGCCGAGATCTACGAGCTCTCCGACCGCGTGTCGGTACTGCGCGACGGCAGCTACGTCGGCACGCTGGAGCGCGACGCGCTCTCGGCCGAGGCGTTGGTGCAGATGATGGTGGGCCGCGACCTGTCCGGCTTCTACAAGAAGGACCACAAGCCCTACGAGCCGGGCGCGGTGGTGATGGCGGTGCGCGACATGCGCGACGGCAAGCGGGTGCGCGGCTGCAGCTTCGACCTGCACGCGGGCGAGGTGCTGGGCATCGCCGGCCTGGTCGGCGCGGGGCGCACGGAGCTGGCGCGGCTGATCTTCGGCGCCGACGAGCGCACGAGCGGCGAGCTGGTCGTCGATGGCGTGCCGGTGCGGCTGAAGACGCCGCTCGACGCGATCCGCGCGGGCGTCGTGTACCTGACCGAGGATCGCAAGGGCCGCGGCCTGTTCCTGGACATGAGCGTGCGCGACAACATCAACGTGTGCGCATGCTCCGACGACGCCCGTACCGGCGGCGTGCTGAACCTCGCGAAGGCGCGCGAGCGGGCGACGGCGGCGATCCGCGATCTGGCGATCCGCGTGCCGAACTCGCGCGTGAATGTCGGCGCGCTTTCCGGCGGCAACCAGCAGAAGGTGCTGCTGTCGCGCCTGCTGGAGATCAAGCCGCGCGTGCTGATCCTCGACGAGCCGACGCGCGGCGTCGACATCGGGGCTAAGTCGGAGATCTACCGGATCATCAACGACCTCGCGAACCGCGGCGTCGGCGTGATCGTGATCTCGAGCGAGCTGCCCGAGGTCGTCGGCACCGCCGACCGCGTGCTGGTGATGCGCGAAGGCGAGCTGGTCGGCGAACTCGGGGGCTACTCCGGCGCGCCGATCACGCAGGAAGCAATCATCGAACTGGCCACCGGCGCCACCCCGCAGACCCTGCCGCAGGCCGCCTGAGCGGTCCCAGCACAAGAGCAGGAGAGACACACCATGGAGAAGACAATGAGCAACGCCCCCGCCACGAATCCCACCACCCTCGCCGGTTCGCCGCGCGCCCCTGTGCAGGCGACCCCGCGCGAGCGCTTCCAGGCCGTGATGCGCGCCGTCGGCATGCTGCCGGTGCTGATCCTGCTGGCCGCGGGCTTCGGCATCCTCGCGGAGGGCTTCCTCACCGCGCAGAACCTGTCGATCGTCGCGCAGCAGGCGTCGATCAATATCGTGCTGGCGGCCGGCATGACCTTCGTGATCCTGACCGCCGGCATCGACCTGTCGGTGGGCGCCATCCTCGCCGCGGCGGCGGTCGTGTCGGTGATGGCCTCTGCACTGCCGGGCGGCGGCTTCCTCGGCATCGCCGCAGGCCTCGCCGTGGGCCTCGCCTTCGGCCTCGTGAATGGCAGCCTCGTCGCCTTCGCGAAGCTGCCTCCCTTCATCGTGACGCTGGGCGCGCTCACCGCGGTGCGAGGCGTCGCGCGCCTGCTCGGCGCCGACCAGACCGTATTCAACCCCGACCTGCCCTTCGCCTTCATCGGCAACGACAACCTGCTGGGCGTGCCCTGGCTCGTGTGGATCGCCCTCGCGGTGATCGCCGGCTCGTGGTTCATCCTGCGCCGCACGGTGCTGGGCCTGCACATCTACTCGGTCGGCAGCAACCCGGAAGCGGCGCGCCTGTCGGGCATCAAGGTATGGAAGGTGCTGCTCTTCGTGTATGCGATGTCGGGCCTCCTGGCCGGCCTCGGCGCGGTGATGACCTCGGCGCGCCTGCTCGCCGCCAACGGACTGCAGCTCGGCCAGTCCTACGAGCTCGACGCGATCGCCGCGGTGATCCTCGGTGGCACGAGCTTCGTCGGCGGCGTCGGCTCCATCGTCGGCACGCTGATCGGGGCGCTGATCATCGCGGTGCTGTCGAACGGCCTCGTGCTGCTGGGCGTGTCGGACATCTGGCAATACATCATCAAGGGCCTCGTGATCATCGGCGCCGTGGCGCTGGACCGCTATCGCCAGAGCGGCGCGCGGACCTGAAGACAGCACCTAGTCCCTCCCCCTTCAAGGGGGGCGAAGCAGGGGTTTCGGCGAGCATCGCTCGCTGCCTGCGGAGCGGCGAGGCGCAGCCGAGACTACCGGTTAGGAGGGGGATGGGTTTCGGCGACGTCTGCTTAACCCATCCCC
>NZ_WTVK01000190.1 GCF_012910805.1 Aromatoleum evansii
GGGCCTGCTCGCGAGGCGATGAGATGTCATTGCTGCAGAGCACCCAGTTCCGCACCGACCGATCCGGCAACGCGACCCGCCGCGCCCTGCTCCGCACCTGGCCGGAATTCCAGAATCCCGTGGCCTGGCTGGTCGCGCTGATCCTCGTGATCATGCCGCTGATCGCCAACGGCTTCTTCCTGATCGAGATCTTCGCCACCACGCTGATCCTCGGCGTCATCGCCCTCAGCCTGATGTTCCTCGCCGGCTATGGCGGCATGGTCAGCCTGATGCAGCTCACCATCGCGGGCTTCGCCGGCTACATGGTCGCGGTGTTCGGCGTGAGCGGCAACGCCAATATCAGCCTGGGCTGGCCGTGGTGGCTGGCAACCCCGATGGCGCTGGCGCTGGCGACGCTGTTCGGCACGCTCGGCGGCGCGCTCGCGGTGCGCACCGAGGGCATCTACACCATCATGATCACGCTCGCGATCGGCGCTGCGTTCTACTATTTCACCAACCAGAACTGGGCGATCTTCAACGGCCACACCGGCATCAACACCGTGGCGA
>NZ_WTVK01000191.1 GCF_012910805.1 Aromatoleum evansii
GGTGAGTGCCGAAAGGCGTTGCCGCCGTACGCCGTCCCGGCCATGGCTCGCGTGCTCGAGACGATCCCGCTGACGGGCGTCGGCAAGCCCGATCGCGCGCTCATCGCC
Organism: Aromatoleum evansii; assembly: GCF_012910805.1. GTDB lineage: Bacteria > Pseudomonadota > Gammaproteobacteria > Burkholderiales > Rhodocyclaceae > Aromatoleum > Aromatoleum evansii. The sequence goes on from NZ_WTVK01000191.1 coordinate 109, forward strand.
TGCTCGCCCGAGTGGCACAATCTACGAGACCCCCGCTAGATCGCCGGAGCCCCGGCCCACACGACCTGGAGAACATCCCGCACATGGCCACCCTGAACCAATGGGTCGAGGGCGCGCGCCCCCGCACGCTGCCCGCCGCCATCGCCCCCGTCCTCGTCGGAACGGGCGCGGCCTACGCGATGGAGAAGGCGAACCCCGGCTATGCGCTGCTCGCGCTCATCGTCGCGCTGTTCCTCCAGATCGGCGTCAACTACGCCAACGACTACTCCGACGGCATCCGCGGCACCGACGAGGACCGCGTCGGCCCGGTGCGCCTGGTCGGTCAAGGCCTTGCGAACCCGGGCAACGTCAAGCTCGCCGCGTTCGGATGCTTCTTCGTCGCCGCGTTCGTCGGCCTCGCGCTCGTCACGCTGTCGAACAC
>NZ_WTVK01000192.1 GCF_012910805.1 Aromatoleum evansii
GTGCATGCCATGACGGGGGGACTGATCAACCTCGGCCCTTCCGCCGCGCAGCTGCGTGAGCAGGAACGCATGGCGCGCATCCAGCGGCCCTTGCGCGGCGCACACGTCACGACGTACCTGTGCCTCAAAGGCGGCATCACGAAGACGACAACGTGCATCGGAACCGCGCTGACAGCCGCGCAGTACCGCCCCGAAGCGGTCGTCGCGGGTGACTTCAACCCCGACGCCGGTGACCTCGCCGAACGCGTGACCGGCCGCGAAGGACTGGCCGGGGTGAACCAGCTTGCCCAGCACGTCGATTCAGTCACGAGCATCGGCGACCTGTCCCGCTACCTCTACTCCGAAGGCCGACTCACCGTGTTGCCGGGTGAGCCGGACCCGAAGCTGGGCGAGTCACTCACCTCGGCACAGTTCAACGCTGTGATCGAGATCCTGTCGAGCTACTACTCCTCGATCCACGTCGACGCCGGAACGGGCATCACGCACCCGATCATGCCGGGCATCCTGGCTCGCACCGACACCCTCG
>NZ_WTVK01000193.1 GCF_012910805.1 Aromatoleum evansii
GACTAGTACCGTGAGGGAAAGGTGAAAAGAACCCCGGGAGGGGAGTGAAATAGATCCTGAAACCGTGTGCTTACAATCCGTCGGAGCCTCTGTGTGGGGTGACGGCGTGCCTTTTGAAGAATGAGCCTGCGAGTTAGTGCTCAGTGGCGAGGTTAACCCGTGTGGGGTAGCCGTAGCGAAAGCGAGTCCGAATAGGGCGTTTGAGTCGCTGGGTCTAGACCCGAAGCGGAGTGATCTACCCATGGCCAGGTTGAAGCGCCGGTAAGACGGCGTGGAGGACCGAACCCACTTAGGTTGAAAACTGAGGGGATGAGCTGTGGGTAGGGGTGAAAGGCCAATCAAACTCCGTGATAGCTGGTTCTCCCCGAAATGCATTTAGGTGCAGCGTCGCGTGTTTCTTGCCGGAGGTAGAGCTACTGGATGGCTGATGGGCCCCACCGGGTTACTGACGTCAACCAAACTCCGAATGCCGGTAAGTGAGAGCGTGGCAGTGAGACTGCGGGGGATAAGCT
>NZ_WTVK01000194.1 GCF_012910805.1 Aromatoleum evansii
CCCATGCCGCCGCTGACCTGGCCGACGATGCGCATCTCCTCGCCGCTGGCCGCACGGATCAGCAGGTCCCCCGTCGCCATGTCCGCCACCAGGCGCACCTGCGCAGCATCGATGCCCTGCACCGACACCGTGTCCACGTCCCACGGCGCACCGTAGTCGACCACCCGGTCGTGACCGCCGCCGCTCGACATCACGTAGGTGTCGCCACCGTCCATGCCGACCAGCTCGTCATCACCGGCGCCGCCATCCATCCAGTCGCCGCGCTGCGTGCCCATCAGCACGTCGTTGCCCTCGGTGCCGCGGAACTCGGCCGTCGCGTTGGCGATCTCCTGCGGGCCCCACGTCGTGCCGTCGGCGAACACGATCTGCTCGATGCCCATGCCGCCGCTGACCTGGCCGACGATGCGCATCTCCTCGCCGCTGGCCGCGCGGATCAGCAGGTCGCCCGTCGCCATGTCCGCCACCAGGCGCACCTGCGCAGCATCGATGCCCTGCACCGACA
>NZ_WTVK01000195.1 GCF_012910805.1 Aromatoleum evansii
GGATTGCAGTTCGGATTGACCAGGGATCCGATCGATAGCATCGGCCCGAAATAGGGTACGAAGGCGCAGACCAGGCTGATGGCAAGCCCCAGCAACAATCGGCTCGAGAGACGCATCCAGCCTTTCCAGATCAGGAAAAACCCCAACGTCAGCCAAATCGCCGCCAAGCCATCGCTGAACCGGAGGCCTACAAAGGACCCGGCCTCCAGTGCGCTGCGGATAATCTCGCCGGCCGAACTCGGCCCGATCTCGCACGTCACGTTGCTGCCCGCCTGACAGCCCTTCAGCTTTGCGACAGCCGAGGTTGCGAGGACGACGATTTCTGGAAGGAACGTGAGAGCAATGAGCAGCAACAGCGCCCATCTCCAGAATGATACATGCGAGTATGATCTTGATTCAGAATTCATGGCACGGCTGCGCTGGATCGAACGGCGCGAGCGCACAATCGCTCACTACCCGTGATTTAGTCACTGTACAGTCAATATGAG
>NZ_WTVK01000196.1 GCF_012910805.1 Aromatoleum evansii
CGCTCCTTCTCGCCCGCGTCGTGCTCGCCGAGCGGCTGCGAATGGTGCAACTCGTCGGGGTAGCGCTGACGGTCGTCGGCGTGGTCCTCGTGACGCTGTGACGGGACGTCGGCTCGGCGCCGAGCGCGTCTCGGGGCTGCGCGCGTTCGTCGTCAGCTGACGAAGAACTCCAGTTCCTGGTCGTCATCGACGCGTGCGCGGCCGACGTGGTGCATGCCGATCCTGCGGGCCACCCGCTGCGAGGCGTGGTTGTCGAGATCGGTGACGGCGACGACGCGGCGCAGGCCGCCGGCGAGCGCTTCGTCGAGGATGGCGCACGCAGCCTCCGTCACGTAGCCGCGGCCGGTGTGAGCGGCGTCGACGTCGTCGTCATTCGTCCACCGACGCAGCGTCAGGCGCGGGGTGCGCAGTTCGTCAGCGGGACGTCGGGCGTCGTCGGCTTGCGGCGTCGTCGTCGTGCCGGTCGTCATGGGG
>NZ_WTVK01000197.1 GCF_012910805.1 Aromatoleum evansii
ACACTGCCGAGCTACCTCAACGCGATCGAGGGCAAGGGCGTCCACGTCGTCACCGTCAACGACTACCTCGCCGAGTACCAGTCCGAGCTCATGGGCCGCGTGCACCGGGCGCTCGGGCTCGAGACGGGCTGCATCCTGTCGTCGATGACGCCGGCGCAGCGCCGAGACGAGTACAACAAGGACATCACGTACGGCACCAACAACGAGTTCGGCTTCGACTACCTGCGCGACAACATGGCGTGGTCGACGGACGAGCTCGTGCAGCGCGGCCACAACTTCGCCATCGTCGACGAGGTCGACTCGATCCTCATCGACGAGGCGCGCACGCCGCTCATCATCTCCGGCCCTGCCGACGCGGCGACGAAGTGGTACGTCGAGTTCGCCTCGATCGTCGAGCACCTGACGCGCGCGGAGAAGGGCAAGGACGGCAAGATCACGAAGCCCGGCGACTATGAGATCGACGAGAAGAAGAAG
>NZ_WTVK01000198.1 GCF_012910805.1 Aromatoleum evansii
ACGTTGGCGTGCTGCTCGGGCTCGTGCGAGCCAACCGTCCGCTGACGCTCGCGCTGCGCCTCAGCCAACTCATCGCGGTGACGGCGGCAGCTGGCGCGCTCACGCTCATCACGCCCGACATCTGGGTGCTCGCCACGAACTACGGGCCGTGGAGGCTCGGCCTGCTGTCGGTGGTCGCCGTTGTGGCCGTAGCGGTTTCGCTGATCGTCGGGGCGAAGTTGTTGGAACGCCCGCGCCGCAAGGCTGAGCGCGAACAAGTGATGCTCTTCAACGTCGCCACAGCCCTGACGATGACGATCGGCGTCAGCGTCTTCTACCTCGCCGTGTTCCTGCTGGCGCTCGCCGCCGCTTTCCTGCTGCTCGACGGGCGTTCGTTCCAGCAGTTGTCGGATCAGTCGTGGTCGAACGGCAAGATCGTCGAGAGCGCCTGGATGACGGCGTCACTCGCGACGCTGGGCGGCGCTGTCGGAGCA
>NZ_WTVK01000199.1 GCF_012910805.1 Aromatoleum evansii
GGCCGTACGCCCTCGTCGCCGTCATCGCGTTGCTCACCGTCGTTGCGGTGTGGTTGTGGATCCCGCACCAGGGCTCCCTGGGCGTCACGTCCGTCACCGGTGAACTGAAGGCGTTGACGCGCCCGCAGGTGTGGTTCGCGCTCGCGATCGGTGTCGTCGGCTTCGGCGGCATGTTCTCGACGTTCAGCTACATCGCGCCGACGATGACGGAGCTCACCGGCTTCTCGGACGCCGTCGTGCCGGTCATCCTGGTCATCTACGGCATCGGCATGACGGCGGGTGCGTTCCTGTCCGAACGCGTCGCCATGCGCGGGCTCATGCGCGGCATCTTCGGCTGCCTCGTGACGATCGCGATCATCCTGTCGCTCTTCGGCTTCGCCGCGCACAACAAGGTCAGCGCGGTCGTGTTCGTGTTCCTGCTCGGCTGCGTGCCGACGATCATGGTGCCGATGATCCAGACGCGGCTCATGGA
>NZ_WTVK01000019.1 GCF_012910805.1 Aromatoleum evansii
TCAACTCCTTCTCCCAAGCTAGGACCAGTGCTGTAGCGCTCTTCGCGCTGCGTGCCATCTCATTCCGGGATTTAACGGGCGATTCCGCCTTCAACGGAAATATTCCGGTCTTTAACGGAAAACGACAGCAGCGGGGGACAGAAAAGCGAATGCGACTATAGGCCACCAAAGCTTCATTGTCACTCATAGAGCGTGGCCGCATAGTGCTCGAATTCTTAGCATCGGCCGATGCCGTCGACCGTTGCTCTGCCGTCTCGCGATCCCCGCGTTCTGTTTGGACGGCGAGTGGCCACGCTACGCAAGGCCCGAGGCCTCTCGCAGGAGCAGCTTGCGCTCGAAAGTGGACTCGCCCGAAGCTATTTGGGAGGTGTCGAGCGCGGGCAACGTAACATTGCGCTCTTGAACATCGTGCGGTTGGCAGAAGCGCTCGAGTGCCCCCCCTCGGAACTGATGAAGTTCACCACCGAGAGCGAATAATCGCACTCGAGCGGTGCGCCCACACGCTCGTTGGCTCCGCGGCCGTAGAAGGTGTAGTCCTTCCAAGCTTCCAAAGATGGCGGGTGGGAATCGGCATCCGGCAGAGAAGACTGGTACCATCTTCGTGTGGGACTGGAATCCGAACGGGATCCGCTCGATGAAACTCTGCATTGCCAAGATCGCCAAACAGGAAGCTTCCGACGCGCCGCAAGGCCGGGTGTTTGCGCTGTTGTGCAAACGCGTGCCTGTGATTACGGCCGAAGATCGCGCCCGACTCGAGGCCGCGGCGAAGCGGCTCAACGACAAGGGCAGGTATCCGGTATTCCGAGAGCCGTGATTGGTCAATCTCCGATGTCTAGGAGCACCCAGCCAAACCGCCAGGGCAATCGAAAGCAGCACGCGACCGACCTGCAGACCCTGATGGTGATGGATCCGATGGTGAAAATCGAGGCATTGCGTGCCGGAATCGAATCCGTTGTTCTCGTCGAGATCGCCAAGGCGATCGGTCGCTCGACGCTCGAGTTGATCGAGCTGTTGCAGCTCTCGCGCCACTCACCCGTCGGCGCGATCCGACGAGGTGAGCGGCTCACGACCGAACAAGGCGAACGCGTCCTTGCGTTCCTCCGGCTGGTTGAGGCCGTGGGTGATATGGTGACGGTCGCAGGTGACGACAAGGCCTTCGACGTGCCGCGTTGGATCGCCGACTGGCTCGCAACGCCCTGTCCGGCCTTGGGCGGGCGACGTCCTGCGAGCCTCACCGATACGCTCGAGGGATTCCGGGTACTCAACCAACTGCTGTCGCAAATGCAATCCGGCGCCTACGCATAGGTGGCCATGGATTATCGCGACTCTGCGCTGTTGTGGCTCGTTGGGCCCGCCGTGCGGTCTGGCAAATCGAACCCCACAATGGTTTAGCGGTCGATGGGCGACTCGGGATCCGGCCCAAAGGAGGACAGCGGACGCGCTCCGGGACCGAATAACTCAACCTGATTGTCCTCCCAGCCCGCAATCCTGCGTCCCGCTGCGACCGTGTCCCGTGCGGCTCTTTGCGTCGCATCGCGGGCAATCCGCATGATTGTCTCCAAAGGCAAGTCGGCAACGCGCGGCTTCGCTTTCATGAGGTTCTTCCGTTTGATACGTCATCGCTTGAGCAGTTCGTGACCGCGTGGTTAGTCGCCTTTCGACCAGGCTCTGCGCGCGGATCATGCCCCCGATCTTTGGGGCCGCTCACCGCAATCGCTGTCGCGATTTCATCCAGTGATCGGTCCAAGGCCTGCGCGAGCCTCAGGCACACCGAAAGCCGTGGATCTTCAGCCCCGGCCTCGAGGCGCGATAGCAGAGCATCGGGAATGGCACTCAATGCGGCCAAGTCCCGCTTTGACAGCCCTCTCTCGAGCCGCATGAAGGTCAAGCTGCCCGGCGTCGACAGCACGTGCGCCATACGCTTTCTAGCGTTGATCAGGCCTTGTCGCTTCGCTGGATCGGCTTCGATTTCCTTTATCCGGTCACGAACATCCCGCCAACCCGGCCGTGCTTGCCGCGTGCTCTCTGTGACAGCTGCCTCGATCGAAACAAGAATCAGAGGAGGCCCCGATGACGTACCGAATCCGTTAGCGTTGCCGATAGATCTTATGAAATGCATGAACCCTCCAAGACCGGCCATGTCGCCCGTTGCCATTATTCTCCAACGAACGTCCGGTACAAGGTAAGCGTCCGCCCAGCACCGTCTTCCGTCTCTGATTGAGATCGCCCAGAGTGGCGCCCACCAAATATTTGGTGGGGACCACTTTGGCTACGAATGGCATCACGCGGGTGACCCGCAAGGGGCGTCCGAACTATCCGGTCGACGTCAAACGCCACCTCGCCGGTCTCGCGTGCGAGCCGGGGATCTCAGTCGCGAAGCTCGCACTCGAGCACGGCCTTAACGCCAACCTGCTGTTCAAGTGGCGCCGCTACTACCGCGCCGGACTGTTCGGCAGGCCACAGCCGGAGCATGTAGCTAGGATGCCTGGCAGGAGCATGATGCCGACACTGCTGCCGGTGGTGACCTTGTCGCCCACAGCCGGCCAGGACATGGAGGAGGCGAAACAGTCGGCGGCGCTCGAGATCGTTATCGGCAGTGCGACCGTGCGGGTGCTCGGCGAAGTCAATCGCGAGGCGCTGCGCACGGTCCTCGACTGCCTGGCCGAGCGGACATGATCGGGCTGCCGGCGGGCACCCGGATTTGGCTCGTGGCCGGCGTCACCGACATGCGTCGAGGCATGGACGGTTTGGCTGCGCTGGTGCAAGGTGCGCTGGGCGAGAATCCGTTCTCGGGGCACGTGTTCATCTTCCGCGGCCGGCGCGGTCACCTGGTGAAGCTCTTGTGGTGGAGCGGCGACGGGGTGTGCCTCTTTACCAAGCGGCTCGAGCACGGCCGCTTCGTGTGGCCGCAGGCGACTGACGGCGCAGTCCATCTCACCGCGGCGCAATTGTCGATGCTGCTCGAAGGCATCGACTGGCGTCGGCCCCGGCGCAGCTGGCAGCCCGAATGCGCCGCATAGGAGGGTCGCCGGGGGCTGTTCACACAGGGCTGACTCGCGTAGACTCCCGTCATGGACTCGACCTCACCCCTGCCCGATGATGCCGCGCTGCTCAAGGCGATGGTCGCGGCCCAGCAGGTCGAGATCGAGCGACTGAACTTCATCATCGCGAAGCTGCGCCGGGCGCAGTTCGGCCGCCGCTCCGAGCAACTCGACGAGACGATCGGCCAACTGGAACTCTCGCTCGAAGAGCTCGAGGCGGTGCGCGCCGAGGGCGCCGTCGCCGTTTCCCCGAGCACGCCCGGTACCGAATCCGAACGCGCCGCGCGCGAGCCGCTGCCGGCGCACCTGCCGCGCGAGCCGCTCGAGCATGCGCCGCAGGCGAGCTGCTGCCCGGACTGCGGCGGCGCGTTGAAGCGGCTCGGCGAAGACGTGAGCGAAATGCTCGAGTACGTGCCCGACTCCTTCCGGGTGATCCGCCACGTGCGCCCGAAGCTTGCTTGCGCCCGCTGTGACGCGATCGTCCAGGCGCCGGCACCGAGCCGCCCGATTGCCCGCGGGCGGGCCGGTGCGGGACTGCTCGCCCATGTCCTCACCGCCAAGTACTGCGACCACCTGCCGCTCTACCGCCAGAGCGACATCTACGCCCGGGCAGGCGTGACGCTCGAACGCTCGACGCTCGCCGACTGGGTGGGCCAGTGCAGCGCGCTGCTGCGCCCGCTCGTCGAGGCGCTTAACCGATACGTGCTCGCAGCCGCCAAGGTCCACGCCGACGACACCCCGGTGCCCGTGCTGGCGCCGGGAGAAGGCAAGACCCGCACCGGTCGGCTGTGGACCTACGTGCGCGACGATCGCCCGGCCGGCGACCGCGCGGCGCCCGCCGTGTGGTTCGCCTACTCGCCGAACCGGCGCGGCGAACATCCCCAGGCGCACCTCAAGGCATACCAAGGCATCCTGCAAGCGGACGCCTTCGCCGGCTACGAGCCGCTGTATGCCGACGGAGATATCGTCGAGGCCGCCTGTTGGGCGCATGCCCGGCGCAAGTTCTACGAGCTCGCGAAGGCACATGCCTCGCCGATCGCCACCGAGGCGCTCACGCGCATCGGCGCGCTCTACGAGATCGAGGCCGCCATCCGCGGGCAGCCGCCCGACGTGCGACGCGAGGTGCGACAGGCGCGCGCCGTGCCGCTGCTCGACGAGCTCCAGCACTGGCTCGGCGAGACGCTCACCAAGATCTCGAAGCGTTCGGCGCTGGCCGAGGCGATCCGCTATGCGCTCACGCGCTGGCCGGCGCTCACCCGCTACGCCGCCGACGGGCGTATCGAGATCGACAACAACGCCGCCGAGCGAGCGCTGCGCACCGTGGCGATCGGTCGCAAGAACTACCTCTTTGCCGGCTCGGATGCCGGGGGCGAGCGCGCCGCCGCGATCTACAGCCTGATCGGCACGGCCAAGCTCAACGACCTGGATCCGGAGGCCTACCTGCGCCACGTGCTCACGCGCATCGCCGAGCACCCGGTCAACCGCATCGAGGAGTTGCTGCCATGGAACGTCGAACTCGCCCCGGTCGAAGCAAACCAGGAAGCCGCGTAGCGCCAGGCCCGGCGGACGATCCGCTGGCCGGCCTCCCCAACGTCACCACCCTGATCGAGACCGAAGGGCAAATCACCCTCGGGCAGTTGTACCCCGTCGGCTGCGTCGCCATCGCCAACGACGACCACAACTGCCTGGCTATGCTCCAGCGCCGCGACGACGAAACCCTCTACGAACTCCTGATCCGGCTTGATGCCGCCATCGACCGCGCATTGCGCGACGGCGAGTTCACCGACGAGATCAACGCATCGGACTGAGGGCTGCGCAAGACGGTCAGCACCGGACGCTTACGGTACAAGGTTCGGAGAACACGTTGATGCCTATGAAGCAGGCGGTGCGAAGGCGGGTGACCTCGGTCGTCAAGTCGTAAGCCCCCTGATACAGGGTGCGCGGGCAACACTAGGAGTCGATGTTACACGCCCGGTGCCGGCCTTTTCTTACCGGTAGCATCCGCCGCTCCCTCCGCAGGCAAGACGCAGCACGAGCGGATACGCACCGGAGCAACTGATCAAGACGAGTCGAACTCGCTCATCGTCATAGATCACGACAGGGTAGTTGTGTTCAACCGGAATCTGCAACATCTACCTAATCGGACAGCTTCAACACAGGCGCCCTCGGCTGAAGTTCGTCAAGTCGTGCCTGTGCATCGGCCAGCCGCTCGGTCAATTCAACGATCCGTAGACCGGCGTCTGCGAGCTTCCCAACAGCGGCATCCCTCTGCTTTTTCAGGTCGGAAATCGTTTCCCGCAGATCGCGGTTCTTGCCGCGCTTCTTGAGCAAGCGCTGTCGCACCGAGGGTGGTTGCTCGCCCTTGTGGGTTTCGACCCACTCCTGGATCTCTAGGACGACCAACGGAAAGCGGCTCTTGCGCAGGGCGCTCGGATCACATCCCGCTTCCTTGGCCACGTTGTTCTGACTCACAGGCGTTCCTTTTGGAAGCACCTGCGGCACCCCGAGCTTCAACCGTTCAAAGGCATCCCGAAACCGCTGTTCGGCGCTGGATCCTTCACGCTGCTTGTCTGATGTACGCAAAGTAGTTCTCCAATCCTCGCTTCTCAGCCTCGAGGAAGCGATAGCGTGGGGTATCGGGTGGCGTTATCTCCAACTGCTTGATGACGCCGCCCAGCCGCTTCTGATTCGCGTCAGCGCGGCTGCGGTCGAAGAGAACATTGCTGCACGGGTGCCCATCGCCACCGGCACAATCCCCTACCGAGGACACGCAGTCTCCGTCGCACTGACCGTTCTTCATGCAGGCGCCCAAGACCGTCAACCGGAAGCTCATCTGATGATTCCGCGCCGCCTTTTCATAGCGCTGCGCATGGCCTTCGCTAATCAGGCTGACCGGCTCCCCGCCGTTTGCGGGGGCGAGCAGCTTCGCCTTGTGTTCGTCACCATACGGACTGACGAAGCGATCCGTATGCACCTCCGCCAACTGGCGACCCATCGCCTCGTACTGTGCATTTACTAGCAGGACGCGGGCAGCATCGTTGAGTTGCAGCGCCGTGTTGCCCCGCCCGTAATAGAGGGGTTGCCAGCGCGTCAGGTGCTTCATCTGAAGCTGTATCGAGGAATCGCTGATTTCCCCGGAGGCGAACATATTCACCGCGCCCGTGCGCCGGAACTGGTGCCACTTCAGGGGCCACGGCTTCCCGACTTGGAATCGCTCCGCATTGAGGCTGGGGCATACGGCCCGCGCGATCTTGATGTCGTTCTGGGTAATCGTGCGAGCTTCGAGGTCAAACAGTAGTGGATAGATGCGCACCACTTCGCAAAGGGATGCAATTTTGGGCTTCACGCCCGCGCGTTTGGCCGACGACTTTGTGCCTCTCCATGGCTCAAACGACGCCGTGAGCAGCCCAGGGTTAGCCTCTTCGGACCATCGTCCCATACAGGAAAGCCGTAGCCTTGCGATGGATTGAAGGACGTGGATCGCTGGCTCGACACTCGGACTGGTAATCCAACGACCCTCATCATCGGGGTCGGTCTTGGTCGTTTCGGCCTCGATCAGGAGGATGCGGCCAAAGACCGGATCCTTAAACCACGTTAGGCAGTTCCAGCGAACGCTTGCCGCCTCCTCGATTCGCATCAGGGTAAAAGCGGCGATGTCGGCGAGCGCCGCGTAGCGAACGATGGACAAATAGGCGGTGAATGCTTGTATGGTCTCAACGCCTCCCACCCAACGCTCCAATACTTCCTTGATGCCAAAGCGCTGCGCGGTGTCGACAAAGGGGCCGTGGTAGGTTATCCCCGAGCGCCTACCGCACCGGCCAGGAGGCGCACTCTGAAACGGCTGGCGCCTTGTACGTCCGCCTCTTGCTTCCCGATCCTCGGTAACGCCATTGGCGGCATAAGCGTCAACACAGAATGCGAAGCAGTCCTCGATCTGCGTACGGTGCGCGAGATAGTCCTGCGTGCACTCGGCCACGCGATTGACGACGTAGTTCCAGATGCGCGGTGGAATGTACTCGGTCTGCTCCGGGGTGTGGTCGGGCTGTGCCGCCTTTAGGCGCTGGATGCCTGCGGCATCGAGGAGTTCGAAGCCCAGGAAGGCCCGTGCATCCCTCAAGCGTTCCAGTTCCGCAACAACGTCCTCGTATGTGCTTGGGGCCAGGGTGTGTGCAACCTGGTCGATCACCGCCGGATAGCGCGAGAGGTCGGACGCGAGAATCTTGCTCTTGCTGCAAACTTGGACGATTTGCCGAATGGGCATTGCGAAATTAGCAAGTAGCGTCCCGACCGCTGATGCGCCACGTGGCCCCCAGCCGCGCCACGCCACCAATTGACGCAGCAGTTCGGCGTTCGCGGGGTCGATCACGGGCGAGCGGGCGTGAAGTTTGGGGCCATCGCCGAAGGCGAAGGTCGTCGTCTTGCCCACCCATGGCGTGAAGTTAGCGATGTGATCGCCGTAGCGAGAAACCTCATTGCCCTCCGCGTCTTCGATCCATACCCAGTCCTTCGGGGGCGGCCAACTGGGCGGGCGAAAGGATCGTGCGTTCGGGCGGATGAACGGCACATCGATCGCGAGGCCGAAGTGACTCAAGTTGATGCTCATCGTCAGACTCCTTGTGCGCTTTCGATCAAATAGCGCCAGTGAAGGTGGAAGTCGCCTTCGTGCAGCTTCTCGTTGGCCTCGTCGACCCACGCTCTGCGCTGCGCGTTCGACTCGCTGAACCATGTGAGCTTCGCCATCAGTACCTCCAGCGTCAGTTCAACATGCGCCGCCGCATCAGCCTTGCCCTTTGCAGGAGGCCGGAACCGTTGCAGGATGACGCCGTTGAGAAAGCGCATGCTCGCGAGCGACCAAACGTAGTCTTCGCTGTCGACATCCCGGTGGTGCTCGCAGAAGAGACACCCGGCCGGTTGGGTGCAGTCGGCCTTGGGCGCCTCTGGCGGCAGCCCGGCCAGCGGCTTAGGCACCCCATCGCACACCCCCAGCGCGGGGCAGGGCGTCGGCTTCCCCGTCAGCCGGGGATCGTTTCTCTGCCAGAACTGGATCAGTTCAACCTGCGCCACCTGCAGACTCGGCTTTTCATAGACGCGCAGCAGGGTGCGCTGGGTGTGCTGGGCCTGCTCGGCGGTGAGTTCGGGGTTGCGTGACTGACGCAACAGCCAGTTCACACGGGTATTGCGAAGCATTTGCGGGCCGACAAACGGGATGCCCATCGGGGCGCAGATGTCTTCCCGTAATCGCTTGTAATCAGGGGGGGTCGAAGCTAAGGCCCCCATTGTGCGAACGAAGGGAAACAGGCGGTCGGAGGTTGCGCCAAACACGGCGTCCCGCCATGCCAAATATTCTTCAAAAACGGCCTTGTAGTCCCTGTAGATCTCGAACGCCACCTCACCCTTGCGCCGATCCTTGTATTCGCACACTTTGTACCCGTCAATCGAGGACGCGTAGCTGTACTGCGTGCGCCGCAGTTCGTGGGCTTGCGCGAGGTTCATGCCCGTCTGCCCAATGAACACCATCAACTCCGCCAAGATGCGCAGATTGACCAGCGGGTGGCGGGTGCGTAGCGTGCGATCCGCCTCGTGGTCAGCACGCGTCTGTAGAGTTGTTCTGGTATGGATCCGGTTCTTGTACCCCGGCTGGAGCGACGCCACGGTGCTTGGCGCTCGAAGCCCTGACCACTGTTCCAGCATGCGACCATCGCGTAGCCGTAGGGTGACGGGCAGGGGGCCCCAGACGGCTTCCAAGGGCAGGCTGTTGATGACGTCGAGGCACAGATGGCCGAACGCGAAGGTGTCGGCGAGGTTCTGCTTATCGGCCGCAACCCCCGCTGCCCGCGCACCGTGGTTTTGCCATCGCAGACGGGTGGTTCGGAACAGGGGCTGGCTGCGCTCCAGTGCCTCGTCGAGAATCGTCGCTACGACGTTTCCGCCGGCGCAGGCCGTGCTGTTCTCGATGGCCTTGAGACGAACACGATTCCGCAGATAGTCCGCCCAATGACGAAAGGTGTTTTCAACGGTTTCAAGCGACACCGCCTGCTCGAACTCGTCGGCCCAGGCGAAGAATTCTCTCAGATCGCTAAGGCAATTAAACGCCGATGACTTGGCGCCCCCACCCACCAGCCGCGCGGTCATCGCTGCGTGGATCAGTTTCACCAACTCCAGGCGTTCAACCAGCGGCCTGCCGAAGTCGCCCGCCGCCATCCGGTTGAAGACGGTGCGCACATTCGCTTTGGCCGCCCCCCGGTATAGCAGCACGCGGAGATCCCAGCGGGTTTCCCGTAGCCCGTACTTCACCATCGGGAAGGTCAGATCGGGAATGACGACGTCACGCATGGGTCATCCCCGATTATCGGGTCTGTAGCCCGAGGAAGGCTTGCGTGAACGCATTGGCAACCTCGATCTTGGCCTCGGTGTGCTCGATGAAGGTGATGTAGCGAAAGGTTGTGGAGGCGTCTTTGTGATGCATCGCCCGCTTAACAAACTCGACGGACGCCTTGACCGATGCTTTTTCGAGGCAAATCGTCGCCAGCCAAGTGCCAAAGGTGGCGCGCGTCTGATGAAACTTGAAGGCTTGAAGAAACTTCAAGCCTGCCGCTTGCCCGGAGCGGCGCAGCGTGACCATTTCCCGGTCGACGGCAGCGACCGAATAAGGGTTGGAATGGCGCGTCAGGAAGAGATAGGACATATTTTGGGGTGCTTTAATGACCCGATCCAGGCGACGCGGGGACGCCGCATACTTCTTCAGCATCGTCATCCACTCGTCTGGGATCATTAAATGCCCTTCGACATCGAATTTGGTGGCAATGCCTGTTCCCGGCCCCACGGGAATCGACCACATGCCCGACACATCTGGATCGCGTAAAGCATCCTCAAGCGCCTGCACGCGCAGCGTCGTGATCGTGCCAAGCCGCGCTCCAGTGAAGAAGCCGACCATCAGCATCAGGTGCAGTTCTTCGGAGCAATTCTCCTTGGCGAATTGCAGCAGTTCGGTCATGTGCTGACGCGAGATCGGCAGCAGTCCGTCTTCCAGTCGTAGGCCGGGACGTGCACGATTTGGGATGGAGAGATCGGTCGTCAAACGATTCATCGTGCGCTCGAACCCAGCGGTATCGAAATAGCGCACGACCACTGCCTTGTCCTGCCACTTGGGCGCGTCCCTACTGATGAATTGGCGACCCGCCGCGTAACGGTAGAAGCGGATTGCAGCGCGCATGCGGGCCGTGGTCGTCGAGGGACGTAAGTAGCCATGATCACGGGAATCGACCAACTCACCCCGGTAGCGCTCCAGCACCCGCTCCGCCTTCGTTTGCGGAAAGTGCCGCCAGTCAATCTGCTCCTGCTCCAGCCAGATTGCGTACTTGTGAAGATGCTCCATGAGGCGGGTTAGCGTCTCGATCTTCACCTCCCGATTGCGCGCCACTTCTAGCGAAAACAGATTGGCTTCGGGCCACGGCTGCCCGTCATCCCAAAAGATCTGGGGCAAGCGATCCACCGTGCGCACGGACGGCTCCTTTACCCACTCGATGGATCCAGAGGATATGACAGGTCGCTTCGGGCGGTAACGGATGTACTCAAGTCGTGCCATCAGTTCGAATCCTCATCATGAGCAGAGTGATTTCCGACCGTGCCGGCGGAGTCACTGCGAGGTGCCTCACAGCTACGACCAGCCAGGCCGCCTTCTTGGCTCTGGCAGCTAGTTTCGCGCAGCCGACCTAGCCAGCGAGCGATGTCGATGGCGAGCGCAAATCGTCGGCGGCGATGAGGAATGTGAATAATCGGTACAGGCAGGCATCCGCGCTTCGCGGCCTGACGAAACGCTTCGCCGCTCGCGTAGCCCAAGAGGCGCCACAGATTGGCTCCCCCGATGAGCGGTCCATTCCGTGAGGTGAGATCGGAAGCGATTGCCCGTTCAATTTCATTCCTTGCAGTGCTGGTCACGACTTGTTCGCCTTCGACACGCATCGGCGGCGAGTATCGGGACAGCCACTGCGGGCGTCCATGTGGCACCATCTCTACTAATGTCGTGACACTAACTGAAATGGCATACAAAGACAGCGTAAGAAGAAGGCCTCCTCGCCACCCAGCCGAGTCTTTCCGGGTCAAGGCCTGGTTCAACGCCGTGGCGCTGCGTTCAGGAAAGACGGCTTATGCGTTGGAGCTGGAGTTTGCCCGGCCCGAAAGCATCCTGCGGTTCGAGGAGGGCACTGTGCAGCGCCCAAGCCTCTGGGATAAGTACGCGCGCGGCGAGGTTACGCCGGGAAGGGACAGGCTCACCCTGGACGACCAGAAGCCGAACCTGGTTGACCGGGTGGAAGACCGTTATCCTGGATCGGCATACTGGCTCAGGCACCCGTTCTGGGCTGCGCTTCAACTGGCTATGGTGCCGATGAAACACTCCGCTCCGTTGGAGACCGTGAACGGATGGATGGAGAAGTTGCATGGCGAGGCCGCGGCCGCGGCCGCGCTCTTCGCTGATGCTCCGCCGCAGGCAGGGACGCCGTTCCGGCGCCGTGCGGTCGATTTTCATTGCCTCGACCGACTATCCGATCTTGGGACCTTTGATGGCGCTGCAGCGCTGATGCTGCTGCTGCGCGAGGCGATGTTGTTTCAGGATGCGGAGCGCTACGAGAGGCTTCTCCAGGAAATGCACCATTATGATTCCTGGTTTGCTACGTGGCCGGAAACAGCGCCGTTCCATCGCGAGCTCCTCAACTATCTTGACGCTCGCTTCGGTCGGATGTTGCTCCCGGATGGGCGCGTAGGCTGGAAGTATCTCCGGCGTGACTGGACGCTCCACCAGGAGAACTGGTGGAAGATGCGTCCGCTGCCGCCTGAATGAAACCGCCCGAATGCTCATCCGAACCGGTAACTGGTAAGAAGGCACGACATTCATGCCCGTGGCGTCCGGGCTCCCATTTCATCACGGGCCGCTGCCCAGAGAAGATTTCAAGGCATATGGATCACTCAGTACACAACAAGATCGTCAGCTTCATCTGGTCAATCGCTGACGACTGCCTCAGGGATGTTTTCGTGCGCGGCAAGTACCGCGATGTCATCCTGCCGATGTTCGTCCTGCGCCGTCTGGACTGCCTGCTGGAGCCCAGCAAGGAAGCGGTGCTCGAAGAGGTCCGCTTCCAGCGTGAAGACGCGGAAATGGCCGACCTCGATCCGCATGGACTGCGTGAGGCATCGTGCTACGTGTTCTACAACACCTCCCGCTTCACCCTGAAGTCGCTGCTGGGCAACCCGTCGCAGCTGGAAGCCAACCTCAAGAACTACCTCGATGGCTTCTCGGACAACGTGAAGGAGATCGTCGAGAAGTTCGACCTGCGCAACCAAATTCGCAAGATGGCGCAGTCGGACGTGCTGCATGACGTGATCGAGAAGTTCGTTTCCGACGAGATCAACCTCAGCCCCAACGACCGTAAGGGCCCGGATGGGCGCACCCAGCCGGGACTGTCCAACTTGGGCATGGGCTACGTCTTCGAGGAACTGATCCGCAAGTTCAACGAAGAAAACAACGAAGAGGCCGGTGAGCACTTCACGCCCCGTGAGGTGATCAAGCTCATGACCAATCTGGTCTTCATCCCGGCCAAGGATCAACTGCCCAACCCGCTGACCATCTATGACCCGGCTTGCGGCAGCGGCGGCATGCTCACCGAGTCGCAGGACTTCATCACCGACCCGGAAGGCGAGATCAAGGCCAAGGTGGGCGTGTTCCTCTACGGCAAGGAAGTGAACCCGGAAACTTACGCCATCTGCAAGTCAGACATGATGATTAAGGGCAACGACCCGGGGAAAATCAAGTTCGGCTCCACGCTGGCGACCGACGATTTCTCGGGCACTCGCTTCGATTTCATGCTGACGAATCCGCCCTACGGCAAGAGCTGGAAGAGCGATCAGAAGAGCATCGTCGATGGCAAGGACGTGATCGACCATCGTTTTCAGGTGAACTTGTCGGACTACACCGGTGAAATCCACGATTTCTACCCGGCAATCCCCCGTTCGTCCGACGGCCAGCTCCTGTTCATGATGGAGATGGTCAACAAGATGAAGCGACGCAGCGACAGCCCGATGGGTTCGCGCATCGCTTCTGTCCACAACGGCTCGGCCCTGTTCACCGGGGACGCTGGCAGCGGTGAGAGCAACATCCGCCGCCACATCATCGAGAACGACTACCTCGAAGCCATCATCCAGCTGCCGAACAACCTGTTCTACAACACCGGCATCACCACCTACGTTTGGGTCCTTTCCAACCACAAGGCCGACAAGCGCAAGGGTAAGGTGCAGCTGATCGACGCCAGCAACCTGTACCAGAAGCTGCGCAAGAATCTGGGCGAGAAGAACTGCGAGTTCACCGACGAGCACATCCATCAGATCACCCAGCTGTACCTGGAAATGCCGAACGACGGCATTTCCAAAGTCTTCAACAACCGCGACTTCGGCTACTACAAGGTCACGGTGGAGCGCCCGCTGCGACTGGCCGCACAATTCAGCGCCGAGCGCATTGCTACGCTGCGCTTCACGCCGGGCATGCAGGACATCATGGAGTGGGTGTACGGCAAGTACGGCGAAGAGGTTTACACCGGCTTGAAGGCGCACACCGAGGCCATCGAAGCCCACCTTGAACGTGAAGAGATCGCCCTCTCACCCAAGAACCGTAAGGAACTGCTTTCCGAAGCGACATGGCGCGAGCAACGCGACATCATGCAGGCTGCGCAGCAACTGTCCGAGAAGATCGGCAGCGGCGAATTCCTCGACTTCAATCGCTTCGAGGGCATCGTCGATGACACCCTCAAAGCGCTGGGCCTGAAGCTGCCCTCGTCAGCCCGCAAGCAAATCCTCAACGCCGTCAGCTGGCGCCACGAACGGGCCGAGAAGGTCATCAAGAAAGTCTCCAAGCTTAACGCGGCAAAGCTGGGCGACCTGCTGTTCCAGCTGGGCACGACCAGCGACAAGCTTGGCGACTATGGCTACATGGCGACACCAACCGGAGAGTACATCGAGTACGAGCCGGACAGCGAATTGCGCGACACCGAAAACGTCCCGCTGGCGCTCGACAGCAGCTTGTCCGCGTCCAGCGTGATCCACGACTACTTCATCCGAGAAGTGCGCCCGCATGTGGATGAAGCTTGGATCGCCATCGACAAGACCGTGATCGGCTACGAGATCAGCTTCAACAAGTATTTCTACCAGCACAAGCCGCTGCGCAGCCTAGAGGAAGTCACGGCGGAAATCTTGGCGCTGGAAGCTGAAACCGATGGCCTGCTCAAGCAGTTGGTGACCTTTGTTGGGGGCGCGAAGTAATGCAGCGCTACGAGAACTACAAGCCGAGTGATGTTGCGTGGTTGGGTGATGTTCCAACGCATTGGGACGTTCAACCGCTTCGTGCAGTGACCTCACTCAAATCCGACAAGAACAGGCCTGAGCTGCCTGTCTTGTCTGTCTACCGAGAGTACGGCGTCATCCTTAAGGACTCTCGTGACGACAACCACAATGCGACTTCACTCGACACGAGCACCTACAAGGTCGTGAAGCCTGGCGATCTTGTCGTCAACAAGATGAAGGCATGGCAAGGCTCGATGGGTGTGAGTGCGTACGACGGAATTGTCAGCCCAGCGTACATCACCTGCGCAACAAGAGCTGATCGAGTTCGACCGCAGTATCTTCACTACTTGCTGCGCTCGTCAGCGCTGATCGGTGTTTACAACTCGTTGTCCTACGGCGTGCGAGTCGGGCAGTGGGACATGCACTACGAGGATTTCAAACAGATTCCGATTCCTTTGCCACCTCAGGAAGAACAAGAACGCATCGTTAGCTTCCTCGACCAGAAAATCGCCGAGATCGATGCCGCAATTGCGAAGAAAGAGCGTCAGGCTAGCTTACTCAAAGAGCAGCAATTCAAACTCATTAATCTCGCCGTAACCAAGGGGCTAGATCCATGCGCCGCGATGATTTCAGGGGGTACGGAGTGGATTGACTCCCCCCCTGCGCATTGGCAGCTCATGCGCATTAAGCACGTACTTCATGCCATTGTCGATACAGAGCACAAAACACCGCCAATGTTCGACGAAGGGCCTGCGTTAATGGTGCGAACAAGCAATGTCAAGAATGGCGAGCTCGTCTTAAATAATGCGAAGTATACGGATGAACAAACCTATCGAAGATGGACCCGTCGAGCCGTTCCTGTGCCCGGAGATATCCTTTTCACGCGTGAAGCACCCGCTGGTGAAGCCTGTGTATTGCCTGAAGGAATCAAGGCTGCAATCGGGCAGAGAATGGTGCTTTTCAAAGTTAATCCGGAACGGCTAGACCCGCACTTCGCAGTCCATTCCATCTATTCAGGGGCTGCCAAGGCATTTATCGAGTTGCTCAGCGTTGGCTCAACCGTTGCGCATTTCAATATGTCCGACATTGGAAATATCCCGCTGTTGCTCCCGCCGCTGCAAGAACAAAAAGCAATCTCACTGAGGATCAAATCAATACAAGATCAGTTTCAGCCTTTGATCAAATCTGTCGAAAGAGGCGTTGAGCGACTTCAAGAGCTGAAGCGCACGATGATTGCATCGGTAGTACTTGGTCAAGTCAAGATTTGAGGGGGAAGAGGAATGGTCAGCCAAACCAACGAAGCAGCGCTCGAAACGCACATCGAAAACGCCCTCGCCAAGGACGGCTACTGCATTGGTAATCCGGCTGACTTCGACAGAGAGTTTGCCATCGACGGCAAACTCTTCTGGCAGTTCCTCGAAGCCTCCCAATCCAAGGAGTTGGCGAAGCTGAAGGATCGTCCGAACTGGCAGCGCCTGCTACTGGAGCGGCTGAGCAAGAAGATTAAGAAGGACAGCGTGCTGGCTGTCCTGAAGAAGGGGCTGGACATCGACGATGCCCACTTCGACCTGCTCTACCGGCTGCCCTACAACGACCTGAACCCGGAAGTCGTTGCCAATTTCGAGGCCAACGTCTTCAGCGTAACCCGGCAGGTGCATTACAGTGAGTCCGACACCTTCAAGTCGGTGGACATGGTGCTCTTCGTCAATGGCTTGGCAATTGCATCGCTGGAGCTGAAGAACCCATGGACCGGCCAGAACGTCCACAACGCCATTAAGCAGTACCGTACTGACCGCGACCAACGGGAGCCGTTGTTCGAATTTGGCCGCTGTCTGGTCCACTTTGCGGTGGACCCAGACGAGGCCTACATGTGTGCTCAGTTGGCCGGAAACGACAGCAATTTCTTGCCGTTCAACAAGGGCTTCAACTTCGGCAAGGGCAACCCGGTCAACCCGAAAGGCCACAAAACGGCCTACCTCTGGGAAGACATCCTCCCGCGCCGCAGTCTGACCAACATCATCGAGCAGTTCGCCAAGTTCACTGTCGAGAAGGACAAAAAGACGGGCAAGGAACGTAGGGCGCTGTTCTTCCCCCGCTATCAACAGCTGAACGTGGTGCGCGGCATCCTGGCTGACGCCAAACAACATGGCATCGGCCAGACTTACCTGATCCAGCACTCGGCAGGCTCGGGTAAGTCCAACTCAATTACGTGGCTGGCCTACCAGCTGGTTGAGCTGTACGACACGGCAGGCACCGCCAACGTGTTCAATTCCGTGGTCGTCGTGACCGATCGCCGGGTGTTGGACACCCAGCTCAAGGACAACATCAAGCTTTTCTCAGAGACCAAGAACATCGTTGCCCATGCCGAGAGCGCTGCCGAGCTGAAGGCGCATCTGGAGTTGGGCAAGAAGATCATCATCACCACGGTGCAGAAATTCCCGTTCATCGTGGATGGCATCGATGATCTGACCGACCGAAACTTTGCCGTCATAATCGACGAGGCACATTCTTCGCAATCAGGCAGCGCCTCCGACAAGCTGAACATGACGCTGGGAGCGGAAGACGAGGAAGTGCCAGAAGACCTCCAGGACAAGATTCTTGCGGCCATGAAGGGCCGCAAGATGAGCCAGAACGCCAGCTACTTCGCCTTCACCGCCACCCCTAAGCCGGCCACGCTGGAGAAGTTCGGGCGGCAAGGCCCAGACGGGAAGTTCTACCCCTTCCACCTGTACTCGATGAAGCAAGCCATCGAGGAGAAATTCATCCTCGATGTGCTGGAGAAGTACACGACTTACAAGAGCTACTACGAGGTCCAGAAATCGGTCGAAGAGAACCCGCTGTTCGACACTGCCAAGGCCCAGAAGAAGCTCAAGGCGTTTGTGGAGGCCAGCCCCCGCACCATCGAGGTGAAGGCCAAGATCATGGTCGATCATTTCATGAGCAATGTCTGGCAGGCCAAGAAGCTAAAGGGCAAAGCGAAGGCGATGGTCGTAACGCGCAACATCGAATGCGCGATCCGCTACTTCTTCGCCATCCGCACCGCCTTGCAGGAGGCCAATGCGCCATTCAAGGCTCTCGTGGCCTTCTCGGGCGAGAAAACCGTCGATGGCATTAAGTACACCGAGGACGGGCTCAACGGCATTCCGGCCCGCGATCTGCCCGAGGAGTTCGAGAAGGACGATTTCAAGATTCTGGTCGTCGCCAACAAGTACCTGACCGGTTTCGACGAACCCATGCTGCACACCATGTACGTGGACAAGAAGCTGCAAGGGGTACTCGCGGTGCAGGCGCTTTCACGCCTGAACCGTTGCAATTGGAAGCTGGGCAAGACCGACACCTTCGTCCTCGACTTCTACAATACGGTGGACGACATCAAGGCCGCATTCGACCCGTTCTACACGGCAACGACCCTGAGCGAGCCCACCGACGTCAACGTGCTGCACGACCTCAAGGATTCGCTGGATAACTTCGGGATTTACGACTGGTCGGAGGTGACGACCTTCAACGAGAAGTTCTTCGCCAGCGCCGAGGCCGAAGAACTACACCCCATCATTGATACCGTGGTGGCCCGCTTTGATGCCGACCTCGACGACGAGCAGCGCATCGACTTCAAGATCAAGGCCAAGCAGTTCGTGAAGATTTACGCCCAGGTGGCAGCCATCATCCCGTTCAACAAGGTGAACTGGGAAATGCTGCACTGGTTCCTGAAATTCCTGATTCCTAAATTGAAGGTGAAGGACCCGGATCAGGACAAGTTGGATGAACTCCTGAACAGCGTCGACCTTTCCACCTACGGGCTGGAAAGGTCACGTCTTGAGGTGACGATCGGTCTCGATGCTTCGGAAACGGAACTGGAGCCGCAGAACCCGAATGTCCGGGGCGCTCATTTCGGTGACGGCGACAAAGACCCACTCGACGAGATCGTTCGCGCCTTCAACGAGCGTCACTTTGCTGGCTGGGAGGCCACGCCGGAAGAACAGCGCGTGAAGTTCATCAACATCGCCAAGCATGTGATGAGCCATGCCGACTACAAGGTTCAGGTCGAAGACAACCCCGACAGCCAGAACCGGCAGTTGGCGTTGGAGCGTCTGATCCAACAGGCAATCAGCGTCGAGAGGCGGCGGGAGCTTGATCTCTACAAGCGGTATGCGTCCGACCCGGATTTCAAGCGGGCGTTTGATGCGAGCGTGTCGAGGCTTTTATCCGCTAAGTCGACAAGCTTGGTCATTTAAGGAAAATAAAATTGGCGAAGCCACGAAGAACTGCTGATATTGCACAGTATGCAAGCGAGCCATTTTCCGATCAGAACTTAGCAACAATTTTCAGATTTCATACTGAGAACCCCCATCGCTTGATAACTCGAGAGAGCGGTTGGATTGAATTCAAGCAGACGTTTTCTTGGGGGAATAGGGCTGAGTATGCAAAAACAATCGCCGCATTCGCAAATAGCCGGGGTGGTTACTTCGTATTTGGGGTAAAAGATCGGCCACGTGATGTAGTGGGTACTGATCTTGCCAAATGGGAGGCTACTGACCCGACAACGATTTCCGAGTTCCTAAACCAGTCACTTGGAGTTGAAATTGAGTGGGAAGGCCATGTCGTTGAAGTGCGGGGGCTAAAGGTCGTCGTATTGTACATACGAGAGGCTCGTCGTAAGCCGGTCATAGCAGCGCAGTCTCACAAGAGCCATTTGGTTGAAGGGGAAATTTACTATCGTTACCGAGGGCGTTCGCAGCGGATACGATATTCCGATCTCCAGAACCTTCTAGACGAGCAAAGAAGGGATGACCAGGCGGCCTGGCTGAGAGTATTCAGGCAAATTGCCAAGACGGGGATAGAAAACACTGCGCTCATCGACTTGGCAACAGGCCACGGCCTCGGGCCCGGTTCAAAATTCTACATTGATCAGGAATCTCTTTCGCATCTCAAATTTATTCGAGAGGGGCACTTTACAGAAAAAGGAGGCGCGCCTGCACTTCGACTAGTAGGAGATGCAGCAATTGTTCCTGGCGCCCTTATCCAGCCAGAAAGGAAGGTTCTGGTTGTTCGTAATATTCACCTTCCAGAAATCATTGAAGGATTTCTGAATCGAACCCAAGTCGAGAACCCTCTCCAGTTCATCAAGCAGGTCTGCTTTGAAACGTCAGCGTATCTGCCGATCTACTACTATGCGAACCTTGCTGGCTTAGATACGCTTGAAAAGATCGCGAAAGTTGTTGAGGGTGTAAATACGACGTCCAGCAGTCGAAAGATTCTTTTGCAGAGGCTAGTGGGGCAAGACGATCTCTCCAGCCCTATTCCGGGAGCGAACAGCAGAGAAGCTGGTAAGCGGCGAAGAGAAAAACTTCAGGCCCTGCTAAATTTGGAACTGAGCGGCGGCGATGACAGTGAGACGGTATCATCCGCCCTAGAGGCAATACGTTGCCTCACCCTCGAGCAGATTGATGAGGGTTATCTAAACCCGTTGTTGCTGCAGTGGTTTGGAAAATACTATACGCAAGAAGGTTTTCCCGATAGGTTTCGGAGGGCTATCGCCCATCTTGATCGCTTGCGATATCGCCCTCGCGAATGAGTCACTAGACAAGTGCAGCGACATTGCGACATTTGTATCAACGAAAAAGCCAACCTCCAGCGGTTGGCTTTTTCGTGCTGGGCGTGCAGTCGAAGCGCTTGTATTGACTGTCCACACCAGTAGTTTGTGTACTTATGCGCCCCCAGTCCCCAACACGTACGTAGTGTTGCAGATGCTGATACTCCTCGATGTGCGATTCCGCCTCGAAATCGAGAAAGAGCAGCGCCCCTTCCTGATCGAACTGGAACCCCTCTTCTTCCACGATCCCCTCCCAAGCCGTCACCACACTGCTCTTGCCGTACTCGGTGACACCGATGCAGGTTTCGAGCATCGACGCTGCGTACGGGTCAAGCAGGCCTGCGGCGTGCGTCTTGGCGGCCATCGTCCAGTCATCTCCCACCGGCAGAAACTGCGGCGCCGGCAGATCGACCTTCGGAAACGGCTCCACCACAGGGACGGGATACCGGATGCCCTTCTCGTGGATGTCGAGAAAGTCTTGCAGCGCCGCAAAGCCGTCCCAATGGCCGTTTAGGGACCAATGAGCGTCAATGGCGAACATCTGCTCCAGCGTGACGAGCTGAAACCGCGGCTCGTTCAGTCCTGCAATGCGCGAAGCCTCGAACTCCTCCGCGTCGAGCGTGACCGCCATACGGAAGAGATCGCGCAGTTTGCGCGGGCTGTAGACATCGGGCCGGATCGCAACGTGGCCCTTCTCGATCGTCCGGCCAACCCAAAGGCGATTCTCCAGGTCGTAGTCCGTATCGATGAGGTACTGACGCAGTGCCGCCACCCCTTTCAGGAAGGCGTACTCGGGCTTGTCGAGCATCGCTGTCATGCTGGCGTCGGTGCGAACCTGCATGCAGAGCATGCAACCGAACCGGGCACCACAGCCGCCCTTGCGAGGCGCACCTTCGGTGAGCGAGTCGTTGATCACCGCGCAGGACGTGGGCCCGGCGTCGGCGTAAGCGTCTCTCACGGCCACGCCGTCCGTGTAGGACTCGAGCAAGCCGCTTGTCAGCAGACCGATGAGCTCCCACACATTTTCCGTCGTCCAATGTGCGATCGGCGACAGCACCAGCTCGCCCATCTTGTTGCGCACCGGCGCCAGGTCCGAATCGCCGCGCTTGCGCATCTTCTGCCCCCGCGCTTCGCTTTCGCTGAAGCGCGTTCCGGTAAGGGTGCAGACTTCGCGCCCTTGCCCCCAATCGGGCAGCAGCTTTTCGCGCAGCCGCATCATCGGCGCGACCTTCCAATCCGTGCTGCAATCGCCTTGGCGCTCGGGCACGCTCGGCAGCGCACGGCCACCGAGAATGCGAACCGCCCAGGTGTCGAGCAGCTTGGGTTGCGATACTGCCACCTCAAGCTCCACGCCCAACTTCTTCGCGTAGGCTTGCATGCGACCAAGTTCCGCAAACGCTACAGCGCTGATTAGCGGATTTTCGATTTGCGTGTTGGCATGAAGAACCAGCATCCGAGGACGAATCCCCTCAGCCAGCACCCGCGCGACGGCCATGAACCACACGACCATCAGCGCGAGTGAATCCTTCCCGCCGCTAAATGCTGCTGCCAGAGGCACGCCATCCCGCATCAACTGCGCGAGGGTCGCCACTGTCCTTTCGAGGCGTAATTCGAGCGGTTCCTCGACCACTCGCACCTCCTGCGGTACGAACAGATCCATGTCAGGCTCCTGATTGACGCGGAGCCTGCCCCCCTGCGGGAGACAGCCCCGCATGGGTTGGTGGATTGCTTCGTTCTACGCCGCAAGCGGCGTCTGCTCTTGCGTCTGGCCGGGCGCGGTGAGCGACCTGACCATCCAGCGCGCCGCCTCCATGGCTTCCGCGTGACGGAACTGTTCGGTTCCGTCGGTGATGACCACGAACGCCTTTCCCTGCCTTGTGAGGCGCACGGTGCGACCCTTGCACTGCACCCTGGCCTCACCGGCGCGTTTCGCGCTCACTGCCACTTCCAGCGCGAGCGATTCGGTCGCGAGCCAGATCGCCCCGGCCATCTCTTCGGCCAGTTTCTGCCGGCGCAGCGCGAGATTGCGCTCCTCGGTGATGCGGGCCGTTTCCGCCCACGCCTCACCGACGTCGACCGCATCGATCTCGACGAAGCAACCTGGATACCAGGCCACGTCGTTCGGGATCGCGCTATGCCCGGATTCAAGCGGCACCCATTGCAAGCGGTATTCCGGCAGGATGTTTCGCGGGCTTTGCCCCGGCCTCATCGGATAGGGGATCAGGACGAACCCCGTCCATTCCTGGAGGAAAATCGTCATCTTGGTGTGCATGGTTGGCTCCTTTGTGACGCGGAGCCCTTCCCGACGGGAAAGCCCCGCCAGGGTAATGAATCTTGAAAGTCAGTCCGCTGCGATGGTTTCGGACGCCGAAATCACTTCGGACAGAAACACCTCGGCCAATCCGTCGCCACAGTCCAGCACGATGATCGTCTCGCCGTGCAGACCTTCAACCGCACCCGTCTCGGACACGATGCGCACGACGCGACAGACGCCCGAGGACAGTCCATTGTCGGGATCGGTCCAGAAAACCTCGTCGTCCGGCTGCAGGGTGTAGAGACCTTCGTAGCGGGGATCGAAATCCCCGAATTCCTGCGCGCGTTCGAGTGACCAGACTTCGGCCTCGGGATTGACGGCGAGGAACTGTGCAGCGTCCTGTGCGGACGCCAAGCGTGAGGCGGAAGCCAGATCGAAGCACCAGCCCGAATCGGTCCAGTAGCCGGCTTCCTTGCGAGAGGCGATGACGTGAGGCATGTTTTTCTCCGGTTGTGCGGAGGCCTCACGCACCCCGCCTGGGTTCGTGAGAACCCCGCGAGGCATGTTGAAAGTCTGGTTGCGGGCCCAGCGTGCCCATGACGATCCACGATGGATCGACAATTACGATGAGTCTAGCATGCGCCTTCGGTATCTGCGCAAAACCCATCTTGCAACGGCAGCTAAACGTGTTGAACTGAATCCATCGCGGCAAACGACGCTTTATCAGCCTTTTAGCGCGCCGTCTCGTATCCGCGAACCCGCTACTATCGCGGGCTGCACATGCTGTCATGGAGATTTTATGCATCGCTCCCTCGCTCTCGCCTCGCTTGCCGCTTATGCCGTCGCCGCGCCGGCCGCGCCGGATGTCGGGCAGATGAATCTCCTGAGCGCTCCGGGCACCCCGTTCCATGCGGAGTTCCCGCTCCTGCCACGCTCGCCCGCCGATCTCGCAAACTTGCAGGCAGGCCTCATGACGCGCGGGGCTCAGAAGGGGAGCGCGATGCGCGAATGGGAGCGCGGCCTGACCTTCAGGCTCGATAATCGAGATTGGCGCCACGTGCTCGTGGCGCGAGCCGCGGCGCCGCTGCAAGACGAGTTGATCGACTTGACGCTTGGCTTGGACAGTCCAACCGGCAGCATTACCCGCGACTACGCGCTGACCTTTCGCGATGGCGCATGGGTGCCGGTGCCTGTGGGCGCAGACCTTCGCACGGTGGCCGTGCAGAGCAACACTCATGGCGAGCGGCCAGCTGGCGAGAGTGGAATGCGTCTATCGTCCGGACTGAGCTTCGTGATCCCGTTCGCCGACGGGCGTGTGAGCCTTGGCCCGAAGGGGCGTGCCGCCGTGGCCGAACTTGTTGAGGCGGCCGGCGATTCCGAGCGCATCCACGTGAAGGGATGGGCCGGATCGCAAGCGGTCGATCGAGAGCAGATGGCCTTCAATCGGGCCTACACGGTGCAGTACAACCTGCGCCAACACGGCATTGCCGAGGATCGCATCCGGATCGTGTCGCCGAGCATTGCCTTGTCCGAATTGGATGCCGTGGGGGATGCGGCGCCGCGGGTCGTTGCGACGCTGCTTGCAGCCCGTGGCAATGACGAGATCGCTCACGTTGATCGTTTGCGCGACCTCCGCGCCGACCACGGCGCCTCTCGCATCGACGCGCCTGTGCAACTCGCCATGAGCCAGACGCTCACCGGGGCGCGGCAATAATGAGTTGGCAATGGATTGGCCTAGAAATCGGCACCCTCGCGGCGTCGATCCTCGTATGGCTCGGCTTCATGCTCTTGCTCGCGCCGCTTTATGGCGCCCCCCCGATTACCGAGAACCCCGCCTACTACCTGAGTTCGCTGGTGGTCGGCCTGTTTCTTCATGCCGTATGGCGCTACTGGCGCCGTCGCGCGCACGCCAAGACACACACTGAGGATTGACCATCATGCCCACCTTCACAAACGTCACCAGCACTTCGGCTACCCCGGAACCGGGTTTTCTCTATAGCGCTTACGCCGGCCAGATTACCGATGCGCTCGACTCGATCCGGCAGGCGGCTCTGACGGTCGCCACGGCCGATCCTTGGTCCCAGAACATCACGGCCAGCGTCGCCCAATTCGGCTACGCCAACGGCACTGAACTCGATGCGCAGATTGCATCGCGCACTGCAACCTCGGTCGTTTTCAGCCGGGCCGAGATCACGGCGGCCGACGGGTCGAGCATCGACCTTACCGGAAGCGCCAAGATGTCACTGAGCAAGAGCGGCGACATCGTGGCGGCACCGGCCAAACTCACGCGCCTCGACTACGGCAACGAGGAGGCAATGCAAATCCTCAATGGTGCGCTGAAGCTCGACCCGAACACGGGAGTGCTGACTGGCCGCCTGACTTCCATCACCCTCGCTTTCAGCAACGACAACCCCGCCACCTCGGCCCATGAATGGGACTATGTGACATTGACCGGTCGCGTGGGTCTGTCGGGCAACCTGACCAACGGATTGCAGTCGCTCACCGGCAAATTCGCAGGCGTGGATTGGGGCACGATGAGCACCACAGCGAACGGAGCGACCTCTTTCAGCTCCGAAGGCGCGGTGAGTGGCCTCAAGATCGATGCTGCCACCCTCTTGAGCGGCCTGCAAAGCAGCGGGTTCGACGCCCTCAAGGCAGGCCTCTATAGCGGCAACGACACCATCGACGGCACCGCCGGCGCCGACCTCCTCGATGCCGGAACCGGCAACGACAAGGTGTATGGCGAAGACGGCGACGACACGATTCGTGGCGGCGCGGGCAATGACCAACTGTTTGGCGGCGCGGGCAACGACATCATCGATGGTGGAGCGGGCAACGACAAGATCACGGACGATGCCGGGCACAACACGATCACCGACCTCGAAGGCAATGCGAATATCGTCACCGGCGGCGGCAACGACACCATCACCACGGGCGCGGGCAACGACAAGATCGCCGCGGGCGACGGCGCGAATGTCATCCGTTCAGGTGCGGGCAACGACACGATCATCACTGGCGGCGGCGCCGACTGGATCAACGGCGGCCAGGGCGCGGACAAACTGACCGGCGGAGGCGGCGCCGATGTGTTCGTATTCGACAACCTTGCTGTCGGTGGCAAGGACGCGATCATGGACTTCAATGCGTCCGAGGACGTCTTTGCCTTTGATACGGGCGTTTTCACCAAGCTCGCCGGCGGCATCAGCGCCGAGAATTTCGTCATCGGCAAGGTGGCGCTTGACGCCGATGACTACCTGATCTTCGACACCAGCGGCGGCAAGCTCTACTACGACGCCGACGGCAGCGGCGGCGGCGCAGCCATCCAGATCGCAGGCGTGAAGGGCGCGCTCGCCGGGCTGAGCGCCGACAGCTTTGCCGACGCCGACCTCATGCTCGCCTGACCATCCACAAACAAAAACCCCCGACGGGCTCACGAAGCCGGTCGGGGGTTTTTTCTTTCCATCGCCGGCACAGGGCCGGCTTTGCGGCTAGGCCGCCATGGGCAATGCGTCGCGTTCGTGCAGGAACTCCTGGAACGTGATCTCGCCCCGATTGTGTCGCGCACACAGCTCGTTGAAAGCGATGCCGCGCTGCCACAGCGCCGTTTGCGAGAGGCGATCCAGCACCCCAATCACCTGGCGCGAATAGCCGCACAGGAACGCATCGTCGAGGGCCTTCTTCGCAGTGCTGTAGAGGCAATGCCCCGAAAAGCCCCGCGGATCGAAGAACGTCAAGCGCGCCCGACCAGAATCGTCAGGCTCCTGCGAGATGAGCGCGTACAGTCCTTCGCGCAGTTCGAGCTCGACCCCGAGCGGCTCCCCCTGCGTCGCCGCAAGGATGGCCGCTTTGCGCCGGTCCGATTGCTGCAGCTTGCGCAGCTCGATCGTTAATTGCGCGGCGTGGCTACGGTCGCCACCCGTTTTGGCGGCAGCGATCGCCGTCTTGAGAAGGTCGTCGATCATGATACGAGCGCCTCCATGACGGACTGCGACTCGAACCCGTCGCGCAGCATGCGGGTTGCCACGACGCCGAGCTCGATCGGTGTGAGCCGGCGAGCGATGCGGTGGCAGGCATTGATGCGACCTTCACGAAGGGTGCGTTCGATCGCCCTCGTGGTGGTCACGAGAGCTTCAAGGTGGGCGACCGGGCGTGCGCCGGCGCCGCCACCGCGGATCACGGTAAGCATGGCTTGACTCCTGGATGGTGCGGGCGGGCAGGACGTGCCTGCCGTTCCGCGAGAGAGAGGGCGAGCGGTCCGAATTGGGCCGTTCTTCTAGCGTGCAAGCACGCGATCGAGTTGCTGTTTGCGATCCTTGAAACACCGCTCGGCACGCGTATGGCAACGCTTGCCCTGCGGTGAATCGTCATCTTCAAAGCGCCGCATCTGCGCCTGGAAGTGATCCATCTCCCGGACGAGCCTCCCGATCTTCTGCTGACGGTTGTGCGGGTTCATGGATGCTCCATGAGGCCCGTTGCGTCCGCTTCGGACAGCTCGTAGCGGCGCAGCGCAATCCGGTGGCACGAGAACCGCACCATCGGCTCCACCGTCTGGCCGTAAGCCTTCGAGTAGTGATCGAGATAGCTGTCAAGCTTCGCAATCGTCCGGTTGCCAAGGCCCTGCGCTTCGAGGTATTCGAGCGCGCAGCGGGCCGGTATCGGCAGGTTGTGCTGCGGAATGGCATCAGGCATTTTCGACTCCTTCGTTGGAGGGAGTCCGATCCCCGCAGGGAGTCGGAACCCCCTCGGGTTGAATTGGTGCGCGCCGCTTACAGCCCCAGCGTGCACATCGGGCAGGCAATGTGCCGTTCATCCACCTCCAGTTCGCCCTCCTCTTTCACGACGGGGACGTACCTGGACAGGTGCAAGACCTCACCGGTTGGCCCGGTGATGTTGGACAGCGCCTTTTCTGACGATTCCAGTTGCTCATACCCCCACGTCCAGGGACGATCCCGGTAGCGTTCGTATTGAGCAATCTCCTGCCGCAGCCCTTCGGCGTGCAGCGACCGCGTGGCCCAGCCAGTCAGATGCCTGATCTGCTGGTACGACTCGCCCTCGGACCAGGTGTAGAGGTTCTCGCCGGGCAACGCCTTGAGCTTGGAGGTGTCCACCTGATCGGCCGGGAGGTCGATGCAGGCGATCACCAGCCGGCATTCATTTGCCATCTCGTCCTGGGTGAGCCCGTGGGCCTCACTGGTCAGAAGTCTGTGCACCCAATGGTTATCCAACTGCTTCTTGAGCGAGGCCAGTTCCCTGGAATAACTCACGAAACGCTGCCACCAGACGCCCGTAGCCGGGTGCCAGAACAGCTCGTAAGCGGCGAACAGCGTCGTGCGCGCGCCCTCGGTGAAGAGGCTGAGGCTGTCGTTGCGGGGTTTGCGCCCGCGCATCTCGACCACCTCCCCTTCGCCTGCGTCAAGGTCGGACGGCAGCGGGAACGTCACCCAATTTGCACCGATCTTGGCTTCTTCCCAGAGGGGCGTGGCGGGAGTGTGCCGTTGCACGAATCGAACCGGGACTTTCTCGCACTGCATCCCGCGATTGAATCCTTCCGGGCGCTCGAGCATCAGGCCGATGAGTTCCGTGCGACGTTGGAAGAAGCACGTTTCACAGCCACTGCGGGAACGCCGGCGGTAGTACGCAGGCACCCCGATCGACTCCTCGAGCACGCGCATGATGTCGCCGCGGCGAAGATCGAGGTCGATGAAGGGCAGATGCGTCTCGATCACCGGGGAGGTGAAAGCCAATCGGGTCGCCTCATCGGCACGAATGCCGATGTAAGCGTGGATCAGCTCGTCGCCCTGCCGGGCCTCTTTCATGAACCGCTCGAACGGCAGCGTCTTGAGTTGCTTCGTGCAGTAGCGCGAATTCGGACCGGGAAGGAATCCCCCCCAGTCTTCGATCAATTGGAACAGGTCTCGCTCCGCTTTGATGCGAATGATCTTGCGCCCGGTGAACTGCTCCACCTTGTCGAGCGTCTCGTAGCAGCCCTGTTCGTCGGCCGCCGTATCGGTGAAGATGAGTTGAAACGGGACATCGGGGAAGAGTGCGGTCATGACGATCGCCAATGCCGCCGAGTCTGCCCCACCGCTTTGCGGAATCCAGTGCTGATCCCGCGGGCCGCCCGGTAATTGAAACCGGCCGGCAAGATGTGCGAAGCGCGTTCGCACGAAGTCGGGTATTGCTCCCATGTTTGGCTCCACGTGGAGCCGGAGTGCGTCCCCAACCGGGGCGCAGACCCCGGCGGGTTGATGATGGCTGGCTTCGGTCAGCGACCCGGTATCCCAGCTACCGTTTCTGGCGAGACCGCCAAGAAATACGCCTTGCCGCTGCGCTCACGTGAAGCACAGGGGCAAGGCGCCGCACGGGGAGGGATAACCCCTCGACCGTGCGGAACATTGCTTACAGCTGAACGCTGGGTTCGTAGATCCGCACCACCCCGTACTGCGGGTGATGGCAGACCGGCCCAAACTCATCGAAGCCCGTCACACGGCTCTCGTGCATCGACGGGTCGGGGCGTGAGGCGGTGACGTACTGAATCCCGCGCATCACACCCATCCACCCATCGCCACGCAGATAGCGACGTGCGGTCTCCTCGCTGATGCGTTGGATGAACGATCCATCGCGCATGCGCAGCCGGTAGATGATTGGCTGCTCCGGGGTCGGTTGCTTCTCGCTCATGGCCGACTCCTCACGCCACCAGTCTTTCAGCGGTTGAGAAGCGTGCCGCCGCGAGCGCAGCCTTCAAGGAACACACATCAAAGCGGTGCGTGCCCAGATGCTGCGCCAGGACACGAAACACCTGGAACGGCACTTCCCGAACGAGAGTCGCTTCCGCGAACACCTCTCCGTCATGAGTGAGCCACCCGCTGTAGGAGCGCTCCGGTTGGCCCGGCAACGATGCCCGAGCCACCATATCGGCTGCCACGTTTGGACCGATGCGACCGGTCAGTTCCAGCGCAAACGTCTCCGCCCAAGTCGTCTCACCGCAACGGAAATCGACCTGCACCGTGAAGTGCGCGGACGGTTCCGTCTTGGCAAGCTGCCCCTCGGTACAATCGAAGACGCGAAGCGCTTTACTGCCGCTTCCGACGATCTCGCACCAGTGCGCTTCCGACGACCAGATGAAGTTGCCACCGAAGGCGTACCGTGTCGTGCCTCGAAGCGGTTCGGGCATCGCCACAAGTTCGGCCATGCCGCTGCGCGCGAGGTAGAGCGCCGGCATCTGCACGTTCGGCTCGACCAACTGCGGCACCGCGTCACCGATCAACACCACCGTGTCGAAACGGTTCGAAATACCTGTGCTTCCCGCGAGCGACGAGCGGAAGACTTGGACGGGTAATCCCTTCTGCATGGTGACCTCCTGAATGATGATGCGGAGTCACCAGATGCCCCTGCCGGGATCTAGCGACCCCGCGGGGATTGAAATGTCAAAGGTATGAACTTGCTGGGCGATTGATGCGAGTGGCGCCCGAAGGCGCCCCCTGTTGCGGGCTGATCAGAAGTAGCCGACCTGCCCGCCACCCTGTTGCTGCATTTGCGGCTGCACAGGACGTGCTGCCGAGCGGTGACGTGCGACACGGGTGAGCTGCCCATCGACCAAGCGCACCGTCTCGCCCACGTGGAGCGATGCGGCTTGCGAGTCGACGGCTTGCGTTACCGCGACCATCTCGCCGTTGGGAAACTCCACGACGATTTCGAGCGCGGTTTCTTCCACCGTGTCGATGGCTTCGGCAGCACGCGAACCGCCCCAAGCGCCCAAGGCACCGAGAACGAGTTGCGCCGCCTGTTGGCCGGTGCCTTCACCGACACGCTGGCCGGCAAGCGCACCAAGCGCTGCGCCGAGCCCCGCACCGATGAACTCCCCTGCTCCACCTTGACGACGCGAGGACACGCGGACCTCACGAATGTCGACGATGGTGCCGAGTTGCACCGCCTGACGATGACGCGCTTCGCCACCCCGATAATCCGATCCCGTGTTGGGGCCGTTGTAATCGCCTCCACCCCATCCGAAGAACTGCGCATGGGCGGCGCTGCCGCCGAACATCAGGACGAGAGCGGTAAAGAGGGAAAAAATTGCGTTTTGCATGATGCGCTCCTCAAAGGGAATTGCGGAGCGCCTGTCCCCTGCGGGGATAGGACCCCGCGGGTTTGTGAAAGGCTGCATGATGTTGCCCGACGCGATGTCGGCATGGTCGCTGCAGCGACGTCCATGAATTTCCGAGGCCACAATGGCACCCGAGAAAACCGGCAGGAGGACTTTCGCCCACCTTGCCCAAAGCTTGCTGTGCCTTGGGCAAGGCGCCCCTTGCGGGGGGCCTGCCTGTTGCGAACATTATGCCGCACGCTTTTCTTGCTGTGCGAGGAATTCGCGCAGCGCGTGCCGCATCTTCTTGGCGTTCTTCCGCCCGCACAGGAGCGCATCCAGGATGCCGACCCGCTGTGGATTGGGAATGGACACCATGTCGAGGTCGTAGAGGGAACGGTCGATCATCGCGTCGTACTCTGCATCCGACATGACCACTGCCTCACCCCGCCGTAACGAAGCCGCCTTGCACAGCAGCGGATCATGCGTCTGTCGCCCCAGCCAGTCGAGATACTCGGGCGTATCCAACACGTCCGTCAGCGCGGTGCGGAAGTTGGGCCAATCGAAATGACAAGCCTCGATCCGCGTAAAGCGCAGCTTCGGAATGGCTGCGGTGAAGAAGCCGACCGACTCGTGGCCGACAGTGCCCCAAGTTTCCGACTGTGTGAAATCGTGGATCCGAATGCCATCCCAGCCTTCGTCCTCGAGACGGCGAAAAAGGCCAAGACGATTGTAGTCGGGGCTCTGCAAGTCCCCTTCTCGTCCGGTCACGAAATCGTAGATGCGCAGTGATTCCGCGCCCTCCACAATCCACAACCAGCCGGCGGCCGCATTGCTCGCGGCGGCGAACACATGGGCATCGCGCACAGTGTCGTAGCGCAGCAGTTTCAGCCACGTCCGACCGTCCTGCACTTCATACCCAAGCTCGTCGCGCATGTACGCTTCAACTTCGCCGTAGGTCGGCCAGCCCTCGGGGATCACCCACGAACGCGCCCGGCCAGAACTGTCCCATTCAATGTGCGGAACTTCCTTGCCCATGTGGGACACGGCCACCGAGTACGCCGGATCGCCCTTCACGGGCCAGACCCGTTCGTGCGCAAGCTGTTGCCCCTGCTGCCACAACATCGTGGACGTCGACGCCGGGATGTAGGTTTGCGCCACCGCGGACGAGCCAGCCGTCCAGAAGACGCGATCGAACCCTCCCACTGCGGGCGACTCGAAGTCTTTGACTGTACCGTGGAATAGTCGCTGCATGTCTTTGCTCCTGGTGATGCCCGGAGCCTCCCCACCGGGGAGGAATCCCCGGGCGGGTGATGGATGAGTCGCTGATCACGACTCGACTTGCGCCAGCCTCAGATGGGCCAGGCGCGCACGTTTTCGGCAGGGACGAGCTTGCGGGTCCCATCCAAAGTGACTATCGAGAAACCGATGCCGGTCACGGTTTTAGCCACCGTCCCTTCACGAATCACGCCATCGTCAAGTTGGTATTGAACTCGCATGCCAGCCGGCAGCTTTCTGGTTGCCATGTTGGCTCCTTGGTTCTGCGCAACGTCGCCCGCGTTGGGGTCGATGTCGCGCGGTTTATGTACTGCAGATCGCTTATTCCAAGCGCTCGAGCGTGAACTCGAAGCGCCCGGTGCGAAACCGCAGATTTCCGTCCCTCTCGTCGAGGATTTCGCTACCACGCGGCAACGCCACGTGGTCTTTGGCACCCTCCATGGCCGTCAGCACCACCACATTGGCTTCGTGGTGATCGACGGTCTGCACGGATTCGGATGCAGGGCGCACACCATTGATCTGGCTGACAGTGGTGCGCCACGATTTGTCGCCTCGCACTGATTGGGTCTTGCAATGGATGCTGGCTGTGGTAAATCTTGAATCACAGGCTTCCAGCCTCCATCACAAGGGACTTGAATATCGTGTTCGCGTGGCTTCGCAATTTGTTCAATCGCAACGGCACCCCCGCGGCCCGCCTTGATGTCATCAAGGGCGGCCGCGAAGAGCTTGCACGCGAAGCCGCTCGGGCGATGTTCACGGACTTTCACAGTCCGCGAACCGCCGAGCTTTTCGAGAAGCTCGAAGCTGCTCAGCGCAAGCCGAACCGCTTCAACACCTCTCTGCGCCGAGTCAAGTAGC
Organism: Aromatoleum evansii; assembly: GCF_012910805.1. Classification (GTDB taxonomy): domain Bacteria; phylum Pseudomonadota; class Gammaproteobacteria; order Burkholderiales; family Rhodocyclaceae; genus Aromatoleum; species Aromatoleum evansii. Next base: position 32,430 of record NZ_WTVK01000019.1, read on the forward strand.
CCCGGCTTGCAGATCCCGGTCCGCACTGCGCGCCTTCATCTCTTCGAGAATCAGCGTCGCGAAGCGATCGAGCTCCTCCACGGCCGCAGCCATCCCGACGAACTCCATGCGCAGCATTCCGACGCGCTTGAGCCCCTTCTGGAGATCCGCATCGGGCGCCGCGCGCACCCACTTGTTCGTGCAGGTGAGGTTGAACCCCTCGGCCGTCGCACGCGCATCAGCAAGTGAGCCACGCCCCCACAGCATCGAGCGCGTGCCGTTGATGGTGACGTACTCGATGGCGAACAGGGTGCCTATTTGTGCCAATCGCATGTTGCCGAGCCAGGTAATGTCTGCGTAACCGCTCAGACGGGCGAGTGCGAGAAAGACATTGAACATCTGCATTTTCCTCCTTCAGAACAACTCGGCGAGATCGAAGTCGTCGCATCGTTGCGGGGATTGGATGGGCGAGGACACCGCGAACTCCTTGCAGGCCTGACGCGAAACGCTGACGTATTGCCAGCGCGGTCGCATCGAGCACAGAAAGAAGCCGTGCGCCATCAATTCTTGGGTGCGGTGATCTTCCGATTCGCACACGAGTCGCTTGCACTGACCACAGCAAGTCATTTGGCCGCTCCTTTGAGCGCCAGAGCGCGGGCAGCCTCCCACGACCGAACATCCTCCTCGTAGGGGATAACGGCAGCAGAGGATTCCCACATTGCACGCTCGGGATTGAACTCCCACAAGACCGGATGGCGCAGACCGGCCGGGTGGCGGGTCTGTTCGGTTTCGAGCCAGGCAAGGTGCGCCCGGATCTGTTCCGTCGTCGGGTTGTCGCCCAGAACAGTCCCGCGCCAGGCGCGAGGATCGTCTGGGGCAAGCAGGATGCCCCGGTGCGGCGGCATCCAGTTGCCCGGATGCCCTCCGACGTAGGGCCAGCGTCCCGCTCCGACTGCCATGCCGACCTGCAGACTTACGGGCTTGGGTGCAGCGAGGATGTCCTCGAGCGACCCGAACAGGTCGAAGCTCTCCATGACGTTACCGGATGGCCGGTCCCGTTACGTGGAGCACGACCATGACCAGCACGCCGATGGCCACCGCGACCCCGATGAACAACTCGGGGTTGTACTCCTGATGCTCGAAATTGACGATTTGACGCAGACGATTGCGCATGATGGACTCCAGAAAAAAGCGGAGCCATCACACCCCTGCGGGGCATGAAGACCCCGCGGGTGAAGAACGAACGGCCAGAAGCCGTCCTTGTTGAAAGGCTGATTGGCCGTCAGCTCGGCATCTTGCTCGTCACAATGACGAGCGGAAGGTGGAAGAAAAATACGCTTTCCCGCGCACGGCGTCAAATTCCTCGGGTCGCAGTCGGAATATGACGGGATAACCGCCATTTTGCTCGCTTGCCGAATGCCGCTTGGCTGGCATGCTTACGACTATCCTCCGTTCTGGCTGCCCTCTTTGCGATGCTGCCCTCGCTATCGCCCGACGACTTGATGCCGTTTCCGACGTACCGCACACCGCAGATCGACGTGCGGACGGCATTCGATGGCACCCGCCCGGAACTACCCCCGACGGTCGAGCACTTCTTCCAGTCCGAGCGCTTTCGTACAACCGATGAGGCCCTGCGCCGGGCGATTCTCGACGCCAACTCGGCCCGCGAGGCGCGCAAACTTGCGCAGCGCAAATCCGCGGTCGAACGGCCGAACTGGACGACCTTGCAGGAACGGGTCATGGAGACCGGACTCTGGATGAAACTGCGCGAGCACCCGCAGTACGCCCAGGCTCTGGCGCGACACCCGGAGATTGCAGACAACGCCTACCCGTATCGGGATCACTTCTGGGGCGGTCACCGTGAAGGCGTTTCGGAAAACCGCTATCGCGCCCTGTTGCTACGCATGCGCGATAAGCTGCTCGCCCGCAACTTGGTGCGGGTCGCCATCACGGGAAGCTCGTCGTTCGCCAACGAGTTTCTGATGTCGAGCAAGCTCACTCTGCTCTTTCGCAGGACTCCGCCCGATCTTGTCCTGATCGGATGCAGACGAGGCGCGGACGATCTGGCCGAACGATGGGCCATCGAACAAGCCTTGCCTGTGCGCCATATCCCCTATCGCGGCCGGCGCAGCAGCAGCGAGCGGGAGCGCCATGGTCGGGCACTGCTCGGCAAGGCCACCCATCTCGTCGCGTTCTCCGATGGAGACAGCGAAACGGAACTACTCAAGTCCCTGGCCAAGCAATTCGGATGCGCCACGAGGATCTTACCGACCTCGCCCCGCCCCACGACGGGGCCGCGCCCTAACTCGCGGTGAGTGGGCAGCGTCCTGCCTGTGCACCGTTTCTCAATTTCACCCCGACCAAGGAGACTTCCCAAGATATGCAACTCAAACCTTTTTGCGCTGCCGGATGGAGCGCGCTTGCGGCCGCAGTATTGCTGAGCGGCTGCGCCAACCCGCAACTCGCAGAGTCCATGCAAACGCTGCAGTCGTCGATGCAAACGGCGGTACAGTCGATTTCCAACCAGGTCACGCGCACCCCCGATAACAGCGGCAAGACGCCTTCGATCAAGGACACGCAACTGGCAGGCATTTTTGAACAGCATCCTTACGACACCAGCGTCGACTTCAAGAAGCAATTCCCGCGCGTGGCACTGAAAGTCACGCAAAGCCCGCCGCAGAAGGTGCGCCAGACGCTGGAAGGGGTCATCTACCTCCGGAACAACGTGCTTCCCGAAGGCTGCTGGACGGTAGAAGGGACGCTCTGGCGCAGCCGAAACAAATCCGAGCCGGTGGCCCCGTTCTATCTGTGCAGCCCGCGCGATATGGCCTACGACATTCCCCTTCGCGACGGCAAAGATTGGTTCTTGTCGACCCCTATTTTCGCTGCAACGCAGGAGACGACCGGCACACGTCGAACGACCGGCCCGGTGCCGCCCACCGATCCCCTGCCGCAGGATCTCAAGCACAAGAAATTCTACGGCTCGGACTTTCTCGGTAGCCTGCAAGGCCTGATGATGATCAGCCTGCTCTACCAGATGGGGTTCGATTGGTCCGTCCATGAAGACCGTCGCGTGTGGTTCACACAGTTCGATACGAACACCCCCTAACTGCTGCCGTAATCGCGCGCCCGCGCCGCGCCCATTGGGATGCGGCTCTAACCAAAGGCAACTTCATGACCTGGACCGACCGCCGTTACGCGAGCTTCCTTACCCGAGTCGCAGCCTCCCTACTCGACTCGATCTGGCTGACCGCTTTTTCGTCCGTGCTGGGCTTCGGTCTCTATGCCGCCATGGGGATGCCCACCCCAGTCGCCCAGGACTTCAACGCGGTGGAGCTCGTCGCCTCGTTCCTCGCGCCGCTCGTGCTGGTGATTGCGGTCTGGCGACTCAAGCAGACCACGCCCGGCAAAGCCATTTTCCGGTGCCGCATCGTGGACGCGGCGACGGGCGCCGCGCCATCCACCGGCCAATGCATCCTCCGCTACCTTGGCTACCTGCCTGCCATCTTTCCGTTTGGCCTTGGCCTGCTGTGGGTGGCGATCGACCCCCGGCGACAAGGCTGGCATGACAAACTCGCGCGCACCGTGGTCGTTCAGGACACTGACGAAGCATAAGGTTCGCGCGCTTGGGGCTTTGGGAACTCAATCCCCGTCTGGATTGCACAATCCACAAATCAGGGGTTGAAACGGGAGAGACCTCCGGCAAGCTGGTTCCATCGACTCAACGAGGAGCCAGCCGTCATGCCTATCGTCACCCCCGAATTGCTCACCGAACTGACCGCTCTGCATGCGCAGACAGTCGCAGCATACCGGACGCTCGGCGCAGCCTTGACCTCGGCCCGCGATCGCGAAAAGACGCTCTTTGCGCTCCATGAATCCTACGACCTGTTGTCGGTGCCCGACACCGACAAGCAGATCAGCGATCTGACCTGGCGCTTCCGCGAACGGCTGCTGCGTATAGCCGAGGAGCAGTTCACTCCGTCGCGTTCGGCTCGCTTTTCCATTCCGCGAGCCGACATCGCCAATGCATTTCCTGACTGCGCCACGTTCGACGCGGAGGCGTTCTGGGCGCACCTCGAGGCGACCTACAAGCCGGGCGCCGCGAAAGTTGCCTTTGCCGGCGTGGCGCGCGATCTGGTCGATGCGTTCAATCTGGAGCGCAACCCCAACATCGAGCGCAAGGGCAACCTCCTCGTCCTGAATAAGTGGGTTTCCTGCGAGAAAACCTATTCCGGCCGTATGGAACTCAGCTATCACTCGGCCGATTCCGTGGCCAATGGGCTTCGTACGCTCGCCGCCTTTGCCGATTGGGCGAATCTTCCCGGGGTGGCCGCGAGCATCCGGCGCCATCTCAACCACACTCATTTCCACCACATGGAGATCGTGAGCCGGCAGCGCATCACGATTGCGGCGGGCGAACTCGAACTGATCACCTTCCAGACCCGCTTCGAGTTCCGCTTCGGCGGCGAGATGGCCAAGCAGTTGCCGCTGTTCATCGGGCAATACGCCCGAAAGGCGGCCTGACCATGGATTGGTACGCACCGCTGGCCGCGCGGCAGGGGCGAGGCGCCACCGCCGCCCGGCCAGGCTCCCTCGCGGGGCTGGCCGCTGCGCGCAAGGAGCATCAGGGGCAATTCTTCACCCCGGCACCGGTCGCGCGCCTCATGTGGGAGATCGCGCAACCGGTCTTCGAGGCCTGCGCGCAATACCACCGCAGCGCCCGAATCCTCGACAACTCCGTGGGCAGTGGCCGCCTGCTGCGTTTCGCCTCGGCCGATCGCCACGCTCTGTTCGGTGTGGACACGGACGGCGAGGCGGTCGCTGCCCTGAGTGCGGCGGCCGCGGCTGCAGGATTCGAGTATGAGTTCCTTACCTGCGGGATGCAGGACATCACCCCCAAGGACTTTGACTGCGCCTTTATCAACCCGCCTTTCAGCCTGACCCTGCAATCGCCGTGGCTGAGCCCCTATTCGTGCACGGCCTACGGCAAATTCGGGCCGAACACGAACGCGCTGTCCCACGCCTATGCACTGGCCCAGGCCCTCGATGCGGCGCGCGTGGTTGTGGCGCTGCTGCCGACGAGCTTCACCGAGGAGGTCGCCACTGATCCCGCCTACAACGAACGGCTGCAGGCGATCTACCATCTTCCGGCGGGCGCTTTCCGCGAGGAGAACACCGAAGTCCGCACCAGCATCCTCGTGTTCGGCCCGCTCGGCGCGACCGCGCCGATGCACTGCCTGACCCTAGCCAATCTGGATGCGGGGCCGCTGCCGCCGGTGAGTGCGCGCGCCGGTCTCTTCGCCTCCGCCCCGAAGGCCCGACTCAACGCGCGACACATCGAGAGCGGCGCTCCGACGATCACCCTACCGGTGACGGGCGACACGTCCGTGCGCGTCTCCCACGACGGGCGGCGCGTGCGGCTCGGGTTCGGCTGCGGGCTCACGCAAGCGATGGTGCTCAATACCATCCTGCGCGAACCGGTCGGGCACTACCAGCCCGACGGCACCGACCGCCACCGCTATCCGCAAGGCATCCGCTACACCGGACAGGGCGCGCTCGATCTCGAGGTGCACCTGACGCAAGACGATCCGCTTGCCTCCTTCGAGGCCTTCCTCGCCGAAATTCGGGACGCCGGCGGCACGCCCCTGGTTCAGCCTGGCGTGCGCGAACATCTCGCGCGCCGTCATCGCCGCTCGCTGCGCCAGCGCACCCCCCTCGCCCACACCGTCTATTTCCCGGGCGGACACGTTCGGCCCGCGGATGATCTGGTGTTGGGGATCGCCCGCACGACCCACCAGATCGACCCGAATTCGTGGTTCTCGCCGGTGATCGAGATGGGCGCCGAAGTGAGCTTCACCCGCGAGGGCGGCGACTGCTATGTGGCCGAGATCGACGGCGAACGTCTGTCGCTCACCGCCGCCGAGTTGCAGGCCCGCTTCGAGACCGCCACTGAGGCCACCACCGAAGGCGAGTGGCGGCAGATCCACGCGGGACTGGCCGCTGCCTACCCGGACTTGGCCGCAAACTACCGCGCCCGCGCTCGCGCGCTCGGTGTCGACAAGTGGCTGTCGTGGGACTTCCAGCTGGAAGACGCGATTGAATGCCTGATGAAACCAAACGGCTGTGTCATCGCGTGGGAGCAAGCGCTCGGCAAGGCCCGCTTGGCGGCCGCGCTGATCCTGCTGTCGGGGGTGAAACACGGCATCCTCGCCGTCGAGCCTTATCTCGTCCCGGAAATGGAAGCTGAACTTCGCGGGCTCCCCATCCCGCCCGAGGCGTGGCAGGTCATCACGAAGCCCGCGCACGCCCGCGCCCTGCGGACCATCAATATCATCACCTACGACCGCCTGCGCTCCAAGCTCGCCGACGCGAAGCACCAGACATACGCCAAGCTGCTTCGCCGCCGCGCGGGGCTGCTCGTCGCCGACGAAGGCGAAGTGCTGTGCAACATGGGCAGCCTGCAGACGCGGGCCCTGTGGCAACTTGCCACAAAGCGCAAATTCGTCCTCACCGGCACCCCGATTGCAAACTATCCCAGAGACGCCCTGCCCCTTCTGAACTTCTGCGCCGGTGACGGCACCGCTGCACAGCCCTATGGCGTGCGTGGCCTCTTCATGGATGAGCGCCTTCGCACTTCCATGGCTTTCGTGGAACGGGGCATTGATCGTTTCCGCGACGACTTTGTGACCACGGAGTGGGTGACGCCCGAATTCAGCGACACACTTTCGCAAGGGGCCAAGCGCGAGATCCCGAAGATTGCGAATCTGGATCGCTACCGCGCGATGCTCGCGCCTCACGTGAAGCGCCGCCTCGTGAAAGAGCCGGCGGTGGCCAAGTTCCTGAAGTTGCCCGAGCCAACAGAGCAGGTTCGCACACTCGGATGGGATGATGCCCACCTTTTCCACTACCTTCGCGTCGCCGAGGATTTCTCCGAGTGGTATCTCCAGCAGCGGGGCGACGAGCGGCGCGGGAGCAACCTGGTCGCCTTGCTCGCGCGCATCCAGGCCGTCGAGATCGCAGCCAACTTTCCCCAGCACGAGGGGCAGAAGTTCGGTCGTTACCTGCCGCTCACGAGCAAGCAACGCTTCGCCATCGAGCGATTGGCCGAACACTCGCGCGCCGGGCACAAGTCGATCCTCTATGCGCACCACCCCGGACTGCTCGACCTCTTGGCCCGGGAGCTCGAGGCGCAGCACGGCATCCGCGGCGTGGTCTTCCATGGCGGCACGAGCATCAAGGCGCGAACCCAACTCCTCAACGACGAATTCCGCTACGGCGACTCACCTGTCCTATTCGCCAATATCTCGATCGCGCAAGCCGGGCTGAACTTGCCCCAAGCGGACACTGTGTTTTTCTACGATCGCGACTGGGCGTTCAAGGCCGAGGATCAGGCCGGAAAACGCGTGCTGCGCGTGCAGCAGAAAAACGCTGTCCTGCACGAGCGCTGGCATCTGGACGGCGGTATTGATGTCTACCAGGACCAACTGGTCGCCTTCAAGCGCGATGCCTTCCGCTCCGGTCTGGATTGGGCCACCCCGGAGACGGATGACGTCGAATTCCTGCATCTGGATACCATCCTCACGCGCTTTGCCGAGGCGGTTGCGGCGCGGCGCGGGGTCAAGAGCCATGAACTGCGTCATGCGCTCGCGGCTTAAAGAGGGGGCTTGCGAGCGCGCGCGGGCATGGGAAGATGAATCCATCGATGCGAGGATCGCCGGAAGCCCCCAACAGCTTCCCAAGCTCCTAACGGAGTCGTTTCAACGGTTCGGCCCAGCGGCCGTCTCATCGGTTTCGGGGCGTAGCGCAGTCCGGTAGCGCGCTTGCTTTGGGAGCAAGATGTCGGGGGTTCGAATCCCTCCGTCCCGACCAATTTATCAGTTCCGGCCGCGACCGCACGCACTGCGCGTCGGAACTATAGCCAGGCTGTGACGCCCGCCGGATCGTGCGGTGAGGGCGATGCGGGCACAGTCAGATCCGGGCGGGGAGTCCGGACAGGCCGGTGAAAGTCCAGCTCCCCTATTCCAACCGAGGACCGCCGAGCATGAGCATCATCACCCTGGACACCGAAATCACGGTCGGCGAGGGGGTCGTCGTCATCCGACAGCAGAATTCATCCAAGGCCACAGTCGCCCACATCCTGGGCGAACGCGTACGCGATGGCGTGCGGTACCTCTATCTTGATCGCCTTGTCCATTTCCGACGCGGTTCGCAGCTTGTCGGTTGGCAGGCAAGCGGCGCCATCAGCACGATCCTCTCGCGCCCGGAGACGGCCGAGGCGGAATAAGGTGGGGTTTTGCCCGGTTTGCGCGATTGAACGCGCGCCGGTTTGCCATCACCCTAGAATCTGAACTCCCTACGACTTCGGCACCCCATGCGCGACTACCTCATCCCGAACTTTCAGCCCATTCTGGACACCCATGGCACCGTGCATGCGTATGAAGCGTTCATGCGCTTGAAAGGTGACGACTCTGGAACTGCGGGCTTCATTCCCCGCTGGGAGCGTAGTCGGCTGATCAGCACCGCGGACAACTCGATGATCGATCAGGTCGGCGCTCTGTCCTGCCAAAGCGCCTATCGTGGGAGCCTGCGCTTCAACCTCAACATCTCGACCGTCAGCATCGATTCCGACTCGCGCTCGCTCGCCGCGAAGCTCGGTGAGGTGCGCCCGCTCACGCGCGGACTCACCGTCGAATTGCCGCATCTGGCCGTCCAGCACAACTATCAACGGCTGCTCGAATTCACCCATCTGTGCAAGTTTCACCAGATCGACATTGCCCTTGAAGGCGCTGAACTTGGCATGGCTTTCACGAGTCGGCGCTTCCTGGAGACGCTGCACCCGAACTTCATCAAGATCGACAGCAGGTACTTGATGGAATTGCGCGGCACACCGCAGTATGCCGAGATGCTCAAGGCGATAGACATGGCACGCACCCTTGGCATCCACGCCATCGTCAAGAACATCGACAGCGCGGACGGACACAAGGCGGCGACCCTCTCGGGTGCACGATATTTCCAAGGCCGATTCTTCGCGTCTGAAAGCGCGACTGTGCCGCCGCCGGATCAGACCCATCGCCTCACCATCCGACCGCGCGGCATCCACCTTGCCGGCAACGGCCGACTTGCGCGGGTCATCGGACCGGTACGCCGTCTCTTTGGCGCACACGGCGAAGAGGCCGCTTGAAGCACAGAGGGATCGTGCGATGCTGGTTGAACATCCCCCTTTCGAGCTCGTCATGCGAATCCGATACGCCCTCGCCCTTGCCCTTGCCCTTGCCTCTTGTAGCCTGACCCTTCCCGCCGTCGCCGCGTCGTTTTCCGGCACCACGGTGGCCGTCGCCGATGGCGACACCCTCACCGTCCTCAAAGGACGCGAAGAGGTGCGAGTTCGGCTCGCCGAGATTGATGCCCCGGAGAAAAGGATGGACTTCGGGCAGGTCTCCAAGCGATCCCTCTCCGACCTGTGCTACCGCAAGCGCACCGAGGTCCATGTGCAGGACGTCGACCGCTATGGTCGCGTCGTCGGGCGCGTGACGTGCGAGGGCATCGATGCCAACCGCAACCAGGTACGCAACGGCATGGCGTGGGTCTATGACCGCTACGCACGCGACCGTAGCCTCTACACATTGCAAGCTGAGGCCCAGCAAGCGCGCCGCGGCCTCTGGAATGCGCCATCGCCCATCAAGCCGTGGGATTGGCGACAGGCTAATCGCTGAACGCGCAGTCCGCGCTATAACGTCGCGGCCCAGGCAAAGAACCCACGCGCCAAGAGCCTTGCCGCCTCGCCCGCGTCCCCGTTACATGAAGCGGGCGCGTAGAGTTCGACCCTCATCCCCTGTGCCATCAGCGCCTCAGCCGCCGCCTGTTTGCCGGGCAGATCCTCCTGCGACGTCACCATAAGCGCCCCAAACTCCCGTTCGCCGCACGTCACCACAAAGTGCGGCTGCGCCGCGCCTCCACCTAGCACGCGGCGGACATGAAAGCGTCGCTCCGACTGGCGCTCGTCTCGACTCGCAGCCCACTGCAGCAACCCTGCCATCTCGCGCAACCCTTCGGAGGCGAGCGGCACCACGCCGCGCTGAGGCCGCGCGACGATACAGGCGCTGGCCGCGTCGAATCGCGCATGTACCTCATCCCATCGCAGCGCCACGAGGGCGAGCAGCGGTCCATGCTTGGCGAGCACCTCTACGTGTCCATGAACGGTCAATGTCCCGGTGAGCGTCTCCAGTCGGTTACCCGTCACCGAGCGCACGAGTACGGCCAAGTACCCCTGCATGGGCAACCGGCGTGGCCAGCGCTCCTTCAGCAACGCTTGCGCGGCGCGCGAGGCCCATCCAGAGAAATACCACTGCTCGTGCGTCCAGAATACGTCCGCGAGCGTGAGATCATCGATGAGCGGGACGCTCCGGGCACACTCGCGCAGCAGACGCATCTGCTCCTGCACGCCATGACGGCTCAGGGGGTGGATCTCGACGCACCCTGCATGCGCGGCCAACCATTCGAGGCGTTGCCGGAGGGGAGACCCCGCATCGGGCGATCCCCCCGAGCGCACTTTAGCCCCTTGGGCGCCCTGGACGCCCACCTCCGGCTCCGGACGAAAGAGCAGGAAGTCGGGCACATACGCGACGTCGCTTTGTTGCCTGCGTCGCGTGCGGACAAGAAGGCTGCGACCGGCTTGAGCCCCCTCCTCCCAATGAAACGAGCACTGAGGCGCATGCTCGCCGTGGTCGAACGAACGGCGCAGCGCGTAACGGCCGGAGGCGAGCCGCACCACATAGATCACCGGTCGCACATCGGGGCGACAACCGCATGCAATCCAGCGATGCGCCTCATGCAAGCCCTCAAGCGCCTGCTGCACGCTTGCGGCGGCGGCATCGCCAGTCTCGGCGCGGGAGAAGCCCTCCCGCCACTGAGCCTGCAACTGGCGCACGACGCTGGGCTCGAGCGGATACGCTTTGCCCTGGTCGGTTCGATCAATGCTCCACACAGCCCCACCTGTATCGCGGTTGTCCCGTGAGAACACTAGCGGGGATCTCCAACACGCACACGGTGAGAAAAGTCCGATTTCACGTTGTTTGACGAACGGGGGCCGTAAATGGTGGGGGTAAAGGCTATTTGGCTCCCTTCCCCCCCGCGATAAATCTCCTACCCTAGCGTCACCAACGTCAAAAGGGACGCATCGGATGGATGCCCGCGGCTTGCCCCAACATATGACCCCAGAGATGCTCGACCGACTCAAGGTCGCCGAGCATCTGTGCCCGGTCTTCCAGCCCTTGTTCGATCGCCACTTGCGCGTAATGACCTACGAAGCACTTATGCGGGTCATCGATGCTGACGGGCAAATACTATCCCTGCCGCACTACGTGGAACAGATGGAGGCGCACGGCCTGATCTCGCTGGCCGACATCACGATGGTGAATCAGGTGCGTGATGTTACGAGTTGCGTGCGCCTGCATTCTGTCGCCGTCAACGCCTCGCTCAAGACGCTCGAGCATCGCTTTCCGACCTATGTCGCCGCGCTATCCAAACTCCGTGCCGCTGATATTGAAGTCATCGTAGAGATCACCGAAACAGTACCGATTTTTGACACCGGCCGGCTTCGCGCCTGCGTAGATGGACTGCGGGCCGAGGGTTTCGTGGTCGCCCTCGATGACGCCAAGCTCGATCACGCCTTCGGGCACCCGGAATTGCTGCACGCGGTCAATCCCGACATCGTGAAGATCGACGGGCCGTTTTTTCACGACGCGCTACGCGACGACGCCACGCGGCGTCATCTGGAGGGCTTGGTCAATGCTGCCCACGCAATCGGGGCGACGGTCGTCTTCGAGTGGGTCGACACCCCGGAGCGCTTTGAACGTGCGTTGGACATGGGTGCCGATTGGGTGCAGGGGTTCCTGTTTGGCAGGCCGAAGAGCCTGTGGCCATCGTCGCTGCGCCGTGACGGACCGCGCCGTCCGTGCGGCCATGCACATTGCCCGCTGGATCGGGCCGAAGCTCGGATCGAAGATCAGACCGAAGATCAAACCGTAGATCAGCCGCTTTCGCCCACGCGATGGGGCAACCGTCTATCGAGCGGCGCGAGGAAGATCGATTCGAGCTGCGGTGACCGGAACTCGGTAAAGAATGGCCAAATACCGCCAAGCGCGAGCTGACAGCGGAAGCGCACTTCGCGTGAATTCAGATCCGCTCTTGCGACCACAGGGCCGTCGCACTTGACCATCGCATCAACGGCCGCAAACCCTGCTCCGAGCGCGCCATGGATGACGCCGGAACCACCACGCCACAGGTAGGCATCCACCGCGGCGGCGGCAACCCAGAATGCGACGATCGCCAGCACTCGAATCAACCAGGCTGAAACTCCGGGCACGGCCAACTCCGGTCGTTGTCGTACCCGCATGATTACATGGCGGCAGGGCGAGGAGCTGTGAAATCCCCCCTTTGCACCGTCAGTCGACGATGAAACCGAACTGCGCGAGCCGTGTCCTGTACGCGTCGCGAAGGCACTTCACGTTCGTGCACGCATCACGCACGCGGCGCTGCCACTGTTCGTGTTCTTGCTGCGCTGCCCGCCGGCCCGCGTCGGCGACCATCCCGTTCAGGCGTGCCGCGAACATCTGTTCTGCGAGCAGATCGAGAGAGGCCAGTTCCTGCGTGCTGCAGGTCAGTCGCCGCGCCCCGGATACCGTTTCGTCGCACAGCGCCGTTGGCATCACACTCGCAGCCTTGTGCGCAGCCGGCTCCGCCGGTCGCCAGCCCTGGGCGCCGGGGCGCATCACATCCGCCGCGAGGACGGATACGACGCCAGCCATCATCCCCGCTGCAACCAGCCCATAGCGACCCCACCGCTTCACTTGCCGCCCGTCCTGCAACGACATCCGGGGCCGCCGTTATCGCACGGTTGCGGACTCGGCGATGGATCCTGCGCGGACGCGTTCATCACTTCGCCGCCTCGGTGACGCGCTGCTTGAAAGTTGCGCCGGCGGAGAATTTGGGGCGATAGCCGCCGTCGAGCTTCAACAAGGCACCGGTTTGCGGATTGCGCCCGACGCGCGGCTTGACCTCCATGCGCTCGAAAACCCCAAAACCCATGATCGCCGCCTTGTCGCCGGCCGCCACGACTTCCTGAATGATGTCGGTGCACGCTGTCAGCATTTCCTCGACCTTGTTCTTGCTCTGCGAGGTCCTGTCCGCAATTGCTGCGATGAGTTCGCTCTTGTTCATGTTTCACTCCTTGATTGATTTGTCACTACAAGATTCCGGCTCTGCTGCAGTCTGGAACCGCCTGATCGTCATTGCGGCGAGCGCCCTTCGCCCATTGAAATCTGACCGCTCAGCCATCGCCTGGATGAACTCCGCGAGCCACGGCATCGTCGCCTTCGTTGTCTTCCAATTTTGCAGGGCCTGGTCTTGCTCTTCGTCAGTGAGAGGGGCCATATCCGCCGCAATCCGCGCCTGACGCACGGCCAACTGCTCCGAGGCCTCCGGGCGCTCGTCACGCCCCTTGGCTTGGGCATAAGAGCCTTTCCGGCTCACGCCCGACGCGCTCCGGCGTTGCGAATCGAGATGCAGGTACTGCAGAGCAGATCGTAGAGGTCGTTACGCGAGATGACCCCGACGAGCGCTCCATCGGCGTCGACGATGATCAGGTGGCGAATGCCTGATCTTGCCATCGACAGCGCCGCCTCATGTACGCTCGCCGTTGATCGGATGGTGGTCAGTTGCTTGGTCATGACCGTGCTGATCGGGGCATTCTTGTCGATGTCCGGGATGGCCACCCGCAACAACACGTCTTGCAGGGTCAGCACTCCAACCGGCCGACGGCCGACGCGCTCCATCACGATGACGGATCCGATCTTGTGCCGCGCCATCAAGGACAACGCCACCTGGATCGTGGCGCTCGGCGCGACCGTGATGGGGTTCGGTCGGGCCACCTCGGCAACGGTGCCGCCCCCAAGTCGGTGCTGCGCGATGCCGCTGTTCATGCGGACGAACGGGCGTGGCGCTTCAGGCTGCGCGGTGTGGCCCGCAGGCTTTGGGGTCATGATCAGGCCGCCTTGAGTTCCGCCGCGGGCGAAGGATCGCCGCAGCTGCCGGCGACCTCGCCCCCGCACACCTCAAGCAGCGCGTCCAACACGCGGCGCACCACGCCCGCCCGGATAACGAGGCTCGCCTTGAAATCCTCGACCTGATCACCGCTAATCGCCTGCTGTTCTTCCTCGGAGGTCTTTTCAAGGAACGAGAGCGCACGCATATCGTCGATCGCCATCAACCGGAACGACACCTCTTCGCCCATGTTGATCTCCAGGTTCACGGGCACCATTCCGGCTTCAAGGTGCTTGCGCACTTCGTCGAACGGCAACTCCTGCCCAGCATACCGGACACTCCCCTGCCCTTTCAGATGCAAGGTATCGCCCATCTCGAACCCCCCGCTCGCTTCCTCACCGAGCAGCCATTCGCGCATGACCCCAGCCAGCGGATTCACCGTCGCAACTGAGCGTACGGGCAGATTGGGAATGCAATGACGCAGATTCTCCAGCACTGTGTCCGACACAGCGTCGGACGAGGTGCCCACGAGCAGCCAACGGCCCATCGTGTCGAAGATCACCTCGGCGTCGTGATCCTTCGGGAAGGCCTTGGGCAGCATCTCCATCAGCACCATCTCGCTGAGCTCGGCGCGCTGCTTGCGGCCCGGACGGAAACCCTGAGTCTGTTCAAGCTGCGCCGCCCGCTCATCGACCGCACGGCGCAGCGCATCCCCCGGCACCTTCCGGGTCTCGGTCCGCAGCTTGCAGTAGAGGTACTCCCCGCACGCCATCACGAGCGCCCCTTCATTTCCCACTTCTGCCCATCCCGCGCGCGATGCCTCCTGCGAGCCACAGGGCGCGAATCGGCGGCTCGCCAATTGAGCGGCAAGTCCCTCGGCATCGGTGAGCCCCTGCGGCTCCAAGCGATAGACACGAACATTACGCAGCATGCGACTGATCTCCCTGGTTGCCATTGCGTCCATTAGATCAAGGCCGTTCGCCCATTGCATGCGCCCAAAAGGCTGATAACCCGCCATTTGTCCCGGTTATGCGCTTTGCGTCCGTAAACGACGAAGCCCCCGGCCGCATGATGCGACAGGGGGCTAGGTCTTTCGGTCAGCCGTACACGAGGTTGAGCATGTACGCGAGCGCAACTGCACCGACGATGAAAGGCAACGTGCCCGGTGCGAGCTTGCGCCAGAACGTCGTCGGGTAGCGGCGACTCTGGGCGATCTCGGCGTAGACCACCCGCTTCATCAGCCAAAATTCGGTCATGGAAGCGAGACTGAGCAACCATACCTTTTGCGCCATCGACAGACCTCCCATGAGCACGGCAATCGCGATCAGCGCGATGCCAAGCAGGAATAGGCCCACATCCAGACTCTCTTTCAGTTTTTGGAACATCTTCTTTCTCCTTTACGGACATTGACGGCGCCAAAGGGGAATCCCGGCGCCTTTCGTTGAGAACGACCGCTCAAGCGGCCTGCAACTGCTCGAAGGCTGCGAACACAGCCCGGCGCAAGTCCGGCTCATCCGGCACACCGCTAGCGTCGAGCGCCGCGTGGAACCGGATGTCCCGGCGCAAACCCACCTTGGCGGCCTCCACCCTGTCGCGAATGCGCGGGTGGATTTCGTAGGTCAGCGCGACATCGGGCGAACTCGTGACGATCGCCGTGGCGCTCCTGCCCGCGGATTGCACGGACTCCAACGCGGCCCTCGCCTCGGCTTCGGGGCAAAAGCGGTGCTGCGCCTTCCCGTGTTCCTCGAACACGAGGATCGTGTTTACATCGTTCATTTCTTTCTCCTGGTTGTGCCCGGGAGAGCCGCCCGCGAGGGCGAACCCTGTGGGCGTGAATGAAATCGACGGCAGTTGCGCCGCCTCAAAGGTCGAGGATGCAGCCCCCGACCACGGCGAACTCTTCGCCCGAGAATCGCAGCTTCTGCAGCTGGTCGAAGTTCTCGTCACGTCGTGCATCGACGTGGGCGAAACTCATTCCGGTGTCAGCCTCCACGATCCCCGTGGTGAGGCAGGGATAGCTGACCCCTGCCCGTTCGCCCGACATGTAGCGGGCGAAACTGCGGCAATCCGAACTGCGATCCAGCCGGTAGCCGAGATCCGCCAAACGGCGCTTCACGGCGTCGAGCGTGACCTGCTCCTGCCCCTGACTTTTTCGGAATCCGATTTCCACCTGTAGGAACATTTCCATGCTGCTTTCTCCTTCAGCGATGCCGACGGAGACGCCCCCACGGAGGGCGTCTCCCTCCTGGGCAATTGATGGAACCGGCCAGGCCGGTCTCAGTTGACGACGCGACGCTCCGTCACGAGACATTCCAGAACGTCGAGTGCGTGGCGAGCCTTGCCGCTCGCACGCAATCCGATGTCCTCGCGGTCGACGCGTCGGATCAGCTGGTGCCGCCGATCCGTCACGAGGCCTCCCACCACCACGGGGGCCTTGCGGCCATCGAAGTAGCGGAACAGGTAGGCCCAGCCGCCGGGAAAGCCCGCACTTTCCGGCTTCGCCAGTTGGTGCAGGTAACTGAACACGCCGCGCCCACCTTTGGTGCAGCACATCGTGCCCACATCGGACATGAAGAGTGCCTGCGGATCGAACTCGAATCCGTTGCAGGTCTGCTCTTGCGTCGAGCGCAGGCAATTGGAGAACTGCGTCGTACCCCAGACGTTGCCCATGCCGAGATACTCGGATTGACGATCGAAGGTTGCGAGTTCCGTTTGCGGCTTGCCCGTCCAGAGTCGGCAGGACTCGAACGTGACCCCTGACTTGGGTTCCAGCGACTGCAGCACTTCATCGCGGGTCCGCTCGTCGACGTAGGCGAGATATTCCGTGACCTCCTCGCGGCGGACACGAATCCCGTGACTGATTTCGAGACCCGGTATTTGCGTGCTCATTGGTGAACTCCTCGGTAATGCGGAGGACACCAGAGACCCCTACGGGGCTGGCGTACCCCGCGGGTTGAGATGAACGACCTCGCGTCGTTCGTGTTGAAAGGCTGATTGACCGTCAGCTCGGCATCTTGCTCGTCACAATGACGAGCGGGAAGATGCGCGTACGATACGTCCACGATGACGAGCCTGTCAAACGATGCAACGACCCTCTTTCGAACCTATTGTCATGTGATACTTTCGTCGCATGGACTCGACTGCCAGCATTCCTGCGCCCCCTCCGATAGCTATTGTCAAGCGGGGCCGACCACTCCTCTCGGACCGCGCAAAGTTGCGTGCCGCCCAGATCAAGGCGGCGCGAACAAAAGTCCTGATAACGCCCAGTCAGATCGCCGAGCGGCTTGGCATTCCCTTGCCTCGCTACAGGCATCTGGAAAAGCAATGCAGCGACGCCGCATGGGCGCAATATGGCGAGGCGATCGCTCGTATTCTGCGCACGACCACTGCAGCGCTGGAAGACCTCCAGATCCCCACTGAACTCGACGACAGCACGAATACCTGTGATCCTCAAACAGCCGAGGAGATCGCCGCCCGATTGGCGACCCACGCAGCGAACCGCCGGCACGAGCTCAAACTCTCCATTGCTCAAGTCGCCCGCGACGTTGGGGTTACACGTCTGACGCTCGCAAAATGGGAAGCAAAATTCCCATTGCGGACATCGACTCAGCGACTGGAACGGTGGGCACATGCCCTGCAAGTTCCGGCCGGCTGGCTTACCGATACCGATGCTCCCTCGCCATCACCCAGCCTCCCCGAGCCGGTGAAGCTCCGCACCGACTCGCATCAAACGGTCAGCGACGAAATTCTGGATATTGCCGCGTGGCTCGCAGAGTCGAACCAAAGGAGGCGCCAAGCCGACTGGAGCACACTGCGGCCTGCGGCTGCCCGAAATGCAGAGATCTTCGCATTACGCTACGGTCGCGAGGGGGAAGCTCGCACTCTCGACTGCATCGGACAGCGATTCAACATTACTCGCGAACGGACCCGGCAGATTTGCGCCACGATGCTTGCGCGCACCAGGGGCCAGCAATTCGCAACTCCGGTTCTCGCCTCGCTCATTGTGGATTTGCAGGCACACCTACCTGCCCCCATCGCCGAACTCGAAAGTCGCTTCCGCGACCGACTCGGGCCTAGCCAATCGTTGCGTGGCGTCTACGAATTTGCGACCGAAATCCTTGCAACACGGACCTTCGAAATTCGTCAGAACGTAACTGGTCACCAACTGCTCCGGGATGAACCGATCGCTTGTCGCGTCGGTGATGACCAGTCCGAGATCGGCCGCGTCCTGTACGACGCTTCCTGCAGAATGATTCGTGTGAGTGGCGCCGCACAAGTCCAGTTTGTGTTTGGCGTATGCGCGCAGGAAGGTCTTACGCTGCCCTATCCCGACTATATGAAACTTGTCATGACACTGCCCGGTTTCGAGTGGCTTGAGGAGCGGACCGGTTGGTATTGGCTGGGCGGTTTCGGGCCGGCTGACAACCGCGCGCTCTTCGTGGCTCGAAAGATCCTTGCAGTCTCGCCTCGCCGCGTTGACGTAGCTGAGATTGTCTCCGCCCTAGCCCGCGGGCGCCGGCGCCATAACGTACAAAAACCTGACGCATTTGAACTCGAGGTCGATGCGCCCCGCGACGCAATTCTCGGAGTTCTCCGACGCTCGCCCGGCATTGAGGTGCTTCAGCATGACGACTTGAAAAGCAGCACTCGCTTTCACATCGAGGATGAATTGTCGGCAACGGAGATAATGTTCTACAAGACACTCCACGAACGCGGAGGGCTGGCAAGTTGGAGCGAGCTGAAATCTGCGCTTTGCGATCGCGGCGGCATACAGCCGGTGACGTTCCATATGACCCTGCACACATCGCCCATTTTGCAGGCGGTCGACTTCGGCCTCTACAAACTGATCGGCTACTCGCTGTGCTCCGACAAGGCCATCGAATCCCTGTCGTCTTGGCGGGAGCGGCTTGGAGCGACGCGTGCAATGGGCGCGGCTTATGAGGTGCTCGGGTCTCATGCGGAGGCATCCGAACCGATCTCGGTTGTTGTTCGCCTTGGATCGTCCATCTACCGTGGTGGATACTTCGATTCCCCCGCTGCGCTTAAGCCCTATCTCAAGATGGATCAATCCTATTCTGTGGCAGGTTTTCCTAATCCGATTAGGGTGTGGACATCTACGCAAAGACATAACAAGCAACTCGTCCGTCTCCAGGGAATGCCACAGGTTTTCAAATCCATGGGTCTTAGACCCGGGACCCAAGTAACAATCACCTTGAATCCGGCGGATCGTCGCTTTGAAGTGGCTCCGTTCACGCCGGAGTGATGTAGCGCCACTCACATCATTGTTCCGGTGTAGCGCGAAACAAGAAAAGGCCCACGCGCATCGCGACGTGGGCCTAGTGTTGAATAGACTGCCGTCAGGCAGCCATGGGCATCGGTGTCCGGCTACGACTCAGCCGGGCGCCCGATTTCTCGATAGTCGAAACCACCTCGATGGCACATTGTCGCGCGTGTGCGAACTGGCGCTGTAGCTCGTCGGCCAAATCGTGCATCTCCTCGAACACGACGCCCCGCTCGTACCAGTAGCGCGCGATCGCCGCTCGCTCCTCGGGGGTCGCCCCAGGAGCAAGCCACTCCACGAACCATTCGAGCTCGTCCAGCGAATACGCTCCCGGAATCATCAGATTGCCGATGATCTCGGTTTCGTCGTCGCCATAGCCGAACTCCTGACCGAAGCACTGCGCGGCCCGCATGAGTTCTGCGGGATCGCACCACAAGCGGTTTAAGAGCGGCCGGATGTCGCCCAGCTCGCGCTGTGCCCTCGCCCGGATGGCTCGGGTGGCCACCGTCACCGGCGCCGCCTCGCCCACCATGGCGCGAATGCGGCAGCTATCGGCCGTCAGCACGGTTGCCGGCGACGGCATACTGACGGCTGACGCCAAGGCGAAGAGCTTCTTGCGATCAGCACCGACGCCCAGCAGATGTACGCGGGCCGGCTGGCGTTCGCGCATCAACTGCCGGATCTCGGCAAGATCGAAGCTGTGCCTCTTGCACGGCAGGCCGAGGATGAACGCATCACCAAGCCCCACCGCCTCACGCACTGCGTCGTAACCGGACACGATGCTGTCTGCGCCCCGCTGCAGCGGCACGATCAACTGTGCGCCCGTCCGATGCAGGGCGGCAATCTGCGCGCGATGCGCCCGAAGCAAGTCGAGCGTCGTCGCGAACTCACCGGGTTTGTCCGGCATCACCAGCATCAGCGCAGCCGGGGTGCGGACGGAGGCAACCAGTTGTCGGTAGCGCGACATCACATCGCCAAAGTCGACCTGCTTCGCCTCGCCCGAGGAATACACCCCGGAATCGACGAACACCATGCCGCCCTCACTATCGACGTGCTGCCGCAGGCGCTCCCGCATCGGACCCGACAGCAGTCCGATCACGACACCCACCGGCTCGCCTGCCGCCGCGTAACCGTTAAACTCGGCCGGGTTGGAGGCCCCGGAGCGGAATACCATCACCTCGCCGAGCAACTCCTCCGGCGGCGCGACCAATAATTGCTGCCGGTCATCCGCGCGCCTCACCTCGAAACCGGGAAAAAGGCTTTCGTCCATCTCAAACATTTGCGTCTCCTAGTGCTACGGAAGACGCCGCCCACGAGGGACAGCATCCCCCGTGGGTTGAAAAATCTGCGCAGCCCTACGGCCGCGCGTTTTGCTGCGTGAGCCAAGCCAGTTGCCGACCTATCCCCATGCCTTGCAGCGGTCGCTTCACGTCGAGGCCCGTGAGCCCCGCGCAGTAGCGCTCCCCTGCGAGAACGATGAAACGCTCCGCCGCGAACGGCTCAAGCTGCTCGCGCACGCGCCGCGCCCAGGCCCGCCGATCCGCCGCGCTCATGGCATTGAGCGTGACGTCGTAAGTCTCGATCTCCTGGCTCGGGGCCAGCAGACCGAATTTCGCCGACAGGATGAACCACTGCGAACAATGGGCCATGACCCATGTGCGCGACTTACGGAACAGCGAGGACACGTAGATGTCCTGCGCGGGGTGCCGCCCTTCGAGTTTCTGGCCGCAGCAGGCGACCAAGCCGATGCATTCCCGAACCATACTTTTCCCCGGCAAGGGGGTCGCGAACGCCCTTGAAGGGCATCCGCGACCTGGGTTGTGGGTCACTTCGGGCGATCCGGGTTGGATGCCTCCAGTGCCGCGATCTCCGCCTCCAGTTTCCGCTTCTCGCGCTGGAGCGGTGCCTGCCTCCGAGAGTGGGCTGCTGTCCTAAACGGACTGTGCGGCAACGGCTTCATCCTGCTTGGTGATCGCCGCTTTCGACGGCACACCATAGAAGCCCTCGACATCGATGCGATCGAGATCGGCCTCCTGGGCGTGCTCTGCGATCACCTGATACGGGCGATAGCCCTGCGCGATGCACTGCGCGACGATCGACTCGTCACACAGATGCGTGTCACCCAGTTCCAGCCCATAGTGGCGTTGGAGGAGGCTTGCCGCGATGCGCTGGAAGCGCTGCACGGTCATCGCCGGCGCTGCTGCCCCACGCTCGCGCACCAGGTCGACGAGTTCGGTGAAGCTCTTGCTCCCCACCTGGTCGGCCGCACGATGAAAGGCGCTCCCGATTCTCCGGAACGCCGCATCGAGTAGTTCGACCTTGCGGGCGGTGATGCGCACGGCGGTAACGCCGACGATTTGTGCCTGATAGTTGGGGGGCACGATAAGGGTTGCGTTGCTCATCATGTCTGACTCCTTGAGGTGATGCCGGAGCCCGCCCCAACCGGGGCGAGAACCCCGGCGGGTGATGAATGACTCAACAGGCCCGATGCGCATGGCAGATGCTGCGAAATCCCGCGATCTGCAACATGCGACGGATGTGGCGCTGGATGGCCGAGCGCGTCCCACGCCACGGGGCATAGAACGGCGCATTGAACACCTTCACGCCGGCGCGGCGGTTAATGCGCTCGTGGATGGACCCCGAGTGCATCTCTTCCAGCCACCGGTGACGCACGCGCTCGTGGCTCACGAGACGCAGACCGTCGAACTCCACCGGCTTCGGTGCGCGCAATGCGAAGTCACGCAGCTCGTTGGAATGGAAGGGGCCCATGGCTTCACCCCTGCTCGCCGTCGATCTGCCGGATGAGGGCGAAAACATCGGTGCGGTCGGTGCCGCAGTGACTGCACACCCCTTCCTGCACGGCGGAGAGGCCGTTGATTTCCACCGGACCGGCCTGGTAATCGGCGGTTGAGCCGCAGCAGCGGCAGAACTCGACGCTTTCGGAGACGATGTTGACCTCCGATTGCATGTCGACCAGTTCCGCTTCGGTGTTGCCGGTGATCAGGCCGTGTGCGCGTGCCGCATTGATGAGCTGCTGCACGTTGGCGAGCAGCAGTTCATCGTCGGTGCCGTTGAGCTCGACGTCGATGGACAGTAATGCACGGATCTTCATGTGGTGACTCCTTGGAAATACGGAGCCACCTGATGCCCCATCGGGATCAGAATGACCCCGTGGGTTGATGAAAGGCTGGATTCGGCTTACGCCCGGTCTTGCCAGCTACCGGCTCGATGCCTTGCGGCACCATGAGATGCTGGAATCCTAGCACAGTGACACGAATTACGGAGCGATTGCCTGCGCGCGTTCCTGCCGTTGGATTTTCCCCCCGCCTTGCGACGCCACTCCTGCTCGAATCGCTCGCGAATCGCAGCCGCCTCAGCCACCTTGGCGCCGAGCCGCGCCTCGTAGTTGAGTTCAGTCCCGACGTAGAGCACGCGCGCCGGGCCGTCCTTCGAGGGCCGTGGGATCAGCAGCTGTACTTCCCGCACCCGTCGCCCTTTGCGCTGCTTGAACTGGACATACACCCCCACCACGCCAGTCGGAATCTGCTTGCTGGCGAACTCCCTGCTGCGCAGTGGGCTGACGGACTCGGGCGTTCCGATCTTCCGAAGAAATGCCTGAGCGGCGGAGAAGGATGCGATGGGATCGCCGAGCACGCCATCCGCGAACCAACGCGTTTTCTTGCCCGGGGGACGGGCCTGCCAGCCCGGCCCACGTCCGGTGTCAATCCGCACCAGATAAGCCGGCAACTCAAAGGTGCCGTAGCCGTCGATCTCTACGCTTCTATGTGCCGACCTCATCGTTGCCTCTATCGCTGCATCGCATACACCTTCCCGTTCCGGAGATAGACGTATCTGTCATTCGAATACACCCACTGCTCGTCCTCCCCCCAAACCCCTACCGTTTCGTTCACGTCTCGTGGCGCCCCCATGGCCGCGCGAAGCTGTTCGCTGTTCATTCCGATAACCGGGGCTCCCCGTTTGATACCGTCGACCACGCGCTTACTCCAACCGCGCGACGGATCCTTGGTGGAGAAGAGCATGTTGAAATAGAGTTCGAGCTCCCCCGCGCTGCCCGGCACGGAATACGACAAGAGAACCTCCGCCTCACCACCACCATCGAGCTTCCCGATAAGGAAGACCTCTCTCTTGCGTTTTTCCGTCTTCGTAAAAGTGATCCGAGTAAGCCCAGACAGACTCCGGTAGGGCACCCGCAGCCATAGCGCCTTGCCCGGCTTTACCCCCAGATCGGCCAGGAACTGATCGACCTTCGCTGCCTCGGCGGCTTCCACTTCTACAAGCTTCCTCGCCCTCAGCTCCTCGAAGGCTTTCTGTCTCTCTGCTGCGGCCTGCTTTTCCCGTTCCCTCGCAATCGCAGGATCCTCGATGCTGTAATCGGACTCATTGAAGGGATTCGCGTACAGGTATCCTTTCTCAACCCCGAACTCCACCTCATAGGCCGGAACATCCCCGATCGTCACCACGCGACGGATCGTGAATGCGGCATCCTTAGGGCGGATGCGCCATGTCAATCCGTTGTATCCATTCTCGTAAATGGAAGTGAATTCGCGCAGATAGTAGGTTTTTCCTACCCGTGCTGCGAGGGATTGATACAGCTGAGGGTTGGTGTCCGCAAGAGGTTTGTACGTAGAGCAGCCTGCTGACAGCAGAGCCGTTGTGACAAGAACGGCGGCAACAATTCGCAAATCCAGACTCCTTACCAATCGACCGATGGCGCAGGCATCTTCGCTTGTCATTCGCAAGCGAGTCCCCGCTTTCTTCAACCCGGGCATTTTAATCGTTTAGCGCCTACTCACGCCGCCACCGGATACGGCAGTGCAGGCGCAAACGTGGCTTGAGCGGCATGACGCCGGCGGCGATCGCCTACGGCCAGTACATAGGCGTAATTGCCCGGATGCTGAATGGAACGAAACGTGCCAGATTGAAGGGCTCGTTGCACGTACTCATCAGGTGCCTCGCCGAAGGCCCGTTCGGGCGCCCCGTAACCGAACAACAGCCGGTATGCAGCGTCCGCACCACGTTCGCCGTTGCGTAGCTTGGAAAGCGTCCGCTCGCTCACCACGCGCCCATCCGGGGCCAGCACCAACTTCCGGGAGCGCGAGCGGCCCACATGCCGGGCGTTCAGCGCCCGATAGATGATCCCCACATGGCCTGGCATCACGACGGCACCATCGCTACGGGCCCGAGCCACAGGATCGGCGTAGCTCACCACCGCCTGCACAGTCAGTTCCTGTGCAGCAAGCCGCAGGGCGCGCGCGCCGAAGAAACTTTCCCCGTTGCCCGGCACGGCATCCAAGAGCACGAAGCGCCCGAGTTCCACCCCCTGATCGGGCGCGCATCCGGCGTATTTCGGCACAACCGATTGGTTGCACGGCACGCTGAAGACCGCGACGCCGCACAGCACCGCCTGGGGCCCGAACAAGCCAACCGAGAGGCGCGCAGCGGGCATCGAGGCCGAGTAATGATGCGCCTGCACGAAGACGCGAGCATCGCGTTCGCTTAGGACATCAACGCCGTAGATCGACGGATCGAACGTCTCGCCGATGCCCCGGTACAGATCCTTACGGTCGCGCCAGCGCTGGCAGCGGACTTCGCGAAGAGGAGAGGACGACGACATGGAGCCTCCGGCAAATCAACATAGTGCCGACCATGCTGTCAGTGCGAAGACCCAATTCAAGGGGGTATTTGCGGGACGTGCAATACCAACTCGAGAAAGGCGCGTTACAGATCAACCCCTATCGGGAGGATGACAAGGCGATCAGGAACCTGAGGCACAAGCCGACGGGCGGCGGCGATCAGATCCTCGTTCCCAAAATGCTCGGCGATCGGCTCCGAAACCAGCACACGCCCCTTCCGTCCAGTTTCGGGGTTGTAGTCGACGATCGCGGCGACCATAGGCAGTGGACGTCGTTTCACCAAGAACATAGCCTTTTTTTTCATCATGCTCCTCTGGATCCCCCAAACGGCGCACTCGCCGACAGGCTGCTGGGAGTGAGGCCCCAACACACAACGGCCGGGGATTCCCGGCCGTGTCACGAACTCAAGCTTCAAGAAGCACTGGATACCTTCGCTTGTCGTTGCGCCGCTTGGCGGCCGCCTCCAAGCGCGCACGATCCTCCGCAGTGATCACCGGCACCTGCTTCATCGACACAGTAAACACACGTCCGCCCTTGGCGTTCGCCTTGGGTTTCTTGGCGATTTTGGCGATACTCAGTTTCATGTCGACCTCAAAACTCACCCTTGCTGTCTAGATAGGATAGCAACTTTCGCCACGATCTACTATCGGCCGCCAGATCAAAGCGCATAAGGCGCTGCGACCCATTGCCCTCCCACCACGTCGGGTCAATGGCAAGCACCTCCTGGACGGTCTGGCAATGCGCCAGATTCGGCGCTCCTGCAACCTCTTCCGGTTCGACCGGCGCATCGAAACCGAGTTTCGGCCAAACCTTGAACCCATGGTGTGCACGGCTATAACCCACTCCTCCCGCTGCGATCAGTTCTATCCAACGGATCCCGAGCAAGAACGCAGTGATTGCGCTCAAGGCAAAGGTGATGGTGCCGAGCAATGGTGGAGTCTTTCGTCCGTTCAGAAAAATGTGGTCCACAAACATCTCCCCGACAAACATATCGAGACCGCCCTCAGTTTGGGCGATACCGATCCGGTTCTTATGCTGATTCTGGATCAGGTGTGTGTGGATCACCGTGTAGTAGAGACCGGGAGGAGCATCGTCGAGGCTCGTGCGCGACTCACGCTGTCGATGAACCCGACTGCCGTTAAAGACTCCGAACAAGTGGGCAAACCCGAGCGTATCGAGTGACACATCCGGGAAAACCTCCACCTGATCCTCTGGCTGCAATCGCGCCCCATCCAGTCTCAAGTCCTCGCCCGAAAGGTGACGCACCGCCACGTCATGATTAATTAGCGCCAGATGATATGCCTGCAGCGTTTGGCCGTAGAACTCGTCCATGCACATCGTTCCGTATGAGACTGGATAAATCGGATTCTCGCATTATCTTCCGTTCAAGCCCCTGATCGCGGCGGGATGCGCCGTCGTATAAAAGCGATGAGCGAAAGATGCCGATGCGCTAAGTAGCATGCTGCCGCAAGTGTTCGTCGAGCAGCCGGTGCGCTTCCTCGACTGCAGCTCGGGCTTTCGCCAAGGACTGGAAGCTCCCAACCGAACTCTCCTTGACGCCCATCACTCGGGCCGCTGAGCGTTCGGGAAAAGCGAGGGGGAACCATACGAAGCCCTTGATTCTGACATTCCACTGTCGTCGCCCACCCGCCCCAACAGGCCGAATCACGGCAAACTCGCGCCCTCCAGCAAGCACGACTTGGCCACCGATGCCGCCAGTAGTCCGAGGTAGCCACGCGAGGTCGCCGGCCTGCGTGTTTGTCGGGGTGACGGTATCGAGCCAACGGCCGAGGGAGGGCTCGTCGATCATGACACTTTTGTCTCGGTTATTCGCCGCGGTCTCCGCGCGCTTCCCACACCATCCAGGCCATCATCGGCAGGACAAGACACAGCAGCCCCGTCAGCACACGAAACACATGGATGTATCCGTCTCGCGCTTGGGCAGAGTTGACACTGACCGCTCGCAGCGTATCGACGAGCAGGTATCCGAGCGGGTAGCTGAGCGCAATCACCACAAGGGCCGCAAGTGCGAGCTGCCAAATCTGCAAATCGTTCCGCATGCAAATACTTCCCTGTTTAGCTGGCTTCGTACCAGACGCGGACACCCTTTCCCTTGTCAGTCGGTGCTTTGGCGCACCGCGTAACCGGAGGCATAAATGGGCGCAGGTTGGCCTCGAACGACGGTCGGCCGGAAGCGAGAAAGCACCTTCCCGTCGGCATCGAGTTCGTAGCGAAAGCCATCTCCAGCACCGGCTTCGAGGAAGCGAGCAGATGCCTGTTGCTGGCCGGCCGCAGTAAGTTCATCAAAAGGGTATGAGCGAGCCATGGTCTTTCCCGTGGTCTATTCGAAGGGTGGAATGTAGCGTTTCGCAGCCACATAAAAGCGCTCGCCGGAGAGCACGAAGGCCGCCCCCATGAGCGGCATGACACAACCGATAATGGTTAGCACCAGAAACCAACCGGAACGCCAATTTGCAGGCTCCCACAGCGACCAGAGGAAGGGGGTCAAAACCAGCAGCGCCACTCCGTAAATCCGATAAAGCATCTGAATTCCTTATTCTTGTTCGTTACGCCTTCCGCGCCGTAGACGCACGCGAAATGGAATCGATGATGCTTTCGTCGGGGCGCGTCAAAACGGCATGCTCGAAGAACGATCCGTCGAGTTCTTCGACGTCATCTTCCACTCGCCCAGCCTTGGCGAGGACCCCCTGCACGGCGTCAGCGGCCTTCTGCTGGCGCGGAGACCCGCAATTGCCAAACGCCGCATACATCTCTTCCAGCGCCGACAGCAGCTCGCTATAGGTCGGCAGGGCGGCGTTGTTCGCGTAGGCGTCAGCCTGGGCAATGGCTTCGATTTGGTGCGCGTTCATGGTCATTTACCATCAAGTCGAATTGTCCGTCTTGTAGAGCCGTACTTCTTTTCAACGCCAGAGAATGTCAAATCGATATCTATGCGACCAGCAAATGCCACAACTAATATCCAGATATCTAGTTCTGGTTGGACGGCGGCATATTCGCTGAAGGTTGCTGAAGCTACTTGCATTGCTTCCGGGCCGAAGCCATGCCCACTTTCTATCCCGTATATCAGCCCTGTTTTTTGATTCGTCTCCAAGTCGATTGACGCAAAAACTGGGCCGCCCACATGTTCCCCGCCGGCCTGGGGAAGACTTACTGCTGCATCGAAAATCAAGCCATCAACCTCTACCCAGGAATGATCAAAGACTCCGACAGGCGACCTTACTTCTCCGATGTTCAAGGTTGGAGACAGCCCCAGCTCAGAGAACAGCATGTAAAGCACTGCCGATGTGTCATGACAAGCGCCAGCGTAATCGTGCTCCCAGATGAACCGAAGAACCACTTCCCACGCTTTGATGATCTTCTGGCCATCAGCAATACCGTCTGATGCTTTACGCCCCCTGTTGAGCCAAGTTGCTACTTTCATTTTCTGGGTCTTTTCCAATGCTTTACGTTTTTTT
Organism: Aromatoleum evansii; assembly: GCF_012910805.1. Lineage (GTDB taxonomy): Bacteria > Pseudomonadota > Gammaproteobacteria > Burkholderiales > Rhodocyclaceae > Aromatoleum > Aromatoleum evansii. The sequence continues at coordinate 60,860 of NZ_WTVK01000019.1, forward strand.
ATCAGTCGCTTGTCGGCTCGATGAAGGTCGCGCCCGTTTTCGTAGCTACCAGCTTCACCCCTGGCGGCCAACGCTCCCCCACGTTGCGGTCCCAAATAAGAAACGGCATTTCATGGTGCATCCTGAGGTCCAACAACCCAAGGGCGATCAACGCAATTTCGGCAAGCCGCCGACGAGGCCCTGATCGCGTGCATCGCCACTCGCACGTGACCTCCGTTGTCGATGCCACAAGTCTCTTATTTGGGACCGGCTCTCGATGAATGGTCAGCAGTAATGATCGACCTTCGAACACGCGAACTATTGAGATTGACGTGTCCGCAGGATCAATTTCAATCCGAAATCGACCTGCAACGAGCGGCTCTGGATGTGGACTTCTGTCCGGCGCGAGCAGCAGCACTTCGTCAATCAACCTAAAAGCCTTTACGACGTCATCCTTCTCCAAGTCAGAAAGGAGCGACAACATCGAATTAGCGCGACCAACAAGGGACTTCGCTCTCCGCACGATTTAAAGTCCATTCCTTATGCATCACCACCTGTTGCGGTGGTCGTCGGCGGCCACATTGAAGCCCCTACCATGACAATCAACGCCACCAACGCTAGAACAGCCAATAAGACCGCTCCATTGGCGAGACCAACCACTATCTCCATCTCTTGGTTGTGGCGAATCACCAGCCCACATGCCGGGGCACCAACGTATAACGGCGCCGGAATGGCAAAGCGAACCGCCCGATCCTGGTGCGAGCCATAGCCGGTGAACGTCAGCAACAGTGCGATGCCAAATGCTATGCCGCCTGAAATGTATGCAATTAGCTCCATGGTCTTTTCCTATGTACCAGATCGAAAGCTGAACTCCTGCCCGCAAGATATGCACTGATGAGTGTGCTCGGCGCCGGACGCATACGCGTCTTCCGCGATCTCATTTTGCGTGCCGCAGTGGGAGCACTCTGCATACCACTTAGTCTCGCCCCATGCGAGCGACGGACGCTTGTCGCGGTCTTTATCAAAACGAGCAAGCAATTCCTGATAGGCATGGCAGAGAGCATCCATATGCTTCCATGCTGCTACCAGAGCCTCCTGATGGCCGGTTGAAATCCGGCGAAAAGCCTCTTCTGAGGCTCCTCGGGAATGCCCGCTCGTCCGAAATGACTCAATGAGCGTCGCATGGCTCTGGAGTACCCCAGCCCACGCAATTTGTTCGTGCGCAGCCGTCTCTCGGGCGACATTCCATGCTTCTAATGCATTGTCCAAGTCTGATTTCGTGACGGGGCCGCCTTGGGAAGGCTTGGACTGGACGATGGGTTCCGCCAGAAGTCTATCCAGAAGCTCATTGTGGTTCGCTTGTGCGTCATCCATGACCGGTATCCTTTTCCCTTGTCTTCGCGTTACCGTTCCACCAATACTGCATCGCATGGGCGCGACAGTCGCACGCTCTGTGTCACAGATTCCACGACTTTGTCTAAGAGCGCCTGTACTTTCTTGCTAGTACGTCCGCCGCTGTAGCGGTATTGCCCGTTCAGCGGGCGCGACTCTTCCGCCATCTCGCTCACCAAGCGCTGCTCGGCGGTGAGCGCGACCTTGAAGGCCGTCAAGACGGAATCCTTGAATGCGTAGCTATCAGTGCGAGCCACTTCCTTGGTTGCATCCCCTCCCCATGAAAAGCCAATGCAAATCTCCATGATTTGGCCGTTGCTAGGGATTTCGATGTCAAAAAAAGCGGGCTGGATGCTCATGTTTCTTTTCCGTAAGTCTCAAATCCATGGTTTCTTATGGTACGTATTGCGTACCATGTCAAGCGCCTTTTAATGCCTTGCGCATCTTCTTCTGGTGGTCGGCAAGCAACCGGTCGATGGCGCTGCGAGCAAGTGGCGGGAGGGCGCGGAAATCCTTGGAGGTACTGGGCATTCGATAAGTCTTGAATGCCCGAGGCTTGATGCCCGCCTGCTCTGCAAAGTCGTCCCACTCCAAGCCGAGTGCGGCCTTCGCAGCTTTCAGATATTCCTGCTGGGTCTGTTCTGTCATAGCAATGCGTGATGGTACTCAATGCGTACCATCATAGCACTACCTCGAACATCTCGCGCAAGGTGTCCTCGCTGACTTCCAGGTAGGGCATCACATGGTCGAGGTCGGCATGACCTAGAAGGGTTTGGACGGTCTCCAACGATTCACCGGCCGCAAGCAGCCGCGAGGCGAACGTGCGCCGTCCGCTATGGCTGGACGCCAGGTGCAAGCCTGCCGCTCGGTATAAGCCCTTGATGTACGCCTGCAGGCTGTCTGCTGCGCGGTACTCGATGGCCTCTCCGGCTGAATTGACGGCTCGCTTGGTGTTCAGCTCATAGGGGCCGCCCTTCCACGTGAGAATCAAGCGTGTCGCCGGGCTCAGCCCTCGATACTGCCGGTCGTTGAAGGTGCAGCCGAACCGCCTTGCCTTTCGCCACTGGATGTAGCGTTCCAGGGCCGCGACGAGCTTCGGATGCGTCAGGTAGGCCAAGCGTTGCCGGCATCCCTTCGTGATTTCGGCCCGCAAGCTGATTTCGCTCTTCAAGCGGCCGGAGGGTAGCAGCACGTCGGCGACGGTCAGGCGAGCGGTCTCGGTCACGCGGAGGCCGCAGGAGAAGCCGAGCCAGAGGATGAGCACGTCGCGCTCAGGATGGCGGCTGGTGGCCTCGGTGACGCGAAGAAGGTGGCGAAGTTGGGAGGGAAGAAGAACAGCGGCGCGCTTGGTCATGTTGGCAGTCCTCGTAACGCGGTTGGAAAATGGTGCGCGTTACGAGCGAATGACGTTGGGCTCGTTTGACAAGAGTACAACATCATGAAGCCGCGCGGGCGTTCGCATCCTCGGAAAGACCGGAAGTTACGAGAGCGGGCGGTGGACGTGAAAACGCCCCGGCCGTCAGAGACGGACGCGGGGCGTGAATTGAGTCGGCTACATCCCGAGACGGGGTGCGCCTTTCAGCTTACCTATCGAAGCGGGGCACTCCTTGTTAGCGAGCCAGGCATACAACTCCTGGTCGGAGGTTCCTTTTGCAAAGGGAATCCTGTTCAGCGATTCACTCGGGCAGTCTTGGTAGCTGAAACAGAAGCTGATTAGCTCCAGTCTCGGGTCATAGTCCGCAGGCTCGCGCAAGATGTCCCATACCGCCCAATCTGCAACGTCTGTTTCAGTCATATTGGTATCCTTATCGTAACGTGCAATTTTCTCTAGGCGGGGGCAAAACACACCTTCCCGTCATGAGCCTCAACAACATCCGAATCGAGTTGCAAGCTCGATTCTTTCGCAGGAAACCACGGGCTACTCCAATCCAGGAGATACCGCCTCCCCGTAGCGTAGAGTGAGCACGGCGTTTCGGGCTTGTAAAACCCGGTAACGCGCAGCCCCCGAAACATCACCCCGTACTCATTGGTGAAGGCGACGATATCGCCAACCCCAAATTTCAACGGCTCCCCATTCTCAGGAGCGAAGGGTTTTTCGGTGTCGTGTTGAGCTACAACGCGCTCTTCGTAGTCCCAAATGCTGCTCATTTTCGTCTCCGAAATGGAGCCCGTTGCGCCACCAGACCCTTGCGGGCAGTGACCCGCAGGGGCGTTGGTTGTCGTAACGCTTTCTGCGAAAGAAACTCGCCCTATTGCGTCGCGGCGCGTACGGCGAGGCCGTCGGCGTGACGCTCTGCGCCTTCAGCCGACTTGAGAGCCTGCCGGACCTTGTCTACCGCGCGGGTTGCCCCGGCGACCTTCAAGAGATCACGCGCTTCGCGCAGCTTCTGGATCGCGTCCTGAACGGACTTCTGCTTGCTATTCATGTTTGCTCCTTGCTTGCAAAATCCCGGAGCGCCTCCCCGTCGCGGGGAAGGCCCCGCGGGGGTGATTGATGCTTACAGCTTCACGTCGATGTACGGCACCAGCAGTCGCAGCGTCAGGTCGACGTACTCATTGAGCTTGTCGAGGCCTGCGCACAGCAACTGGTGATGCGTGATGCCGGTAACCGGCACCATGCTATCGACGAGCACTTTCTTGGCCTGGATCAGAAGATTCTCGGCCACGCACTTCGGGCAATGCTCGGGGTCATCCACCTTGAGGCCAGCGGCGTCGCGCGCCGCGTAGGTCTCCCGGTAGAACACCTGAGCATCCTCCTCTTCGAGCAGAAAGGCCGATTTCGGATCGAGGATCACCTCGTCGGCACACCCCTGCTCGACCCACTTGCGCGCAATACGGAAGCGGTGCTTCGCGAGGATCTCGCGCTCGTAGGCTTCGACAATGGGCTGCACCGTTTGCAGATGCGCCATTGCCAGCACCACCGCTCGCGCGGCCGCGAGTTGCTCACCGTTCGGGGTGAACGTCTTCTTCATCGTGCTGGACTCCTTGATGGTTGCGCGGAGTGCGGCCCCTCGCGGGGACGAACCCCGCTGGGATGGACGCGTTACGCCGCGGCGCGCAGCCCCGTCAGGGCGGCCACACGATCGGCTTCGATCACGACACGCACCGTCGCGACACTCGTTCCGGACGCCTTGAACGCGCCGGCCGGGATCTGGATGATCTCGGCACCAACGTCCGCGAGGAACTGCCGGAACTCGACCTGCTTGCGCTGCGAACCGTGCTGCCACGACACGCTCATCACGGAGGACAGCGTGCCACCCGGCTTCAGGAAACGGACCATGTGCATAACGTGATCTATATCCTGGTTGCCCGTGAAGGGCGGGTTGGCCACGATGGCGTCGAACTGTCCGATCTCCTGCGGCGTGACCGTCAGGAAATCGCGCTCGATGACCGTGTAGCCGGCAGTGCGACGCAGGATCTTCACTTTCGCGTCCCACGCCTCGACCGTCACGACTTCAGCCGCCCCTTGCGCGAGCGCTTTCTTGGCAATTGCCCCTTCACCCGCAGAGGGCTCCAGGACGCGCTTGCCGGCGAGCGGCCCGACTGCGGCCACCACATCGTCCGCAACGGACTCGGGGGATTGGAAGAATTGCCAATCCTTCTGCGGATTGAGTCGATCGCCGCCGATCAGTGCATCGAGCACATCCTGCGCGAGCGTGTCGCCCGAGAAAACGAAGGTCAGACGCTTGTACTTCGCGCCAGCCTTTTCCAGCAGTTGCTTGATCTTCTTGTACTCAGTGATCTGCTCCTGCGGCAAGAAGATTGTGTTGCCTGCGGCCCGCAACATGCGCAATTCGCGCTTGAGGACGGGTTCGGGCTCGTCGCTGATCGCCGTGACCGGCGCCGCCACCTCGGGCATGGCGACTCCACAGATTTCGCAGAGCCGCACGGCGAAAGCCTGCCGCGTCGCCTCGGAAGGCGGCGCAAGCGTTCGGCCGCCGCAAATCTTCTGATACTTCAGCACCAGCTGAAACGGCGTGAAGACCAGCATGTACTCCGCGGCCGCCGATTGGGGCGTTACGTCGTAAATGCAGTTCTCGTTTATGACACTCACGAGTGCTTCGGTCGGTTCGACTTCCAGCGCCACGAAACGGCTGACCGCACCGTGCGTGAGCGCCGTGGCCGTCTCCGCCTCGACCCACAAGGACAAGCGAGGCCCGCCGGCGCTGCCGGGCTGGCGTGCGCTAATCAGGACTGCATGGGTGAGATCGGCGTGACCGATCGGGGTAGGTTCTTTCATCATGGGCTTCTCCAGGCGTGATGCGGAGAAGCCAACCCCGACGCGGGGAAGACTTCCCCGCGAGGGTGATGCGAAAGCGCATGGCGTCGTGCGACCCATGCGTGTTGAAATGCTGGCTACGGGCAAAAGCCCCGGTGGTGCTCAGCTACCGCTTTGACTCGATGAGTCAGAAGATGCTGCAAGCCTAACAAATTCGGGTGAGGTTGAAAACAATGTCCGAGCAGGACGAGGAAAGAACACCGTTGCGCGGCTATCTCACGATCCACGTGGGCGGCTACAAGCAGGTGCGCAAGGACACGTACCATGTCTTCTCCGCGCACCCGACCGCGCTGGTGCCGGATCGGTGTGTCCAGGCTGCAACCTATGATCCGGACACCCCGGAATGGATGGAGGAAGGCTGGGGGGTTGGCGACAACCCGCGCGATCGCTTCTGCAGATGGAACAGCTCGAAGCCGCTACGCCGGTTCAAGGGTTACGACGAGGCCGTCGCCTTCATCTTCCGGCTGCGCCAGAAGCGAAAGCGCCCGCACGAGGTCTATACGCTCGTCTATGTGACCCTTGGCGCGCTCGGCCGCCCTATCTCACAGCCCGTGTCCTCGCTCGACGAGATCCTCGCCTTCGAGGCCAAGATCGCGGCCGAACGCGAGGAGATCGAGAAGCACCAGGCCGAGCAACGCGCGCTGTCGGAGCGCGAATTTCCCGCGCGCCAGCAGTTGCGTGAGGCGTACGGCTACAGTCGCGGGGCTTCCTTGTCGAGCTTTCTTGGGGTGGTGCGCACCGAGGGACTTGCTGCGGCCAAAACGAAGTACCCCACGTCTTCCTTCTATCGCAACGTGCGCGACCTGAAATCGCTCGGCCTGCTCGATTAGGGCGCGGCCCGCACCTCGCCCGGCATCACCAGCCAGGTCTGCGCATAGTCCATCTGGCGATCGAGTTTCTCGATGCGCTCGAAACCCGTGAACACCCACTCATTCGGGGTCATGTGGCGCAGCACCACATCGACGAGCGGCGGCAGAAGGTCCGTCGGCGGCGCCACGCTGCCGTCGAGCAACCGCGCGGTGAGTGCGTGGCGGTTCAGGTCCGCAACAGCTTCCTCGCGCACGACGAGCTGCCCGCGCACGGGGCGCAGGAAGGCCAAGCGAAATCGAGGAAGAAGCCAGCCTTCGTCACGAAGGCGCAGCACGTCGACGGAAAGCTGAGTATCTGACATCCGCGCACTGTATATGCTTACAGCGCGCTGATGCAATCAGGACCCCTGCCGGATGCTGAAACGCCTACGACATCCTCCCCCACCTTTCGACGCGAAAGGAATGGTTCTATAGGCCCGCTGCACGCATTTGCCATAGGCTCGACACGATCCTTTATAGTGCCTCTTTTTGGGCCAATCGAATCGTCAATGCGAAAGCTCTACCTGGCACTGAGCCTCTGGATTGCCCTGCCGGCTTCGGCGGCTGACTGGTATTTCGTGAATTATCGCAACGAGCGCTTTGGCGACAGCGCGCCAACGCACTGTCGGTCGTTGCGGGGCGATACACCGGAAGTCCGAATGGCTAAGGTGGCCGGTGAAGGCCGATACAAGCTCGTGTCGCGCTACACAGAGCGCGATGGCGGCGAGGTCTTGCTCTACCAGGATGCCGCCGGCACCGGCGTGGCCTTTGCTGCCAGCCTGGCCACGTGCGAGGGGGCCTACTCCTCCGTTAGCCGCCTATTGCAATCGAACAACGTGGCCTCCCCTCCGGTACCGGCGGCATCTTGGTACTTCGTGAATTTGCCGGACGTTCCGGATCCTGACACGGGGGCCAGTATGCACTGCCTTCCCTTGATCAACGACGCCTCCCCGATGGCGAACCTAAATCGCATTTTGGGGCCGGGGCAGTTTGTTCAGAAGGGACGTGGGAAGGCGAGCGACGGCAAAGAAGTGTTGTCGTTCCAGACGCGCAAGGGCGAGTGGATGGTATTTGCGGGAAGTCAGGCGGCATGCGAAGAAATGTTCAGCTCCGTCAAGGCAAATCGCGCCTCAAGTCCCGCAAACCGTGAGCCGCAGATTTCCTTAGTTGGGGATACGCTTCGATATCCGAAGGGAGTAGGAGAGAAGGCATTGCTGGCCGCTGCGCCTGACCTCACCTGCCGGAAGTTCGAAGGGGATCGCGTTTGCACCGGAGCCGCCCCTCGAGTCCAAAGCGCGCTGTTGATAGGCTTGCCCGGCAACGGGCAGTGCAAGCAAACGGCAGAGGTGGTCGTGGCGCTGAAGGGAGGCAAGGTGGTCGCAGCGTCGTGCGACATCGAGCCCACCCTTGCCCGGCAGATCATGGCTCAGCACAACGCGCAGTTTGGCGGGCCCACGCTCGATACGAAATCGCTGCAGGCCATGAACATGGATTTTTACGAGTGGAAGGTCGGCTCGAACTACGTGATGGTCACCGAGTATTACGGTAGCGGCTACGGTGGCGTCCCCGTGAACAACGTCAGTGTTAGCGTATCCTCGCGATCCAATCTGCCAGTCGCGCCGCCCGACAGTAGGTAGTGCGAAGGGGCCAAGGTCGCGTAGGCTCGCGGTCAGCACCACGGCCCGGCTGGCGCAGACTCTGTAAAGCGGCCGCTGCGAGCGTAATGGGACTAGAGGATGATGACCTTCATCGCATCAAGGATCGCCTCTAACCCTGGCGCCTCAACACGACGAGCTGCCCGCGCACGGGGCGCAAGAAGGCCAAGCGAAATCGAGGAAGAAGCCAGCCTTCGTCACGAAGGCGCAGCACGTCGACGGAAAGCTGAGTATCTGACATCCGCGCACTGTATATCTTTACAGTGCGCGGATGCAATCAGGACCGTTGCCGGATACTGAAACGCCGACTCGTGAGCGTTTCGCCATTGCAATCGGCGATCGCCTGCAACCACGTTTCTCCGTCCAATTGGAACGGCGACATGGCGAGCGCAAAGCTGGTCACAAACGCGCCATTCACGGGCAGGGCGTCCCGCACCGCCTCGTTCAGCGCGATTTCGCCGGTGTCGAGAACCGGCCGATCCTCTTGCATGAGTCGCACTCGGATTTGTTCCGGAGCATCCTCGACCGGGGTGACGAGATTCACCCAAGCGCAAAACCTCGGAAGCGTGGCCGGGAACCTCTCCACGAGCATTTCGGCCGGATAGACACCCATGAGGCTGGGCTTGTTGCCAATCTCAGTGCGGATGTCGTCGCAGAACACCACTTCCAAGACGCAGCTCACTTCTTGCCCCTCAGCAACGCGTCAGCCACTACTGCAACGTCCATGTCCAGCGCCTGCGCGATTTTGGCTACCGTGGAAAGTTGTGGATCATCCAATCCCGACTCGATGCGCGACAGTCGCGACTGCGACGTGCCTGCCTTGGTGGCGAGCGCTGTTTGCGAGAGCCCTTTGCTCAACCGCAAGGCAGCGAGCGTACCCGCCTCGTGGATTGTCTCTGCAAGCCTTTCTCGTGCCCGCGCCAACCCTTCCGCGCGTCGTGGATCGGCCTCCAACCGCGCTATCCGATCCCGTACTTCGCTGAATCCTGGCCGGACGGGGGGATGAATGACCGAGACTTCCAGACTAAAAACCGCCGCCCCGCCAGCGTCAGTTTCGACCGCCGGGCCGATATGCCGCACGACTCTAGGAGAGGTCGAGACTCCGATAAACTGCGATGATGCGCTTTGAGATTGGGTGTTCTGGGTCATAGTCAAATGTGCGCGCAACAATCCCTAAGATGTAGATTCGCCGCTCAAATGGATGGAAAGCGTAGATGATCCGGTAATTGGCAGCCTCCCCCGGCACGTCGTACAGCCTGACCCGCAAGAGCGCGTATCTGCTCCACAACGCCACCCACCGCTTGATGTCGTAATCCCAATCCCCTTCCAAGGCATAGGATCTGTAGTGCTGAATCTCGGCCAGACGCTCCAGAATGACTTGAGAATCGGCAGCTTCCTCAAGGAAGACGTCTATCGCATACGCCGCGCTCTCATCCACTTCATAGAGCTCATCGAGGTCGTTCCACGCGTCGTGGGCGACGTTCATACTGTACGACGTTGATTTGGAGTATCGCATATCGTTTTCGGTATAGCAACGCTTGTGCTTGTTGGTTACACGTCGCCGACAACGATCCGCCTTGCCAGAAACCTTCCGTTTCCTTTGACAATTGGCACTTTTGCCATATAATCGCGTTCGGCTTTCAGTTTTGTTGCACGCACAATATCCACGGCCCTGTCAAGCTGTTTGCGTGTGCAACGATTGCAGCCATTCATTCAAGCCTCGACGCGCCCGGCGCATCGGGGCTTTTGTTTTGGTCAGCACCGGGGAGAATAGCCCCAGCGGCGAGTTTTTGCAAAAAAATAAAAGCTCGTAAAAACAATGGCATACCTTTTACGTCGGTATGTCAACCCTATAACTTTGTGCTTATTTAGTAGGCTCCTCGCGGGGCCAACAAAGGAAAACGCCCCACTCGCTCGATCAGCGAATGGGGCGTCGGGCATGCTACGGCACACAGCCGCAGCGGATCAGCGGCGCAGTCGGCCACCCTGCATCGCCTCGATCTGCGCCCACGACAACCCGAACACTCCGTCCGGAGCGGAAGGCATCGGCTTGGCTTGGGCTTGTGCAACCAGCGGAGGACTCTCCGCAGGCGCTTGCGTTGCATAGGGCGAGCGTCCGAGCAGGACGAGCCGCCCATCCGTCGAGTAGCGGCGCGCGGTGAGCCGGTCGGCTACCTCGTTCGCGTAGCAGATCGTCCAGCGGCGGTTGCCGCCCGTCGTGCCCTGGTCGAGTTCGAGCATGCCGATGACCGGTGTGGCGTGCAACGGATCGGGCGTGTGCGGCTCGAAGCGAACGTAATCGCCCTCTTGTGGCACATCCCCGGGTTGCGGAGTGCGCCACTCTATTCCATCGAGAAAACCCATTTTGGCCCCCTGGTCGAACTGAGAGGCCACTGACCCGCGCGGGGCACAGTGGCCCCTCGGGGTTAAGGAAACTGCGGTTTGCGGCACTCCACTTCCGGTGCGGCCTGCCGGACTTGCTCGAGCAACTCCGAGTCGAGGAGCAGATACTTGAAGGCTGCCGAGTATTCCTTGATGTTGCCGCCAAAGAACGCTCGCCCATCCTTGCCGATCTCGATCTTGCTGTGCGACTCGAAGCTCCAGCCCTGCTCGCGAACGTGACCGATCCAAGCCAGCGGCTCGGGGTGACCACGCTCGTAGCAATCGAGGTAACGCCAGCCGTTCGCCTCAAGCTGCTCCACGCGACGTTGCGCTGCTTCCGGGGTTTGCGCGCCGATCACGAACGCACCGTCACGACGGATCTCCCAAATCTCATGCTCGCCGCCGAAACCGTTGCGAAGTTCGCGGACGATCGTCACGCCCTTCTGATCGGCGTTCCTTGCGAGCGCGTGGAAAAGTCTGCTCATAATGCCTCCTTGCATGGGTAATGCCCGGAGAGCCCCCGCCCGGATGGGCGAGAAACCCATCGGGCGATGAATGAGCGGAGCCGGCGAACCGCCCCCCTATTCGCAACGTCAGTCGCTCAGCCCTTTCAGGCGCTCGAGCAACTCCTCGGGGGTTGTGCACCCCTTCATGGCCTGCTCGACCTGCCGGCAGAGCTTGTTTTTCCAGTTGCCCCCGCGGCGACGGCCGGACTCGGTGCTGCTCAGTGCAGCTGGGCGGCCCCACTGGAAAAAGTCAGGCGAGTCCTTCAAGGCCACGATGACCTGAATGACTGTCTGGACTTCTGCGGCAGAAATGTAGTGGGTCTGCATTTCATCACCCTCCGGTTGGCGAATCTTCGACATATTCCGCCCACATGCGAATCGCCACGTCCGTCGCGTTCGCGGTGTTCTGCGCTTCGCTCAGTTCATCGTCGCCCAGGTGGTCGCAACGCGTGAGTACCTCCACGTCGCCTTCGGGCAGGAAGCGATGGATCTCGATCACCTCTCCCTCTACCCAGAAAGCCGCCACATGCTTCGGCAGATCGGGCACCTTCAACTCCTCGGCGCCCGCTTCATCGTAGGGCGTCCCGCTGCAACCGGCGGGCATGCTCCATCCGAACATACTCATGTCTGCTTCTCCTTTGTCCGTTGCGGACGTTGGGCATGCAGACGGAGTTTGCCCGTCGGGCGAAACATCCGCCCACAGGCCTTCGGTTGATCTACCGCCTATCTCAGCCGGCGTCGTGAGTGATATCCGCACCTTCGCGGATAATCATGAGCGTGCCCCCCGAGGAGTAACGCCGGACGAAATACGCGGAGCCATCCTCTTCGGACAGCGCCCGGATCTTCCATGCGAAGTTCCCCATCCAGGTTCGCCACGCCCTGACGATGACCCCGGTGACGAGATCGCCCGCGTGCTCCGGAAAGAACGGCGTGTAGCGCACGAGGTCACCGACCTTCGCGCGGGCTGCGTGATTTTCCAGGAGCTTTCTTGCTGCGACAGGCTTCGGCTCGGACGCCTGCACGGGGGGTTCGGGGGTTGCCACCGGGACGGTGAGCTCATCCCCTTCGATGATGATGACCATGACTCTCCCTCAGAAAAAGCGGAGATCACGGCCCCACGGGCGTGAATCCCCGTGGGTTGTTGAAAGGCTGGGTTCAGGCAAGGCCTCGGCTGCTTCCAGCTTCCGTCTGCAGCGCAAGTACGCCGCGAGAGTGATGAAATCGTATCACACTCAGCCGTATGCACGCTGGGCAAACGGATTGCATTGCAACTGATCGCGTGGCGTTCGTGAGGAAGCAAAAAGGGGGCTTGCAGTGTGCCTTTGCGGTGATAAGGTCGTTTGCATGCTCACCGGCTATCGCTTCCGCCTCTATCCGACCCGCGCACAGGCTGCGATCCTACTGCGCTGGATCGGGTGTCAGCGGTTCATCTACAATGCCAAGGTGGGTGAGGATCGCTACTTTCGCACCTTCGCGCGCAAGGCGCTGCAGCATGCCGGAATGTTCGCGCCGGTCGATGGCACCTATGCGCAGTTCATCACCGACGAGACGGCGTGGCTGCGCGAAGTGCCGGCGCAGGTTTTGAGAAATGGCGCGGCCTCGTGGGTCACCGCCTACTCGCGCTTCTTCAAGAAGCTCGGAGGTCGGCCCAAGCTCAAACGGAAATCGGGCCAGCAATCGGTGTGGCTCACCGCCGAACTCTTCCGCTTCGAGCCCGCCGAGGGCAGTTACCGGTTCATGGTGGGCACGAAGAAATGCCCGGTGGGCGAGATCGCCTACAACGCGCACCGGCCACACACGCCACCCGCCTCGGTTCGCATCACCCTCGAGGCAGAACGCTGGTATCTGTCATTTTCGACTGAGGACGCCACAATCCTCCCTGATCCGCAGGAGACGGCCGACTGGCTCGCCGATTTCGGGCATGCGGAGCTCACCGAGCGCGCGGTTGGGATCGATCGTGGCGTCGCGGTGCCTTTCATGTGCTCGGACGGGGCGCGCTACGATCTTGACGACATCCAGAAGGCCCGGGTCGCGAAGAAGCAGGCGGCGGCACGGCGCTGGAAAAAGAAGCTCGCGCGCCGCGCGAAGGGCGGGCAGAACCGCCGCAAGGCGGCGCGGCGCATCGCGGCACTGCACCGCTACGAAACGGACGTGCGACGCGATTTCGAGCACCAGACGAGTCATCGCATCATCGCCGATCCGCGAACGCTCCTGATCGTCTTCGAGGCCCTGGGTGTGCAGCGCATGACGCGGCGGCCGAAGGCGAAGCAGGACGCAAATGGTCGTTGGGTGCGCAATGGGGCGTGCGCCAAGGCCGGACTCAACCGCTCGATCCTCGGCGCCATGTGGAGCCGAACGAAGGACTGTTGCGCCTACAAAGCCCAACGGGCCGGCAAACTCGTGATCGACGTTCCCGCCCATCACACCTCGCAGGAATGCAGCCGCTGCGGCTACATTCACCCGGAGAACCGGATGTCCCAATCCGCGTTTCTCTGCCAACGCTGCGGGCACGCGGAAAACGCCGACAGCAACGCCGCGACCAACATCCGCAATCGCGGCGTCGCCCGGATTCGATCGGGCGGCTACCGCGAGACGGAGAAGAAGCGGATCCGGCGCATGCGCAAGAAACAGCAGCAGGTAGGGGGTGGCTCCTCCGAACACACGTCTGTGGAGACCATGGTAAGTCGTGCGGCCGGCAACGGCCCTGCGCTCGGGTCGGAGAAGCAGAAAGGCGGACTCGCGAGGGCCGCAGAAACCCCCACCTCAACCACCGAAGGTTAGGTGAAGGGATTGGTCATAGGCTGGTGGGCCCAGCTACCATCTGCGACACGCAAGGTGCCGCCTAGATGCAAATATCGTAGCACACCTAGCATCGCGAGCGATGCGCACAGCTCGCACACTTCGGGCCGGTGTTGCGACGGGCGCTTTCCTTGTCCCGGCGCAGAGCGTGATAGCGGCGCATCAACGCTTCGCAGTAAGCGTCATCGCCCAACTGCACGGCCAATGCGCGGCGCTTGCCCGATCCTGTCTCGCTGACCACCACGTAGCCGGTGGGGCCGGTCGACTTGCCCGTGCGGCGTAGCTGCCACGCTTGCAACGACAACTGTGCCACGTCGGTTGCATAGAGCCGAAAGCCCTTGCGCGTCTTGTACTCGACGGGCACATAAAGCTTGTCACGCGTGCGATAAACGCGATCCGGGCGCCCTGCCAAGGCCAACTCCCCGGTTCCGGCAAAGAGGTCGCGCTCGACCATTACAAGGCGCGCGCCGCGCAGCTGTGCCGGGCGCCACGACTCGAACATCCCGCCAAACAGGAAGCGGGCCCCGAACCACAGCGCATAGAGCGCCAAGACCATGAGCAGGACGATGAGTGCTGTCGTCATGGCTCACCCCCGGAACCACAGAGCATCGATCACGCTGCGCAACAACGGCCGAAGCACGCGGCCACACCACGGAAACCGATCCATCGCACGCACCACGAGCGGCGAGAGACCGTAGTAGGCCCGTGTGAGCAGCCGCCCCGCCCGCGTGGGCATCAACACTTCGTCCCGCCACGCCCGCAGCGCCCACGTCTGCTCGGCGTCGCCCCCGTATACGTGCGTGGCGATAAAGCAGCGGCGATCGACCGCGGCGCGCATCGCGCCCTGATACTCGAACTGCTTGTGCCCGAGCGAACCGGTCAGTGCGCGCGCCTGAACGTCGAGCGGCCGCTTCTTGCCATGCGTCCAGTCGAGGACGATTTTGCGCTCGCAGTAGACGGTCGCCACCACATCGGTGATGGAGACGTAGCGCTCACCCCGGCGTTTCACGCGACAACCTCCTCGCACTGTGTCCGATGCTGCAACTCGGCCCAGCGCCACAACAATTCGTTGCGCTTGATCCCGTCGTCGCGCTCGGCCTTCGCGAGCAGAAGATGCCGATGTTCCCTCAAGACCCCCGAGACACGCTTCATGAGATTGAAGCAGGCCTGCGCCGATTCGCTGTGCAACTTCCCGAGACGCCCCCCGCTCGCCTGCAGACCCAACCCGGCGAAGTAACCGCACACAATGCGCTCCACAGCCTCGGGCGTCAGATCGGACACTTGGGACAGCATGGCTGCCCGCAAGCGGGCCTTCGCAGCCGAGATTGGACGCCGCCCACCGACATAGGTGTTGATGCGCAGGTACGGCCACTCGGGCATCGTGTCGCCCAGAACTACCCCCGCCGGTGTCGGCAGCAGAAACGGCAACGGCTCCGTCAGTCCCTTCCCTTCCGGCATCGCACGGATGGTTGTCAGCACGATGCCCAGCACGAGACTCCACAGCATCGTGGGGCGCAATTCGGCCAGCACCACCGCAGGGTCAGTCGTGCCAAGACGCTGGAATGTCCGTTCGATCAGATGGCCGCGCAACTGCACCGGCAATGCGAAACGACGTGCAGTGCCGGTCATCAAGTCGATGACCTGGGCGACGAGTCCGATCTCTCCCCATCCGGATACACCTGCCTGATCGACGTGCCAGCACAGCCAGACGCCATATCGATCGGCCACGAGGTCCGACGGCGGCACCAACAACACCCGGGAGTAGATCCGCGTCTGTTCCTTGAACATCCGGCGTGCGCCCTTGCGGGTCGCCGGCGCCGAGCAGGTTCGCGCGGCCACGCGCATCAAGCGATCAGACGCGCCCTCGGCCTCCTCGATGTCGCTTACGATCCGATGTCTCAGCCCACGGGCCAGTGCCTCGTTCACCGACACCGACACCCCCAAGTCCGCCCGTATGCTCGAACCGCAACGTTGCATGTCCTGATCCTCCTTGGCTTGAGGCTATACGGGACCACCCGCGCTTCAAGCCCCTTTCGGACATTGAGCCACCGGCTGCATCGGTGCGCACTTCGCTAAACCGCTCCTTGGCTCACCATATTCGATTGCTGCACTGCGTCATGCCGCAAAAGGTCGACTTTGTGCCCTTTTGTCGACGCACTTGCGGGCTCGATGCGTGCTTCAATTCGCGGCATGGGCACTCTTGGCGCCTCACATCCATTCGTTATTCCGTACATATTTATTCGCCCCATTTCAGTCAGCACGAACGGATATGCATAACCGCCGCCGCACAAGCGGACAAGCAATCTACAGCATGGCCTGGGACGCTATGGGGAGCGTTCGCGCCTCGCGCGACCGGCTGCCGTACTCGACGCAGCTGCTCACCTACTTGCTAAGCGATGACTCCGGCGCCACTCGGGAGGCTTTTCACGTTGGGCAGTGGCTGGCCACACTCGACATGGACTCGTTGGCACACCTTTGCGAGCTCGGCGATCGCATCGCTCAACCGGTTAGCGAACCCGCTGACCTTGAGGCACGGGCGGATCTGGTGCTACTTCTCGAGATGGCACTCTTCGAGGAGCACGCCTGCGACCTACAGATTGAAGTCTCCCCCGAGGGAGGCGTGCCGCTGCTCAAGCACATCGGGCTCTGTGCCGGCCTGGAGCGCCTGCGTCGTAATCACTGGGCGGTGATCAATTTCATCAGCATCAACCTGGAGCATGTCCAAGCCATGCTCACCCCGTCCGGAAAACGGGCGAAGGTGGATGTGTTTTGCCCTTGCCTGCTCCAGGCCTTTGACTGGATCGAGGAGCAGGCCAACATCACGGCCGAACATCGCCACTAGCCCGATCCGCGGCAGATCGGTCCAGAGCCCCATTCATCCACGGGGATAATTGCCATAAGCCTGAGAAGGTCCGGATGCCGCAAGTACCGGCCACCCTGCCGCCACGATTCCGTCAGCGTGATCCACACGGGCTCTCCTGGCACCATGGAGAGCCGCCGTACTTCCAGCACTCCGCTCCGGCGCAAGACCTCCGTGCGCAACACCCCTTGCAATCGCCGCAGGGCGTACGGGGTCTTCTCGCTGCGATCCTCTGCCAGAAAGCGCATTCGCCCCATCTCCGAGCATGCAAGCGAACTTTCCAAAGACGCTAGCGCGAACGCCAACGCAAGCGCCCTTTCGACCTCTCGGTCAGCCGCCGCATCCGTGCTCAACACTGCCTCATCAAGTCGATCCCGCAGCGCAAGCAGATACGCCAATTCGTGCGAGGCCAGCCAGTTGTCCTGCAACGAGAAGATTTCACCCAATGGCAGACGTTTCACGTACTCGCAGAGCTGCGCAAGGTCCTGCTCAAGCGTCGGCATTATCCTCTCCGTCTCCGAACGGCGGCATTCGCGTTTTGCACTTGCCGCAGATCAGATGCAGACCGGGCTTGCCCCAAGCCGCATCCCCGCAGGCCGGACACACGAACTTGACGCGCGTGGTCTTCGATT
The DNA here is from genome assembly GCF_012910805.1 of Aromatoleum evansii. Taxonomy (GTDB): domain Bacteria; phylum Pseudomonadota; class Gammaproteobacteria; order Burkholderiales; family Rhodocyclaceae; genus Aromatoleum; species Aromatoleum evansii. The sequence goes on from NZ_WTVK01000019.1 coordinate 78,192, forward strand.
TGCCGCCGGCGCGGGCGGGTTTGGGAAACTCAATGTCCAACCCGGACGCTGACGGGGGTTTGGAAAGGACCGGGGGCGCCGCCCCCTTGGGCGGCACCACGATGCGCGGCAAACCATCATCCGCGTCCATCTGCTCGCTTGCTGGCCCGGCCAAGCCGTCCGTCCCGCCGGCCTGCGCATCCACTTGCGCATCCTTGTCCGACGCGGCCACGATCTCGATGGGGGTGATGCCATCGCTCCCTAGAACCGGCGCCAGAAGCGGCGGCGGCATCGCCGATCCACCCACTGACGCATCCTCATCCCCATATTCATCCGGATAGAGCTCACGCAGCTCCTCCTCCGTCGGGATGTAGGCGGGGTATTCCGCATGCTCCGGGTAGCGATCGAGCCACGACAGCCCGAAGTCGGTCGCGAGCAGGCGCTTCACCGACGCGAGAAACGCCCCATCGGGCAGGATGAAATGCGTCATGGATTCGCCCACCTCCTTGCCTCCGGGCCTCCCCGTGGAAGACGTCTGCAGACCGATCTCTTTCATCTTGTCCGCGAATTCGCGGTTGTGATACCCCCGCCGCCCACCGTTACCCTTGTGGGCCTGCCATTGATGGCACATCTCGTGCGCGAGGGTGGAGAGCACAGCCTCGATCGGCCGGATCGCGAAGTAGCCCGGATTCATGGCGATCTCGTCGGTCATCAACTTCGTCTTGGCATGCTGGAAGCGCTTGCGACTGAAGAAGCCGAGGAACCGCTTATTGCGCTGGAAGGTGAATAGCGCGCCGGGCAACTCCCCCCCGAACAGGTCCCTGTTTAGATGCTGGTACGCTCTCTCCAGGTCATCGTAAGCCTCGTGAGTAGGTGCGTCAGCGGCAGCCTCCCGTTCATTGCCAGAATGGGCGTTCGTGACTTCATCGACCGCATCGGGCCGGTCAAGCAGTTCTTCGGTCATGGGGACTCCAATCGTGGATTGTGCAATCCACTCGATATTCCCACTTCCCGCCCGCGAATCCAGTCACCAAAACAGCCGATTCTCCGGTGTTTGGCTGATCTCTGCTCGCACTCGTGGCTCAAGAGTTGGTTGAGCCGCGAGCCCATGACGAATCATGGCCCGTCTTATAGTCCAGTTGCGTTCCTCTTTGCCGCTTGTGCCTGCCGGGCATTCTCATATGCAAGCCGCGAATCGATTTCGTTGTAGTCGATCCTGAGTAAATAATGCTCCGGGACTCCCCCTCTTTGGGCGCGAAGTTCACAGGTACCGTACACATCACGTCCGGTCGTCCGATCAACAAGCATGAAGCTGGGGCCTGGTCCATCGAACTCCTCGATGACATTTCTCCCATACTTCTCAACGAGGATGCCTTCGATTTCGCGAAGTTCAGCAAGGCACTCGGAGCGGCTTCCTTCCTTCGCCCTACGACCACTCACGGCAATGATGCGTTTTCGATCTAGGTCGGCAATGACGCGGTAGGTCAAGAATTTCGGATTCGCTACGGGTGGAATCACTTCGGCTTCGATGTATCCAGGCGGGGAGGCAGGAATGTGCTTGTTGGGCACATACTGCAGCCCCGAAGGGGATCCTCCAAGAGGGATGCCGAAAGCGGATTCGATGGGTTCGGCTGCAAGAACTCGCGCCGGACTTGCGCATAGAAGCAAGGCGAACAGGATAGGGAACATAAATGCTCTGGTGGACACCATGTGACTCTCTTACTTGTGAGTGATAATTTTACTTTGGGAGCAGAACTCACCGGTACCGGCTGGTTAGAGAAAACCCCCGCTCATCTCTGAGACGGGGGCCAAGGTACTCATTCACCCAAGAGCCTACCTCGTTCGCACTGCGACCCGTTTATCAGCGCGTAAGAACCCGGAGACGTAGCAGCGCGCACGCCACCAACGCATCCCCGGCTCTTTCTCGGCAATGCCGTAGTGCTGGCATGCTTCGGCGTCGCACGCGAGGCTATACAGCCCGCGCTGGTGCGCGTTCATGAGCATGCAGATGAGGCCTAAGAACAAGTTCATGATTTGCTCCGCTTAGTGCAGTTCGGAGTTACGGATTTCGCAGATCGGCCACACGGTTATGACCTGATTCCCGAAGTCATCCACCACGCAGTGGTACATCGGGGAAGCGTAGAAGCCTGCGAGCGGCTCATACAGGTTGCTGGACACGGGGAACATGACAAATAACTCCTTCGTCGATACCCTCGGAGCCATCCCCCTGGGGGACGGTGAAATCCCCTTGGGCGGTCTTGTTTGCGTCAGCACCGTTCAGCGCCGACCTCTTGGCCTCAAACTTCCTGCGGCTCACTGAGCCGATGGGCGACCCACTGCCAGTACCCCTGCAGCGTATCGTCCGCCGCGACCGCCTCGCGCCACTGCGCTCGGGGCCACTCGGGATGCTCGTTGTCGTGAACGGACTGGAGCCTTTCGGCCTCACTGCTTCCAGGACGCTCGGGATCATCGGCCTTGGTGTAGATCGTGACGCCGAAGCACTCGCCGTTCGGCTTGGCCTCGTCGAACCAGAAGTTCGCGCGAAGCCCGAGGCCCGGGATCACTACGTCGTCGCCGACGCTGCGCACGTTGCCGCGCTGGTTGAACCAGGCGAGCACGAGATCCTCTTCGTCTCCGATCCGTTCCATGGCCCGGTCGGTCACGAAAAAGGGGCCCGAGAGGCAGTGCTCCTCGATCTTGGATTGCGGTATTTGCTGCATGTTTGCGACTCCGGTTGCGCGGAGCGGCACACCCCCTTGCGGGGTGGCGCCACCCCGCGGAGGTTGTAATGGGTCAGAGCGCGACGATGGTGTAATCCGTCCGTACGCAACTACCCTCTTTCTTGAGTTGGGCCTGAATCTCGGCCTGTGTGGGCTCTCCCTTCCAGTAGATGTCGACCTGATAATCGTCACCACCGGCGGCAGGATGGACCCATGCGGTCACCCGATGCGTGAAGCCCACCTTCTTCTGGCGCGCATCCCGTCGTTTGATTGCCGCCTCCTGCTTCTTTTTCGCCGCCTCATACTCGGCGTTCAAGTCGGACAGGAAGCACTTCTCGCACAGACCGTTGCGATTGGTTTCGACCGTGGCCGGATCAAACGCGGGCTTTCCGCAGCGCGAGCAGGCACACACCCCGATGGATTCGGCGAGCGCGACGACATGCGCCTCGGTCGTCTGTTCCCAGGTGACGCCCTTCTGCTGCTTGAAGGCAAATCCGCCGTCCTTCATCTCCAGTCGAATCTGGAGCGGATAGTCGCGATGCATCCACACGCACGGAGACACTTGCGCCGTGAGTTCCACGTCGGCCTTGGTGAAGCGGTGGATAAAATCTTTGTCCATGAGTGACTCCATTGATGATGCGGAGTCACACGGAGGCCCCAGAACGGGGTTCGTATGAACCCCGCGTGGGTTTGTGAAAGGCTGGCTTCTGGCCCAGCTACCATCTTGGCATCGACTGAGCGACACCCGAAGATGGCGTCATCCTGGCATAAACTGCGCGCGTTGTCAGCCGCGCTCGTGCCTCCAGCCATAGCGCAGCATGGCAACGAACCCCACCGCAGGCAGCGCCAGCAGCATCGGTTGAGGGAGGCACGGTGCAACGAGCAACAAGGTTGCCAACCCGCTGAGTCCGGCCGCGAAGATGGGGCACCCAGCACGTTGAGTGCCGCGAAATACTTCGACGGATGACAGAGACGTGGCATTCATGGACGCATCCTCCTCACGTGGTCGGATTTCCAGTCTAGGCCATGCGCTCGGCGCAATACGGGATCCGGCACGCTCAGCGTGATTTTCGTAACGGCGTGCTATATTCCGCGCGTCTAATACGCCAATCGTTGACGATGAAGGATCCGCGCGACTTTCGCACCGCCGATTTACTCGGTGAGCCGCCCCGCCGCCCAGGTCGTCCGCGTCTGCATGCAGATGCGGCTGCCCGCCAGAAGGCTTACCGGCAGCGGCTCAAGGAGCGCGGATTGCGGGAAGTCAGACGAATTGTCCTCGACGATCGGGCGCTGGAGTTGCCGCTGGCTGCAGAGGATCACGGTCAGCCAGACGCAATCAAGCATTGCTGAAAATTCCCGCCCCCGACTCACGGCCCCACTCTTCGCGCGGAATGCAGCCACCCACGCGTTCGCGCGTTAAATCACATCCAAGGCAAGTCACGCATGGAACTGAAGACCCTCACCCTTGCGCAGCTCAAGCATCTTATGGCCCGTGTTGCGCGCGAAATTGAGAAACGACAAACCGCATCGAAGACCTCGATGCTCAAGCGATTTGCTGCGATGGCACGCGAGGAAGGCTTCTCGCTCAGCGAGTTGCTCGCCGGTGGCACGACATCGATCGCCACCAAGCCCACGGTCACGAAAGCCGCGTCAACACTCAAGGCACGGCCTCCCATTCGTTATCGCCATCCTTCGAACTCCACGCTCGCTTGGTCTGGCCGCGGCCGCAAACCGGGTTGGGTCGACACCTGGCTGAACAATGGCGGAACGATGGGCGCACTACAGACGGCTGCCGAAAAATTCAGCAAGAAGGTGGCACGCACGGCCAACGCATCAACCGAGGCTGCACCGAAACCCGCTGCCGGAGCGTAGGCCGTTCCCATACCAGAGGCGAAGCCGCTCCCTTGCGCGCTGCCGCGCCTGATCGGCAACTCCTGCGCGCGGAACCGATCTACGATTGATGCCTCTGCGTCTTCGGGAGTCGCGCATGTGCGGTCGTTACGCCCTCTATGGCCCGGCATCACGCATTCGGGATCAGTTCACTGCCGACATTGACGAACTGAATCTGCCGCCACGCTACAACGCAGCGCCGCTCCAGGAACTACCCATCGTTCGCCAACGGCCAACGGGTGAGCGGGTTGTCCATCTCCTGCGGTGGGGCCTCATTCCATCGTGGTCAAAAGATGCGACGATTGCCCACAAGCTCATCAACGCGCGATCCGAGAGCGCACCGGATAAACCGAGCTTCCGGGCCGCCTTCAAGAGTCGGCGCTGCATCGTACCGGCATCGGGTTTTTACGAGTGGAAGAAGCTTGCAGGTCGCAAACAGCCCTATTTCATCCACGCCGCCGGTGAGGAGCTCCTCGCGCTAGCCGGACTATGGGAGCGATGGAGCAACCCCGAGGGCGACACGATCGACACGTTCACAATCCTCACGACAGAAGCAAATGAGGCTGTTCAGGCGATGCACGACCGCATGCCGGTCTTGCTCGGTCGGGGCGATTATGAGGCTTGGCTCAACCGCGAAACGGACCTTGAGAGAGTTCGCCAACTGCTTACACCGTACCCGTCCGACTCAATCCAAATGCATCCGGTCTCGTTACGCGTCGGCAACGTTCGCAATGACGATCCTGACCTCGTGACCGCAGTTGTCGCCGACGAAAGTTAGCTGTGCCGGCGCCGAGCGTGCCTGAACATCGCGTCGTTTCCTCGGTGTAAAGCCGTCACGCAGCCAGGCACAACCGATCCGCTTGTTCCGCACGCAACTGCGCCTCGATGCTGCGCGTCGCCGTCGGGTTGGCGAGCAGCCGCAGTAGCCCGATCTCGTCGCCAGTCGCTTCGCAGTAACCAAACTCGTCGCGCTCCAGCCTCGCCAATGCGGCGCGTATGCCGCGCAGTCGCTGCAGGGCTCGCTCCCGCTCCTTGAAGGCCAGCGCCCGTTCTTCCTCCAGCGTGGCACGGTCCGCCGGGTCCGGCGTGGCCAGTACGTCATCGGTGGTTACCTCGGCCGCAAGGTCGCGCGCCTGGATTTCATCGCGCATCGATTCCAGCAGCGCTGTGAAGAAGGCTCGCTGTTCGGCGTTCATATAATCCTGAGCAGGCATCTTGAGCAATTCGTCGCGTGTGATCATCTCGTTTCCACCTCCGTCACCAAATTCGTGAAGACCTATCTGCTTCGAGCACAATTTCGCTCACCTTCGATCCTTGCCTGACGATCCTCAGCATCCGTTGCGCAGGATCGAACTCGAGCGCCAATGGCACCCCGTGCGCGACCAACTGCCCGACCTCTGCGGTGACCAGGCGCGTCACCTGATGAGCGGCGAGCCTGCACCGCGCGAAGGCCTCGGCTTCACGCACCAAGGCTTGCACCCAGGGCTGGGCCGTGGTGGGCCGCTGCAACTCGCTCTCAGCGCCTTGCCTGCGAATGCGTCCGAGTGCTGCTTCCACGCCACCACAGGCGAGCAATTGCGGAGAACGTGCGAGCCTGGACATGCAGGCTCCCGAACTTGGCATGGCGTGCTGCTGTAGTGCTGCAACGTTGAGGGGTTTCATCGTCATGGGGAAAGCATCCCATGCCGACGCTGCCGTTCAAGCCCCTATTCGAAGTGTTCCCCGGTTGCCTCAAAATACAGGCCGCGCAGTCGATGGAATCGCTCGACCAGGACGGCGTGGTCGTTGATGAGCTTCTGGTACCGAGCCTCGAGCGCTGCATCCGGCACCACGACAGTTTCCGTTCCCTTCTGCCGAATGCGCCGCAGCCGAGCCGTCTCGCGCAGCATCTCTTCCACTGCCCCCCTCACCCGCCGGTCAATCTCGGCAACTTGCTGCTCCAGCACTTTCGAGGGCTCTGCAGCGGTACGCACCGCCTGCTCCAACACAGCGTTGGCTCGGCGCAGGGTGTCGCGTTCGGATGTGACGTGCTGCAACTGCGCGCGCAGCGAGGCTTCGCGTTCGGCGTAGTTGCGAATCCGGTCCCCGACGAGCATCCGCGCCGCCGCATCGACCCCAGCTCGCGCCAACTCCTCGCGTACCGTGTCGGTCGAGCCGCCACCGGCCTCTGCAATGATCGCCCGTATGGCAAGCGGCTCCTGGGCGGCGATCCGTCGCTCGATGACGGCGGCAATGGCCGGGCGGAATGAACTTTCCCGGCGCTTGCGAGGTGGATGAAGCGTCTTCTTGAGCGAATGCGACATGAGCGTGCGATGGGAGGATCTCCTCCGCAGTTTCTCACTTCACGCGCTGCGATCAAGCCCCGTGCAACGCACTGTCCAACCTGTAGCGCATATGCGAGTGACTCCCTGGCGACATGTCGTGCGCAGGAAAGGTCTTGTTGAGCCACCGCTCGACCCACTGCCCGTTATGTGGATCGTCGACATTGGCATAGAGCCAAGTCATCTCGGGAATGTACTGCGTCAGCAACGACCGCAGTGCGCGCTCGCCGTATCCGTGGCGCCGGGGTTCGTCCTTGATGTCGATGTGCTCCAGGATCGCAAACGCCCCTTCCGCAAAGCAGTCCTCGATTCGGCCGCGAGCACTCAATGACTATTGCCACATAGGATGCGTGGCAATTCGGTCTATGTCCGCTTGCGAAAAGGGTGATTCCCCCGCATTTGGGGTTTCATGCCGCTAAGATGGCGTTGGCCGGAGTCCGGTACGCTCGTTACGCCGGTGATCCCGAAGACGGGGCCAGGTTTTCGAGTGCGCGCTCAAGGAAGGCACTGAAAAGACCGCGCAGCTTCGCATCCTCCAGCACGCGCCCGGCAGTGAGCGTGAAGTCGCCCGTGGGCTTCATGAGCATCTTGGCTGCCCCGAAAGTCGGGGATTCCTGGAAGCGCTCCAGCAGAATGTTCTGCTGTGTCTCGTTGAGATTCGCGAAACGGCCGAGGACAGCATCCACCGTACTGCCAGCCTTGCTCGCAGATTCGGACAGCAAGTTCTTGCTGGTTTTTTCGGCCCGATCCTTCTGTGCCTTGGCCTTGCGCGCCTTCTCGGCTCGTTCGCGCTCCAGCGGAGTAAAAACCGCATCGTGGTTCAGCAGATGCATAAAGAGGGCGCGGGGCGAACCGACTTCCTTCTTGCCGTGTTCGATCCGATAGCGTGTCAGCTCGATGACCTCCAGCAACCTATCCTCGGTCCATGCCTCCGAATTCGCGGTAATCGCATCTAGATCATGTGTATTGAGGTTAAATTCCGCCCTCAGCACGTCATAGAGTTGGCTCCGGACCTCGCTGATGTCCCTTCCGACAGCGCCTGCAGCCTTCTTGACCATATTGAAGCGTATGGCGATGACCTTGCGGCCGCGGTTGCGCGGTTCCCAGCTTGCGGAGAACTCAGCCTTCTCGTTGATTTCGGCCAAGGACGGTTCGATGATGCTGGAGCGGATCGCACGGAACCCTTCTTTCTTGAAGTATGCCGACTCCGCTTTGCCGAACCAGCCCAGGAACTCGGGAATTTCGATCCAATCGGTATGCCCGCGGAAGACATCCTGCAGTAACCGGTCGTGCAGCACTGGGGCATTGTCGCCTGAGAGCTTGTGGCCCTTCGTAAGCGAAAAAAAGGCGTAACGGTGCGGTGAGCGCAAAACGCGCCGATGGACCGAGTTAAGCTCGAACGCGAAGCGCCCGTGTTTCACGCCCGCCGGGCCCAAGAGCGGCATGCGCACCCACTCTTCCTTGCCGCGATGGCGCGAATCCGGGTCAATCACCTCGATCGCGGCTTGCTGCAGTTCCTTGGCGATGCCGTCGATCCAGTCGTAATCGCGCGTCGAGATGTTTGCCAGCCACTTGACCCTTGCCAGATCAATGTCGTAGGCCGCTTGGTCGGGATTGTGTGAAGCGATGAAGTTGACGGCGTTGAGCAGGCGCTGCGCACCGACAGTTAGCGTCGTAGCACGCACCATATCGTAGGGTTTGTTGTACCCAATATCGCGCCGACTCTCGGTGACGTCTCCATGCTTCATCTCCTCAAGCACGAAGTCGAATACCTGCTGCAGATCTGTCACCCCCACCGCCCTCTCCACTATGTCAAGAATGGGATGGAGCGGAATCGTAGCACGTATTGCGTGGTTGCTCTTGCTTTCTTGCCACTCAATGTAGCAAAGCAGAGCTAGCTAGCCAGCTATTCATTAGAGCTAAACCTTAAAAGCAAGCATGCTTACAGCGTTCGTAACGTCCTGTTCTACTTCTGTTTTTAGCGCGTATTGAGTGGTTCAGTGTGCTGAATGCGCGATCTCCTGTGCTAAATGCGCGGCTCCATGTGCGTCTATTGTGTGGTTCGGTGTGCGTGCATTGAGTGGTTCCATGTGCTGAACGTATGGCTCCATGTGCTAAATGCGCGGTTCGGTGTGCGCATTGAGTGGTCCCATGTGCAAAGCGCTTCCGTTTCTAGCGCCACAAGGCATTCAGGCGCTCTGGTCTGTCCATTGAGTGGTTCGGTGTGCAGTATTGAGTGGTTGGGTGTGCTGTGCGGATCGAGCGGTTTCTATTGTATGGTTGTATGTGCAGCCATCGCCTTCCAGACCCCAAAACACAACCTGTATTGAGTGGTCCCATGTGCGCCGTCGCGCCAAACCGCCTGTTTGCCCACCATTTGGCACCTTGCCGGCCCTCTATTTTCAGGGGCGTTGCACATGGAACCACTCAATAGACTTCCCGTCGCTTGGCCAGGGGGCTCGTTTGCATAGGCGAATTCGGGTATTGAGTGGCTCCATGTGCAAATTGCTGCGGTGCGTCGCCGCAGCGTAACAACCTTCGGTTGCACAAACGACCACTCAATAGAAGGATGGTTTGCCTGCACGCTATTGAGTGGTGCCATGTGCAGGTTTCGCGGTATATCGCCCCGGCAGGATGGCGCCTTGGCTGCACAAGCAACCACTCAATACGATTCAGCCGCCGCGGCTGCGCCTATTGTGTGGTTCGATGTGCAAGATTGGGCTGATTGCGCTTTTGGGCTAGCGCGTTCCCGTGGCTCGCTCCCCGCGCAGTGCTTGCGGCCCTCCCCTTTCCTGGTCGCCAGTAAGCGTCTTGGCAAGAACGCGTCCCTGTTGCACATGCAACCACGCAATACGAACTCTTGCGCAGGTAGCCGGCCGAGCCCCGCATGCCCATGGAACCATGCAATGGGCGACGTCGCCGTAAACGAAAAAGCCCGACCAGACGCATGTGCGTCTGATCGGGCGGGGTTTCACGAGGGCCGCGATTGCGGGCTTTTGGGAAGGGCTACGGCGTGTTGTTCCAGCCAAGATAGGCCCGGCTGTACTCGATCATCTGTTCGCCACTCCATTGGAACGACGTATCGAGGCCGAAATGCTCGACCACCTCCTCCCAGTCGGGCTGGTCGATCAGTTCGGTCATCGGGCCGTTGCACTGTGGGCAGGTTGCGACGTTGATGCCGTGGTCGGCACCGTGGACGCAGGCGCAAGCCTCGCAGCGAAAGACATCGAACAGACCAAGGGCGTCGTCGGTGGCGTCGATCTGCGCGTCCGCTTCGGACGGGAACGAGGTTTCACTCGCGTCCTGGTCGTTGCGCCAGTAATACATTCCGGCCTGATCGGGATCCGGCAGGATTTCGTAGCCGAAGGTCCGCAGTTCGGTCTTGTTCAGCATTGTATGGCTCCTTGTGCAGAATGCGGAGCCGCCTCCCGCGCGGGGAAGCGGTCCCGCGCGGGTGAAGGCGACCGGACGGCCGCCCGAAGGGTTGTGGATTGCGCAATCCAGAACTTACTGGACGCGCCCCGGCGTATGCCGCCCGGACCACGTGCAGCCGCTGCTTTGCCTGACGTGCTCACGCACGCGCAGCTTGTGCGACTGTCCATGATGACTGCGGTGCATCGCGCAGCGGCGCTCCTCGACGGCGAGCAAAAAGGCGATGTCGGCATGTGCTTCGGCCAACTGCGCCCTGAGCTTGTCGCGTTGCGCGACTTGGCGCCCGAGCATCCATGCCACCAGAGACGCCAGTACCGTGGCGATCACGGTGCCGACGGCGCCGATGGCCGAGGCGACAATTTCAGGTGAGGCCCCCGCAGTCATGCGGCCATCCTCCGTCCAGACGGAAGGTCGAAACCACGCCCCAAGCCATACTGACCGTCATCCCGTTGGGCGACCTCGAGCGCATAGCGTCCGGTATCGAGCAGCGGGGTCAGGTGCGCGAAGCCGTCCGCATCGAGCTGCTGCACTTCGCCCCGCAGCGCACGGAAAAGCGGCAGGCTCAACGACTCGGGCGGCAGCTCGACGATTTCGGGCTGATCGTAAGCATCGCGGAAGATCAGCCGGGACCGCTCGGGCGCAACACGGATGTCGGCGCGAATACGGTTTGCCGTTGCACTGTCCTCGTTGGCCACGATGTCGTCGTAGCGATCGGTGTAGAGCGCGCGATAGTGCGCCGCGACGGCCACCTTCGACAGCGCCAACACGCAGCGCCCGCTATCCCCGAAATGCAGAATCTGCCGCGTTCCCGTCCCTGCCTGGCCGTTGAACAGCCATCGCGTGACCTGTGCGCCGGTCGATTCGAGCAGCCCGAGGATGGATACCGTTGCGCCGCGTGCGAGGTTCGGAAGGATGAGGGTCTTGCTGCGTCTGCGTCCGTTACCGACACCGAAATCGATGTAGTTCTCGCCGCCGGTGCCGGCGCGCGTGATCATACGGCGCATACCTGCGCGGCTCATCAGCTCCGCGGTGGCCGCGAGCAGATTGGCTTGTAGTTCGTGCATAGTGGTGACTCCTTGCGAGTACGGAGTCACCACGGCCCCTAACGGGATCATGGATGACCCCGTGGGTTGGTGAAAGGCTGGATTTGGCTTGGCGCCCGGTCTTGCCCAGCTACCGGTTCGGTTCGTGACGAACCAAAGTGGCCGTATGCTACCACTTTCAGCCCCGTGGCGGCCTTGTAAGACCTGAGCCCCGTGGCATCATTGCCGCATATGACTGCCGAGTTCGACCTTTCTCCTGCTCGCCCCGCGACTGCACCCAAGGGGTGCCGCCTCTCCTCGCTCCTGCGACGGGTCGGCGAGATCATCGAGCAACACGCCGGCGTGCCGGTATGGGTGCGGGCAGAGTTGTCGGCGGTGAGCGAGCGCAACGGCCACCTCTACCTCGATCTGGTTGAACATGACGAACGTGGAACGGCCATCGCCAAGGTGCGCGCCAACGCTTGGCGCAACGTCGCCAACGCGATCCAGCGCACTTTCGCCGAGGCGACCGGATCGCGCTTGCAGGCCGGAATCAAGGTGCTGCTGCAGGTACAGGTCACGTTCCACGTCCAGCATGGACTGGCACTGCAGGTTCTCGACATCGATCCGGCCTACACGGTCGGGGAGATGGCCGCCAAGGTGCAGCGCATCCGGCAAACGCTGATCGCCGAGGGCGTCTTCGAGCGCAACCGCCACATGCCCCGGCCCGTCGATTTTTTCCGCGTGGCCGTCGTGGCGCCCGCCGGGGCTGCCGGACTGGGCGACTTTCAGGCGAATGCCAAGCTGCTCGCTGACAACGGCGTATGTTCGTTCGCCTACTACACCGCGACGTTCCAAGGGCCGGCGGCGGCCGATAGTGTGACGTGCGCCATCACCGAAGCCTTGGGCGAGCACCTATTCCACCCCTTCGATGCGCTGGTGTTGATCCGAGGAGGCGGGGCCGCCGCCGATCTGGCCTGGCTCAATGAGTTGGTCATCGCCCGCGCCATTTGCGAGGCATCTCTCCCCGTCCTTGTCGGCATCGGACACGAGCGTGATCGCACGATTCTTGATGAGGTCGCCTGTTGGGTCTTCGATACGCCGTCAAAGGTCATTGCGGGCATAGAGAACGTGATCCGATTGCGCGCACAGTCGGCGGTGGATGCCTTCGCCGTGATCATGGAGCGCGCTCACGCCCGCCTAACTGGTGCCGAAGCCGCCGTGGTCCGATACCAGACAGCGGTGCGCACCGCGGCGACCGATCAGCTGCACACCGCGCAGGTCGGGGCAGAACGCAACTATGCGATGGTGCGAAGTCAGGCTACTGCGGTTACAACCCAAGCCGGGGAGCGCATCGAAGGCCTCTACCGCCGCATCCGCGATGACGCCGTGGCGCAGATCGAGCGTGCGCAGTTCGAAACGGCACGGCAGTTGAGTTCCGTCACAGAACGGGCCTTGGCGCGGGTGGATTTGGCCGAGCAGGCGATTACCCGCACGCACGGTGAGACGCTCGATACGGCCCAGGAGCGCGTGGCTCGCGCTGAGCGCGAGGCCCAATCACTCTTTTCCACCATCTTCAGCCTTGGGCCTGCACCGACGCTTGCTCGCGGCTTCATCATCGCCCGCCATGAGGGGCGCCCGATCAGCACGGTCGCCGCGGCGCAAGCTGCGGGCGACTTCGACCTTCAGTTCAAGGATGGAACCGTCCATGTCCACATCGAATCTTGACCCCAATAGCTTCGACCAGGCCTTTGCCGTGCTCGAGACAAATGCCAACCGTCTGCGCACCGGCAACCCGATGCAGATCGACGATCTGCTGCCTATCGTCGAGGAATCCACTGCCGCGTACAAGATTTGCAGGGATCGCCTCGAGCGGGTCCGTGCGGCCCTCAAACAGCACCTCGGTAGCGAGGTCGTCGGCGCACCCGCGCATAGTGAGAGTGGCGTGTTTGACGACAAGATGCCCGATTTCTGAGCTTGACCGCGCCGGACGGCGCGCTATACGATTGACATCACTTACCTGTCCATTGCGGACGGTATTCGTAGCTGGCCGCGCCAGCCTTTCACAAAGCGTGCAATGCACGCGCCTCCCGCTGACTTCTGTTGACGGGGACTTTCCACCTTCGGGGTCTAGCTCCGAGGGGCGAAATCCCGATCCATCAGGAGCAGACCATGGTCAAGACCCAGTTCATCTCGAGCTATCGGGGTGAGTCCGACTACCACGTGGACGGACTCGCGGGTCGCGTCTCGGTGCGCGCTTGCAGCGCCAAGTCGCAAGCCTTCTACGGGGATTTCGATCCCCAGCTCTTGGGCTCCATCGTCAACGGGTTAAATCCGGTTCCTGACGTGGTGCTCGAGCACTTCAACGGTTGGGTCGAGCAGATCCATCGTGACACCCCCCACCTGTTCGTGCCGCATCTGGTCACGGCCAAGTGGTATCCCACGCTGGGCTGGATTCGTTGCGAATCCTGACCGGCCACTTCACCACCCTTGCGGGGCTCGCGCCCGCAGGGGTGACGGCTCCGCGAAACCTTCAAGGAGCAGAAAATGTCGTCACACGATTGCCGGGTCACCGGCAGCATCACCCTCAAGAACGGCGTCACGATGGTGCAAGTGGCCGAGGCCTTTGCGCCGTTGTGCGCCTGCTTCGGTCGCGTGTTCGCGGAGCAGGAGATCGAGTTGGAAGGCCGCACGCTTCACTTCTCGATCGACATCTGGGGGAATGGCGGTTACACCTCCCCTGAGATGGACGAGCTGTCCGAGCGGCTTGGTCCGCTCGTCGATGGCAATGGTTGGTTCCGCTTGCTCGACTTCGATACGGGCGACACGGATGCGGGCGAGACGCCGTACTTCGTCGGAATCGACGCGGGCGCGGTTGAAGCAGCGCGCCTGCGCTATGGCATCGAGCAGATGCAGCCGTGGGTTGCGCCGGTCATCGGCCAAAAGCAGTTCGAGGGTTTGGCGGCAACGATCCTGGAGATGCGCAACCGCTGACGCGACCCACTTGGGAGCGAAAATGAAGAACCCCGCACTACCCGTTCAACGGGCGGTGCGGGGTTTTTTTGTGGCAAGTTGCCACAGTGGCAGTCTGCGGCTCGCAGTGTGGCAACTTGCCACAGAGTTCCGGCCGGTCGAGTGTGGCAACTTGCCACACTCTGGACTTTAGCCCCCCTCCTCCACCAGTTGTTCAACGAATGCGATGAGCTTGGATTGCTGAGCGTCGCTGAACGCCGTCGTCTTGAGGGTGACCACAAGGCTGTTCGCGCTGCGCTTCACTCCACCCACCTTCTTGCCCGCGCGTCGTAATTCCGTTTCCGTGGGCCGCGCCTGGGCCGCCTGCGACCCATTTCGTAACGCAACCTCGATGAAGGTGGGCAACTTGCTCTGCTCTAGTCTGCCCTCCTCCATCTCAGTCCAGCCTTGCATCAAAACCGTTTCGAGGCTGTCGCGATCGCCGAACTTGTCCAGGCATGCCTTGAGCTTTTCCGCACCCGCACGCCCCATCACACGCGGATTGATCTCCAGCCGATCGATCACGCATTGCGGAAGGTCGAAGAAAGCCAGATAGCGGTACATATCCTTTCGGTCCTTACCCAGCGATTCCGCCAGATTGGTCCGACTCGGGAAGAGATGCTCGACTTGCCGGATCGCGCGCCCAATCTCGTAATCGCACAGATCTTCTCGGTCGACGTTCTCGGCGAGGGCGAGGATCGCCATTTCGTCATCCGTGACCGGACACACCAGCGCCTCGATGTGCGTGAGCTTGAGCATCTGATGCGCGCGCCAGCGCCGTTCGCCTGCGATGATCTGGTAGCGCCCATCGACCTTGCGAACGCTGATCGGTTGCGCCAGCCCGCTTGCCTTGATGGACTCCGCGAGGGACTGGAGTTCTTCTGCAGGGAATGTGCGTCTCGGCTGATAGGGATTCGGTTCGATCAGCTCGACGGGAATCTTCTCGTAGCTCTTGCCGAGGTCGATCTCGACTTCCTGTACCGCTGAGGCGTGCCGCGCCGTGTTCTCCGCGATTTTTCTCGCGAGCATTGCTTTCATGTCTTTGGCCACGACGAGTTACCCCTTTTTCAGTTTCAGGTCGAGCATTGTGGCGACGTGCTGCGCCAGCTCTCGGAACTCGCGCGAAATCTTCGCTGAACGGTCTAGCCCATGCAGACTCGTCTGGGCAATCGCCGCCTGATTCACCTTGGTACTGGTCGGGATGCGAATGGGCAGAATGTTACCGATCTGCTCGCGGGCCGAGGTCTCAATGAACTTGCACACCATCTGTCGCTCATCGTGACGCATCAGCAGCGCCCCAAGCACCTTCAATCTCGGGTTGACGCGCTTGATCTTCTCGATGTGTCGAAGAAGGTCGGAGACCCCGTACATGCCGTACTGTGAGCCGGATTCAACCGGAATGATGACATCCGTCGCGGCCGCCAGTGCGTTCGAGGTGAGCAGTTTCAACGACGGCGGACAGTCGATCAAAATTACGTCGAAGACGCCATCGAGCGGTTCCAGCTTGGAGCGTAGCTCCTCCGACGGCCGCGGCGCCGCATCCTTGAGGTCGTCCTCAGCGCGGCCTAGCGCGAGGGAGCCATAGATCAAGGACACCCCTTCCAGATGGGTATCCTCCTGGATCGCCAGCGGCAGCTTTTCAATCTCTGCCCCGAGCAATTCCGCACTCGTCACAGGCACTTCGGATGGATGTTTCTTGCCGATATGCAGACTGGCGTTGGCTTGCGGGTCGAGGTCAACCACCAGCACCGACAGCCCCTGCCGGCCGAACTCGGCGGCAAGGTTGATCGTTGTTGTGGTCTTGCCCACCCCCCCTTTGTGGTTGGCGATCGCGAGAATTCGTGTCATAGCGTGCTCGATAGAAACGAAAAACGTGCACGATACTATGTCACTAACTTACGTTGAGCAAGGCTTCGACGCACACTGTGGCAACTTGCCACAGCGACCACCGATGGAGTGGCACGCGCCCCGTCGCCGTGAAGGTTGTGGCAACTTGCCACAGGTCCATGCCGCTGCGGCGAAGGTCAATGAATGGTCGTGCCGGTGGGGGGCGGCGGCGCGTCAAAACTTTTCGCGGGACCGACCAACAGCGGTGCCATTGCAAGCGACGCCCCGACGATCGGGCACATCGCCAAGTACGTAGCCTCCTTTCCGAAGAACTCGAAGGCGAGAATCGATTCTGCGCGATGGACGTCTTGCAGATGTTCGAGCAGGTCGTCGCGGACGTGCATATGAGCCCCCGACTCGATCTGCACCTCCACCTGACCGGACTTCCCGTGAATCCTTACGACGAAGAGCGTGTCCTGCGCGACCCACGCATCACGGATGAAGTCGCCGACCGCCTCCCCTGTCCATCCATTCGGGATTACGGTCGACGACTCCCCGTTTCTCTTTACGGTGATCAGCATAGGTGCGTGACCCTTTCCTTGGCCGATGAGCCGGGATGCGCCGTTATGCAGGAGCGTGAAGTAACGCGTGATGGTGCCGTGTTCGGACATGGACGGAATCCCCGTTTCGGAAGTGAGGGCGATATAGCCATGCAATCCAGTCTGCGCGCCGACGTCTTGGATACAAGGGGCGATTCGCTACCATGTCGCGGCTTGAAGTGCGGTGATGATTTCGTAATCTGGAGTCGTCAAAACTCAAACCGCAGGAACCGATCATGCGAATCTCCACCGACAACAAGATCAACGGCTGGGCCAAGGTGTTCGTAAAACTAGGGTGGGAACTCGAGCGCGCGAGCCGCCATGTTCGCCTCATCTCTCCGGATCGCCGCACCAAACTCACAGTGCCCGGATCTCCCAGCGACAGCCGCGCAGCTCAGAACTGGCGCAGCCAAGTGCGGCGCCTCACCGGTATCGACCCCGCCTGTGCTTGAATGCCATCTCGCCGGGGCCGTTTGAACTTCTGCCGCAGCGCACATACATTGCCCGGCGATCCAGTCGTCACGGTCATCGCCGGCCCGTTATACGGACCAGCCCGCTTGCTGCGTCCGCGCTCACGGCGGTCAAGTGATACGGCGAGCAGCGAATACCGGCTGATA
The DNA here is from genome assembly GCF_012910805.1 of Aromatoleum evansii. GTDB lineage: Bacteria > Pseudomonadota > Gammaproteobacteria > Burkholderiales > Rhodocyclaceae > Aromatoleum > Aromatoleum evansii. The sequence continues at coordinate 95,611 of NZ_WTVK01000019.1, forward strand.
CGATGGATGAGTCGCCGGGTCAATGAAGAATCCCTCGAATCGTCCGCTTCCGCCCGCATCACACGCGAACACCCTGTCCGAGTCGGCGAGCATGCGTAGCCAGAAGGCATTACGGCGCGCGATGTTCGGAATGCTGACGTCCGCAAATCCACTGTACAACGGGTTGCATTCCTTGAAGACGAGGCCGTCGCGACCCACCTTGGGTGTTGTCGCGTCAGTCGCACTCAAACTGCCTGACAGTCGAACGCTTTGACTGATCTGTCTCGGCAAAGCGCTGAAGATGGCCGACCAGATGAACGTGCCGATACCAGCCTGCCGCAAGCAACGCGGCAGAACGAAATCCTCAACGCGAATGTGCGGCACTCCTTCGGTCGGCGTTGAGATGCCCGCTCTCAGCAGCGTGCCGCTCTGTAACGTACGCTTATCGAGTTGGTCGTTGGGGTCCTCGAACGTCGCGTCAACGCAAATGATGCCGCTGATACGCGTGTGCGAATCGTGGCGTGCGTTCACCTTGATGGTGATAGTGACGGGCGTCCTGCGCTCCGCGTAACTAAGCTCGTAGCAGCGGTGAATCGATGAGACCGGATGCATAAATGAGGGCTCCATATCAGACAAGGCAAACTGTGACTCTCGCTCCTCACCGAGAATGGCAAGTCTACGTCTCGGCAAGCGACGCCAGCACTGTCGTATAGCTCGCGGAGCCCAAGATGCGAGTGAGTTCTTCCTTACAACGATCGACCGATGCGGTGGCGGGCTATGACACCGTTACGAGCCGGTTCGAGTTTGCAGGGATGGGGTGGGGCGGTCATGTTCACTCTTCCCAACCCCAACGCGGGGTCACGACTCGGCCAACCGCCGCTTGCCCGTGGCGAGCAAGCTGTGTTGGTCGCCAGCGGGGAAGCAGGTTACGAGCGCGCGAACGTCGCTGACGCTCTTGCTGCAGTGATCAATGAACGCCAGGCAGCCGTCAACGCGCAGCGCGCCACATCAGAACCTCGGCTTTGGGCGCTGCGGAGGAGGTGGTGCAGCGTTGTTCCGGCCTAAATTGGCCCTCGTGTCCAATAGTGCGTAGGCCTGGCCTTCGGTGAGATTGCCCTGCTGGAAATTATTGGGGCCAACGATCTCGAATGTCTCCACGCGGGGAGGGCCTTCCTCCACACAATGGAATATTGTGTAGCCGTCTTTCGAAGTCACAGGAGTTTTGCGCGTCATGTTCTGCCACCCTCATGTTGATGAGGTGAGGCTACCACCGACTGCATGTGCAGGCGTTTGCAGCGCGCAACATTCATACGGGCGATCGCGTCCCGCGACGCTCACCGCAACCGTGCGTCGTACGTAAAGCGTCGCAACTTTGTTGCCGTGATGGCCGCCGCGTCCGGATGGGCGGGGTTGAGCAGAATGTTGCGTTCCTCCGGAATGATCACGGAAGGCACCTCCAGGATCGCCGACGCCCCCGACGCGATCCATCCTTCGCCTAGCAGCAAGCTGATCCTGCCCGGGGGCTCGGCGTCCCATCCCACGCGCTGAGGAGCGGGCGCAAGCTGGTCGAAAAGCGTCCGCTTGGCGAACACCTCGTCAGGAATATCGATTCGGACCAAATAGCGATTGAGGGGGAGGGCTCCGGCAGCCAGATGCACAACCGTCTCAAGGCAGGCGAGTGCCGCAGAGGAGGCGGCATAGACGATGGCGACACCCTCACGATTCCAGCGCCCGCCGGACACCTTTGCGCCCGCGCCGGTCAGATCGTCTGCGGTGTAATCGCGCGAATCGGAGGCGATCCGCCACGCCGCAATCATGCGTAGGCTCCGCTTTCCATCTGTGCGATCAGTCTGCGGAGGATTTGTACCCCCTCATGGGTATCGAGATACTCGGCCGGGCGCCGCCCGCCCAAAGCGGGATTGGAGGTGTCGAGCCAGCTCCCGACCCATCGGCCGGCATCAAAACCGTCTGGCGTGCCAGCACGCTCGACCATTTCCTGCACCTGATCGATGATGTCAACCACGGACAACAGACGCTCGGATTCGCTGGTTTCGAGCTTCGCCTCCGCCTTGATCTTGCGCATCACGGTTGAACGCTTCAACCGCAGCGCGTCGAAGGCATGCTCGCGGGACCACCCCATCTTATCGGCCAGGTCCGCGACCGCGACTGCAGGAAAGCCCGTGCGAAGCAATGCGATGCGCTCGTCAGGGTTGGCACGCGCAACCACGACCTTAGCGACCACAAAGCCCTTCTTCGCACCTGCGGCGCCCTTGATCCGAATGTTTCGCTTGGCCAGCACGGGGCCGAGCTTGCGCTCGCTTTCGCTGCCCTCGGCCGACTTGGCCTGCGGCGTTGCCCGAGTTTGCGCCTTGGTTTTCGGTGGATCCTGATTGAGGATTAAAGCCATGTCTCGATCTCCTGCAGATGTCTCAGTATAGACGATACGATGTCCCACTTGAACCTGAAGCGAACTGCGGTAGCTTGGTTGCATGGACCGCAACGCACTGACCGACCCTTTTCACGCCACCCAGGACGCGATCGACGCGGCAGGAGTGCTTGATGCATCCTGCGTGCTGCAACTGCCCACCGGCGCCGGCAAAACCTTCCTCGCGTGGCAGGCGAGCGTCCGCACCGTCCTGAACGGACTTCGTGTGGCTTATCTGTGTCCGCTGCGAGCGCTCGCGCGGGAATTGGCGCAGTCCTGGCGAACCGAACCGCAACTGGCGGCGGCAGGCGTCGGCGTCTTCACCGGCGAGATGGGGCTCGATGCCGAGGAAGGTGAGACCCGATCGCCGCGCGATGTTGCGGTCGGGATCTACACCGCGGAAAAGTTCGACGCCTACGTCCGCGGGTGGGAGGCGAATCTCGACTGGCTCGCAACACTTGATCTGCTGGTCGTCGACGAGTTGCATCTGCTCGGCGCCGGACGACGCGGGGCAACCCTCGAAGGCGTGATCACGCGGCTGCGTTCAGTGAATCCCTATGTGCGGGTGATGGCGCTGTCGGCCACACTCGGAAACCGCAACGAGCTTGCGACCTGGCTCGGGGCTACGCCTTACCACTCCGACCGCAGGCCGATCCCGCTGGCGTGGCGGATCGAAACCTTCAAGGCTGGAACGGACGCGATGCGCGGAAAGGCCGAGATCGTGGTCGACGAAGTGCGCCGCACGCGCGACCAGGGCGGCCAATCGCTCGTATTCGTGCAGTCGCGCCCGCGCACCGAGACGCTCGCCGGCGTGCTGGGTGAAGCGGGGATGCGGGCGGCGGCGCATCATGCGGGACTGCCGCGCAGTCAGCGCGAGCGGGTCGAAGCGGCTTTTCGCGCGGGCGAGTTCGACGCGATCGTCTGCACACCAACCCTTGCGGTCGGGGTGAACTTGCCCTGCCGGAAAGCGATCCTGCACGACCTGCAGAGGTTCGAGCGGGGGGAGTGGGTCGATCTCGATGTTAACGAAGTCTGGCAGATCGCGGGCAGGGCAGGGCGGCGCGGGCTCGATACGGCCGGCGAAGTCGTGTTGCTCGCCCCCCAGCACAACCAGAAGGCTGCTCGCCGGTACATCGACGGACGATTCGAGCCGATCCGCAGCCAGCTCATCGACGCTGCTGCGCTTGCCGAGCAAGTTCTGGTTGTGATCGGTTCGGGCCACGCGCGCACGGAGGCACAACTCCAGCGGGTGCTCGCCCGCTCGCTCTACGCGCACCAATGCGCGCATTACGCCGCGGCGAAAATCCACGAGGCCCTCGATGCGATGCTCGCCGCCGGAATGCTCGAAGCGGGGGAGGGGAGGTTGCGCGCCACGCGCCTCGGGCGCATCGCGGTGCGCTGCCAACTCTCGCCTGCGACGGTGCGGACGTGGAGAGCGGCATTCGAGCGGCTTGGACAGTCCTTGTCGTATCTCGACGCCTTGCTGCTTGTCTGTGCGGCCGGGGAGTTCAATGCGCGCATCCGGGCCAGTGAGGATGATCTCGATTTCGTCACGGCGGCATGCAATGCCGAGCCGGCGCGCTTGCGCTCGATCCCCTTGGGCGAATGGGCGGGCTTGCTCGGACAGCGCGACGGGCGCGAGCTCGTCGGCGCGGCGAAGACGGCGGTGATGCTGCGCGCCTGGTCGCGCGGGGGGGACATGAACGAGGCCTGCGCCGCGACCGGTGACGATCCATGGGCGCTTGAGGAAGCACGCAAGGAAGCGGTGAGACTACTCGGCGCGCTGCGCCTGCTGTCCGAGTGCGACACGCGGGAAGGGGAGGGTGGTGCTCCTTCCGACGAGGCCCTGCTACCCGAACGGCTGGCCGCGCTCCAGGCGATGATCTGCACTGGGCTGGACGAGGCGGGCGCGACGCTCGCCCTGCTCGAGGGGGTCGGACCGAAGCTCGCGCGTCGTCTCATCGATGCTGGCGTGGGCGACATCGAGGATTTCGCGCTCGCCGACGCCGATGAAATCGCACGCATCGACGGCATCTCGCTCGCGCGCGCGACGCGCTGGATTGCCGAGGCTGACGCGTTCGTCGCCCGGGGCGGCGCACAACGCTTGCGGCAGGCCTATCACATGGGAGCGACTCGTCTTGTCGCATCGGGCGGGGAG
>NZ_WTVK01000001.1 GCF_012910805.1 Aromatoleum evansii
AGGCGGGGGTGGGGGGCGGGCATCGCGGTATCTCCGTGTCGGTTGTGTTGTATATACAATAGAGTCGCCGCGGTGAGGCGTCAAGGGATTTCTTTCCGATCGGGCGATCGCGATTCCGGCGCGTCCGGCCGATGCGCGCGTCGGCTTCGTCTCCCCGAATTCTGCAGGTACGGAGCAGGCTTGAGTGCCGCGTGCTCCGGATGGGAGCTGGCCGGAGCGGCGGCTCGTGCGTGCGGATGTTTGCCGGATCCGAGCTCCAGGATGTAATGTATATACAGATAGTCGGGCGGCTGAAAGTGCCGCTATCGACCAACCGATCGCAGGGAGAGGCATGAGGATGGTGAAATTGGCGGCCGAGGCGTATCGCCGGATGCCGTGGAAGAACGGTGGGGGCGTGACGCTGGAGATCGCTGTCGCACCTGCCGGCGCAGGGCTCGATGACTTCGACTGGCGCGTCAGCAGCGCACACGTCGAAGTGGCGGGGCCGTTCTCCAACTTTCCCGGGGTCGATCGCAGCCTGGCGCTACTCGGCGGCGCGGGGATGGATCTCGTCGTGGGCAGGCGTAGCACAGCCCTCGCGCAGGACGGGCCGGTGTTCGCCTTCGACGGGGGCGCCGCGGCCCGGGCGGAACTGCCGGTGGGGCCGGTGACGGACTTCAACGTGATGAGCCGTCGCGGCCGCTGGACGCATCGGCTGACGCGCATGCGCCTCGATGCCGCCCGTGAGCTGCAGTTCGACGCTGATGTAGCCTTGCTCTACTGCGCTTCGGGTCGTCTGATCGTGCGCGCCGAGGGGCATGGGGCGTGTGTACTGGAGGCCGACGACGCGCTGCAGGTCGAGGGCGCGGCGCCGCTCGCCGTGCTGCTCGCACCCTCCGGCGCCGCTTCGTTGCTCGTTGTCGAGTTATGGCGCAGCGCACGGACTGCGTGCTCGCGATGACGGCGGTGCAGAGGCTGATCGCGGACATCCGCGCCGCGTTCTTCCTCCCGCCTTCGCTCTGAGCGGCGCTGCGCCGTCAGGAGCTTTCGCCACGGTAGCTGGCGAGGTGGATGCTGGTCTCGGTGTGCTGGATGCTGCGGATCAGCCGGATGCGTTCGAGCACGTTCGACAGCTCGGTGAGGTTTTCCGCGCGCAGCTCCGCGAGCAGGTCCCAGCGACCGTTGGTGTCGTGCAGCGACGCGACGCCCGGCTCGCCGAGCAGGCTGGCGATCACAGAACGCGTCTCGTTGCCGGCGACGACGATGCTCATCCACGCGCGGATCTCGTTGGGCTGCGAGTCGGGCCGCAGCTTCACCGTGTAGCCGACGATGATCCCGTCGTTCTCCAGCTTGGTGATGCGGTTCGTGACGGTGCCGCGCGACACCTTCAACTTGTGTGCGAGATGCGCGACGCTCATCCGCGCGTCGTTGCGCAGGAGGCTGATCAGTTGCTGGTCCAGGCTGTCCATTTTGTCGAACTGTCAGTAATGGTTATCGAATTGATCAACTTTTTATCAAAATAGCACAGTTGGTGTCATTTTTATTGACGCGGAACTCGTCGATCATGTCCTCACTGAATCGCAAGACACAACGAGGAGCGAGACCATGAAAACCAGCAACCGTATCCCCACCCGTTTCCTGAGCGCCGAGCGCGCCGCCGAACTGGTTGCCGGGAAAGGCTTCGCGCACTGCCTCGCGGGCATGGCCGAGTACATCCGCCAGGACTTTCTGCGCTGGAACGACTTCGAGAAGACCGCCCGCGTCGCCAATCATTCCGACGACGGCGTGATCGAGCTGATGCCGATCTCGGACGACTCGCTGTACTCGTTCAAGTACGTGAATGGCCACCCGAAGAACCATCGCTTCGGCCTGAGCACGGTGATGGCCTTCGGTGTGCTCGCGGACGTCGATACCGGCGCGCCGACCCTGGTCAGCGAGCTGACGCTGACCACCGCACTGCGCACTGCCGCGACTTCCGCGGTGGCTGCCCGTGCGTTGGCCCGTCCGGACAGCAAGCGCATGGCACTGATCGGAAACGGCGCGCAGAGCGAGTTTCAGGCGCTGGCCTTCCATCACCTGCTGGGCATCACCGAGTTCCACCTGTACGACGTGGATTCCGCGGCAACCGACAAGCTGATGCGCAACCTCGACCGCATGGGCCTCACGGCCAAGCGCTTCAGCAGCACGCGGGAAGCCGTGAAGGGCTGCGACATCGTCACCACCGTGACGGCCGACAAGACCAACGCGACGATCCTGACCCCCGACATGATCGAGCCGGGCATGCACATCAACGGCGTCGGCGGCGACTGCCCGGGCAAGACCGAGCTGCACGCCGATGTACTGCGAATGGGGCGCGTGTTCTGCGAGTTCGAGCCGCAGTCGCGCGTCGAGGGCGACATGCAGCAGATGCCGGCCGACTTCGCGGTGACGGAACTGTGGAGCGTGCTCGCCGGCAAGGCGCCGGGCCGTCAGGCGGCCGACGAAGTGACGGTGTTCGACTCGGTCGGCTTCGCGTTGGAGGATTTCTCGGCGCTGCGCTTCATGCGCGATCTCGCGATCGAGCTGGGTGTCGACGAAGAGATCTCGCTGATCCCCGATCTCGCCGACCCGAAGAACCTGTTCGGTTCGGTGCCGGTGAGCGCCGCCCCGCGTGCTGCGGTGCGCGAGTTGCAGGCGGCCTGAGCCGTACCGGGTCCGCCGTTTGCGGCGGGCCCGGCAATCCCGCGCCCGCCTCCGCTGCGGGCGTGTGCGGGTCTGGTCCCGGCCGACGAAACATCGTCGGCGCGAACGCTTCTCCGCCCCTACGCCGCCCGCTCCGCGGCGGGCCTCGAGGCGTCGCGGTAGGCCGCGGCTTCGGCCAGCAGCCATTCGGTAAAGCGCTTCAGTGCCGGGTTGGTGCTCGGCGGGTCGGGGTAGACGAGGTGGTAGCCCATCTCGGAGCGCAGCGGCAGGTCGAAGGGAATGGCCAGCTGCCCCGACTCCAGTTCGCTGAGTGCCAGGAAGCGCGGCACGAGCGCCACGCCCAGTCCCGCGCAGGCGGCTTCCACGAGCATCGAGAACAGGTCGAAGCGCGGACCGCCCATCGCGTCCACGTCCTTCACGCCCGCCGCCTCGAACCAGCGTTGCCACGCGGCGTGGCGATTCACCTGATGGAGCAGCGGCAGGCTCGCGAGGTCGCGCGGTTCGCGGCAGGGCTGCTCGCGCAGCAGCTGGGGGCTGCACACCGGCACCATCTCCTCGCCGAACAGCGGATGCGAGATTGCGCCCGCCCATGCCGGCGAGCCGAAATGGATCGCCGCGTCGAACGACGTTTCGGTGAACACGAAGGGGTCGGAGTATGTCCTCAGATTCACCGTGATCCCGGGATTCGCCGCGTGGAACTGTGCGAGCCGCGGGATCAGCCAGCGCGAACCGAAGGTCGGGATCACCGCCAGTTCCAGCACATTGCGCTCGCCGCGGTGCGACATCAGCGAGACCGTATGTCGCTCGAGACGATCGAGATCCTCTGCGACGCGCTTCGCGTAGATCGCGCCGGCCTCGGTCAGCGAAATGCGCTTCTTGATGCGGTTGAACAGCGGCACGCCGAGGTAATCCTCCAGCGAGGCGATCTGCTTGCACACGGCGCTCTGCGTGAGCGACAGCGCGTCGGCGGCGCGCGTGAAACTCAGGTGGCGCGCGGCCGCCTCGAATGCAACGAGCGCCTCGATGCTGGGAATGCGCCGGCGCATGAATACTTCCTCCGAGTCACGATCTTCGTAGTTTATTTCGTTTGAGCCCGCCCGGCGCTTGAACAAGAATTCGCCTCGGCCAGTCGGCACCCCAATAACGACAAACGACGCCAGCGTGCGTGCAGGGAAGGCGGAGCATCGCTCCGGGAAAGCCGATTGTTTTCCTTCTTTTCAATACGCTCTAATTGGAGACAGCAAGAAATGATTCCCCAGCAACAGGCATCCATCAAGGAATTCGGATTGATCGCCGGCAAGGCCGGTGCGAAGGTCGGCAGCGAGCTCGCGAGCCGCCTGAAGCGCCGCGTCGATCCGCGCTGCGAGGACTACGACACCCAGGTCGAGGTGGAGCGCCGCGACCTCGCCGCGGTGGTCGTGCTCGGCTACAACTGACCGGCAGGCGGGCGCGCGGAGCTTATCGGTCCCTTGGGCTCTGCGCGGGACCACGCACAGCGCGCCCGCCGCGGCATTCCGCGATGAATCTTCCCCGCAGTCTGAATCACCCGCAGCGCCTCGCGCTCGCGAGCGAGATCCACTCCCGGCCCTTCATGGTCATCGCCGCGCCGGCGCGCGTGTCGCACCTCGCGATCCATTGCGAGGACGGCAACGGGGGCGGCGAGGGCGGCCTGAGTGGCGATTGGCACGAACGCACGCTGCAGGCCCTGTGCGCACGCTTCGGCGTCTCCGGACCGAAGGCCGGCGCGCAGCATTTCTTTCACGACTTCGGCCACTTCCGCATCAAGTGGGAGCGGCACACCGAATTCGCCACCTACACTTTCGTCGAGCCCGGGCGCGGCGGCGCGGACTTCGCACAGACTGCGATGCGCCACGTGCCGATGGACTGGCTCGAATCGCTCGGCGCCTCGGTCGTCGTCGCCTCACACATCCACGCAGAGCAGGGCGAGCCGCTGGACCTCGCCGACGAACGGCTGCACGCGCTGTTCCCGATGCCGCCGCGGGTCGGCAGCCGCGTGCTCTCGGGCGGCGAGATTTGGACTGACTTCCAGGTCGGCCCCGACGGCTTCTCGCGCTATCTGGTGCGCGACACTGGCCTGCGCGAGGCACAGATGGGCCGGCTCGTGCAGCGCATCTGCGAGATCGAGACCTACCTGATGATGGCGCTGCTCGCGCTGCCGCTCGCGCGCGAGGGCATCTTGCGCCTCGATCGCATCGAGGAGGATCTGAGCGATGTCGGCACCCGGCTGTGCGAACTCGAGATCGACGGCGACGCCGAGCAGCTGCTGCGCGAGATCTCGCGCCTGGACGCGCGCATGCGCGCGATGTCGCATGCCACCGGTTACCGCTTCAGCGCTGCCCAGGCCTACTACCGCATCGTGCAGGCGCGCATCGGCGAATTGCGCGAACAGCGGATCGAGGGTGTGCCGACGATAGGCGAGTTCATGGAGCGGCGTCTTGCGCCGGCAATGGACACCTGCGTTTCGGTGGCCGAGCGCCAGGACGCGCTCGCGCACAAGGTGAGTCGCGCCAACGACATGCTGCGCACGCGCGTCAATCTTGCGCAGGAGCGGCAGAACCAAAGCGTCCTGGAGAGCCTGAGCCGCAGCGCGCGCCTGCAGCTGAAGCTGCAGCAGGCGGTGGAAGGCTTGTCGGTGGTCGCAATTTCCTATTACGGCATCGGGCTCGCGGCCTATGCGCTGAAGGCGCTGAAGGGCTGGGGCGTGGAGGTGCCGGTGGATCAGGCGATCGGTCTGGCGCTACCGCTGGTGTGCGCGGCGACGTGGTTCGGCACGCGGCGGCTGCATGGGAAGTTGCACCGACTCGGTGAGCAGCGGGCCGCTGCGGTGAGATAGCATCGACGCCGGGGAGGGATGTCGGTCTATATCGCAGGGCGGGAGGAGCGCAGCACATCCCGCCATTCGAAGCGCAGAGAGCCACCCGACCACCGCATCGCGGGATACGCCTTTGGCTCCTCCCGCTCTAGCTTCGTGCTTCGTCATGTGTTCGGGGGGAACCCGGCGCCATTGCGACGGACCGCTCCCGAAACGCACTGGGCGGCTCCCCGGTCCACTGCCGGAAGGCCCGGGCAAAACTCTTCTCGTTGCGGAACCCGACAGACAACGCGATCTGCTTCACGGTGCGGTTGGTCCGTCGCAGCAGCTCGATCGCCCGCTCGCGCCGTGCCTCGTCCTTCAACTGCTGAAGGGACGCGCCTTCCTCGTCGAGCTGGCGGTGCAGCGTGCGCGGCGACAGGTGCAGGCGCTCGGCCAGCGTCTCGGCGGTCGCGCCCTCGTCGAGCCGTTCGCGCAGCAGGTGGCGCACGCGCTGCACCAGCAGGCGGTCGCGACGGTATTGCAGCACCGTGAGCGGCAGGGCGCGGCGCAGCATCTGCTGCAGCGCCGTCTCGTCACGCCGTAGGGGCAGCCGCAGGTACTGCGCGTCGAAGCTGATTTCGGCCTGCTCCGCATCGAAATGCACCGGCCCCTGGAACAGCAGCGGATAGACGCCCTTGTGCGGCGGCGCGGGAAAGGGGAAGCGCGCCGCGTGCAGCGGGATGCGCGAGTCGATTGCCCAGCAGGCGTAGCCCAGCAGGTAGCGCAGCAGCGTGACGATGCAGAACTCGTGCATGTCGCCGAGGTAGCGCCGCACTTCGAGGCGGATGCGCGCGACGTCGCGGTCCTCGCCGAGGTGCAGCAGGATGTCGTCGGTGAGCAGGCGGTGGTGGCGGCACCAGCGCTTGAGCGCGACGCCGAGGTCCGGCGAGGTCAGCGAAGCGCGGCACAGCATGCCGTAGCTACCCCATGGCAGGCGGCGCGAGAACCAGCCCAGCGCCTCGTCGTCGAGCTCCTGCATCGCCACCGCCGACATGATCTCCATCTGCCCGGCAGTGACGCGTGCGGCGGGGTTTTCGAGCGCGGCCGGCGGAATCTGCGCCTCGCGCAAGGCGTTGGCAGGATTGATCCCGTAGCGGCGGTAGGCCGCGACGATCGCGCGGATGAAGGCGACAGGCGTCGCTGCTGGGCCGCGTGTGGGGTCGCCGACGGAAGGGATTACGGTTGCCATCGGCGCATCATAAGTGCCTTGGCAGGATTTGCAACCATCTTGGCGCCCGATGCGTCGCCCGGCGACCTACTCTTACGCGGTCACGACGTTTTGCCGATGCGCGTCTAAGCTTCATCGGTACACGTCCCGGATACCAACGCGATCAAAGGAACGAGGAGACCCCCATGAACATTCCCAGCCTGAACTTCCACCACGGCGAAACCATCGAGGCGCTGCGCGACGCGGTGCGCCAGTTCGCCGAGGCCGAGATCGCCCCGCGCGCCGCCGAGATCGACCGCGAGAACGAATTCCCTGCCGACCTGTGGAAGAAGTTCGGCGACATGGGCCTGCTGGGGATGACCGTCGAGGAGGAGTTCGGCGGCACCGACATGGGCTACCTCGCGCACATCATCGCGATGGAAGAGATCTCGCGCGCGTCCGCGTCGGTGGGTCTGTCCTACGGCGCGCACTCGAACCTGTGCGTGAACCAGATCCGCCGCAACGGCAACGCCGCGCAGAAGGACAAGTACCTGCCCAAGCTGATCTCGGGCGAGCACGTCGGCGCGCTGGCGATGAGCGAGCCGAACGCGGGTTCGGACGTCGTCAGCATGAAGCTGCGCGCCGACAAGAAGGGCGACCGTTACGTGCTGAACGGCTCGAAGATGTGGATCACCAATGGCGGCGACGCCGACACGCTGGTCGTCTACGCCAAGACCGACACCAACGCCGGCCCGAAGGGCATCACCGCCTTCATCATCGAAAAGGGCATGAAGGGCTTCAGCCACGGCACCCATCTCGACAAGCTTGGCATGCGCGGCTCGAACACCTTTCCGCTGTTCTTCGACGACGTCGAAGTGCCGGAAGAGAACGTGCTGGGCCAGGTCGGCGGCGGCGTGAAGGTGCTGATGAGCGGCCTCGACTACGAGCGCACCGTGTTGTGCGGCGGCCCGCTCGGCATCATGGCGGCGTGCATGGACGTCGTCGTGCCCTACCTGCACGAGCGCAAGCAGTTCGGCCAGTCGATCGGCGAATTCCAGCTGATGCAGGGCAAGATCGCCGACATGTACTCGGTGTGGAGCGCGACGCGCGCCTATGTGTATGCCGTCGGCCAGGCCTGCGACCGCGCGGACCACGCCCGCACGCTGCGCAAGGATGCCGCGGGCGCGATCCTGTACTCGGCCGAGAAGGCGACCTGGATGGCGGGCGAGTCGATCCAGACCCTGGGCGGCGTCGGCTACACCAACGAATACGCGACCGGCCGCCTGTGGCGCGACGCGAAACTCTATGAGATCGGCGCCGGCACGAGCGAGATTCGCCGCATGCTGATCGGTCGCGAACTCTTCGCGGAGACGATGTGATGAGCGTCATCAAGTCCTCCATCAACACGCGCAGCCCGGACTTCGCGGGCAACGCCGAGGCGATGCGCAAGCTCGTCAGCGACCTGCGCGACAAGGCAGCGGAAGTCGCCCTCGGCGGCGGCGAGTCGGCGCGGCAGAAGCACACGGCGCGCGGCAAGCTGCTGCCGCGTGACCGCGTCAATCATCTGCTTGACCCGGGTACGCCCTTCCTCGAAGTGGGCCAGATGGCCGCGTACGGCATGTATGACGGCGACGCGCCGTCGGCCGGCGTGATCGCCGGCATCGGCCGCGTGAAGGGCGTCGAGTGCATGATCGTCGCCAACGACGCGACGGTGAAGGGCGGCAGCTACTTCCCGATGACGGTGAAGAAGCACCTGCGCGCGCAGGAAATCGCGCAGATGAACAACCTGCCCTGTGTCTATCTCGTCGACTCGGGCGGCGCCAACCTGCCGACGCAGGACGAAGTCTTTCCCGACCGCGATCACTTCGGCCGCATCTTCTTCAACCAGGCCAACATGAGCGCGCAGGGCATCCCGCAGATCGCGGTCGTGATGGGCTCCTGCACCGCTGGCGGCGCGTACGTGCCGGCGATGAGCGACGAGGCGGTGATCGTCAAGAACCAGGGCACGATCTTCCTCGGCGGCCCCCCGCTGGTGAAAGCCGCGACCGGCGAAGTCGTCAGCGCCGAGGACCTCGGCGGCGGCGACGTGCACACGCGCATCTCCGGCGTCGCCGACCACCTCGCCGAGAACGACGCGCACGCGCTCTACATCGCGCGCCGCATCGTATCGAACCTCAATCGCCAGAAGCCGGTGTCGCTGAAGGTCGGCGCCGGCGAGGAGCCGCTGTACGACCCCGAGGAGATCTACGGCATCATCCCCGCCGACCCGCGCAAACCCTACGACGTGCGCGAAGTCATCGCCCGCATCGTCGACGGCTCGCGTTTCGACGAGTTCAAGTCGCGCTACGGCACGACGCTCGTCACCGGCTTCGCCCAGCTCTACGGCTACCCGGTCGGCATCGTCGCGAACAACGGCATCCTGTTCGGCGAATCGGCGCAGAAGGGCGCGCACTTCGTCGAGCTGTGCGCGCAGCGCGGCATCCCGCTGCTGTTCCTGCAGAACATCACCGGCTTCATGGTCGGGCGCAAGTATGAGAACGGCGGCATCGCCAAGGACGGCGCGAAGATGGTGACGGCCGTCGCGACCGCCCAGGTGCCCAAGCTCACGATGATCATGGGCGGCTCCTTCGGCGCCGGTAACTACGGCATGTGCGGCCGCGCGTACTCGCCGCGGTTCCTGTGGATGTGGCCCAACGCGCGCGTCTCGGTGATGGGCGGCGAGCAGGCCGCGAGCGTGCTGTCGACCGTGCGCCGCGACGGCATCGAAGCCAAGGGCGGCACGTGGAGCAAGGAAGACGAGGAGGCGTTCAAGGCGCCGATCCGCGAACAGTACGAAGTGCAGGGCCACCCCTACTACGCCACCGCGCGCCTGTGGGACGACGGCGTGATCGACCCGGCGCAGAGCCGCCGCGTGCTGGGCCTGTCGCTGTCCGCGACGCTCAACGCGCCGATCCCGCAGACGAAGTTCGGCCTGTTCCGGATGTAAGGGGGAGACAAGAATGTTCGAAAAGATCCTGATCGCCAATAGAGGCGAGATCGCGTGTCGGGTGATCAAGACCGCCCGCCGCATGGGCATCAAGACCGTCGCCGTCTATTCCGAAGCCGACGCCAACGCCCGCCATGTGCGCCTCGCCGACGAGGCCGTGCTGATCGGCCCGGCGGCCGTCAAGGAAAGCTATCTCGTCATAGACCGCATCATCGCCGCCGCCAAGCAGACCGGCGCGCAGGCGATCCACCCCGGCTACGGCTTCCTGTCCGAGAACGAGGACTTCTGCGACGCCTGCGAGCGCGAAGGCATCGTCTTCATCGGACCTCCGGTGTCGGCAATCCGTGCGATGGGCTCGAAGTCCGAGGCGAAGAAACTGATGGAAGCGGCGCGCGTGCCGCTGACGCCCGGCTACCACGGCGACAACCAGGAGCCGGATTACCTCCACCAGCAGGCCGATCAGATTGGCTACCCCGTGCTGATCAAGGCCGCGGCCGGCGGCGGCGGCAAGGGCATGCGCCTGGTCGAGAAGTCCGACGACTTCATCGCGTCGCTCGCCTCCTGCAAGCGCGAAGCGGCGTCGTCCTTCGGCGACGAGCACGTGCTGGTCGAGAAATACATCACCCGCCCGCGCCACATCGAGATCCAGGTCTTCGGCGACACGCACGGCAACTGCGTGTACCTCTTCGAACGCGATTGCTCGGTGCAGCGCCGCCACCAGAAGGTGCTGGAAGAAGCGCCCGCGCCCGGCATGACGCCCGAGCGCCGCGCCGCGATGGGCAAGGCCGCGGTCGAGGCCGCGAAGGCCGTCGGCTATGTCGGCGCCGGCACCGTCGAGTTCATCGCGAACCAGGACGGCTCGTTCTACTTCATGGAGATGAACACGCGGCTGCAGGTCGAGCATCCGGTCACCGAGATGATCACCGGCCTCGACCTCGTCGAATGGCAACTGCGCGTCGCCTCGGGCGAACCGCTGCCGCTCGCGCAGGAACAGCTCCAGATCCGCGGCCACGCGCTCGAAGCGCGCATCTACGCCGAAGATCCCGCGAAGGGCTTCCTGCCCTCGACCGGGAAGCTGCTGCACCTCGCGCCGCCGGCCGAAGGCCTGCATGTGCGCGTCGACACTGGCGTCGAGGAGGGCGACGAGATCAGTCCCTTCTACGACCCGATGATTGCCAAGCTGATCGTGTGGGACGAGAGCCGCGACCAGGCGCTCGCGCGCATGCTGCAGGCGCTCGCCGACTACCGCGTGGTGGGTGTGGCGAACAACATCGAGTTCCTGTCGCGTCTGACGAATTGCCCGGCCTTCTCGAACGCCGATCTCGACACCGGCCTCATCGAACGCGAAAAGGCCTACCTCTTCCCGGAGGGCGAGCAGCCGCCCGCCGAAGTGTATTTCGTCGCTGCGCTCGGCGAACTGCGGCGCGAAACTGCCTGGGCCGAGGAGGAGGCCGAGCGCGGCAACGATCCCGGATCGCCCTGGCATGCGCGCGACGGTTGGCGGCTCAACGCAACCGCAAGCCGTGAGCTGCTCTTCCGCTTCGGCGAGACGCAGAAGGCGGTGACCGTCGCCTACCGCGGGCGTAATCGTTACACGCTGACCGTGGATGGCCGAACCGCCGAAGCCCGCGGGCGACTGGACGAGCGTGGACACATGCGCGTCGAGTTCGACGGGATGCGCATGGATGCGACGGTAATCGTCGCAGGCGAGAAGCGGCACGTCTTCCTGCACGGTCGCACCTGGCAGCTTGCCAACGTCGATCCGCTGCACCACGCGGGCGAGGGCGGCGGCGCCGAAGGCGGGCTGCTCGCGCCGATGCCGGGCAAGGTCATCGCGCTGCTCGCCGAGGCCGGCGCCACGGTCGAGAAG
Organism: Aromatoleum evansii; assembly: GCF_012910805.1. Lineage (GTDB taxonomy): Bacteria > Pseudomonadota > Gammaproteobacteria > Burkholderiales > Rhodocyclaceae > Aromatoleum > Aromatoleum evansii. The sequence goes on from NZ_WTVK01000001.1 coordinate 11,540, forward strand.
GGGGCGCCGTTGCTGATCCTCGAGGCGATGAAGATGGAGCACACCATCACCGCGCCGGCGTCGGGCCTGCTCAAGGCCTTCCGCTTCGCGGTCGGCGACCAGGTGGGCGACGGCGCTGAACTCGTCGAGTTCGAGCCGGCGAAGAAGTGAGGAGCGGCGGGATGCGCGTCCCGCTTTCCCGCCCGCTCGCATCATCGTAGGGCGGGAGGAGCCGAAGGCGTATCCCGCCAATCCAGTCGTTGCGCCATCGCGATCGCCGCGTGGCGGGATGCGCTTCGCTCCTCCCGCCGTACAGATCGCCTCAAAAAACATCCGAAACCGGGGACATTGGAGAGAGACACATGACCCAGTCGAGCTACGTCCACGGCGCGTCCGAAAAGCGCCTCATCGGCCAGACCATCGGCTGCTTCTTCGACGAGGCCTGCGCGCGCCACGCCGCGCGGGAAGCCCTTGTCGTGCACCATCAGAACGTGCGCCTCACCTACGCCGCGCTCAAGCAGCGCGTCGATGCGCTCGCGTGCAGCCTGATGCGCCTCGGCCTCAAGCGCGGCGAGCGCGTCGGCATCTGGTCGCAGAACAACACCGAATGGGCGCTGACCCAGTTCGCGACCGCGAAGGCCGGCCTCGTGCTGGTCAACATCAACCCCGCCTACCGCCGCGCCGAACTCGAATACGCGCTGAACAAGGTCGGCTGCCGCGCGCTGATCCTGTCGCCCGCCTTCAAGACCAGCAACTACCTCGAAATGCTCGGCGACCTCGCGCCCGAACTCGCGCAGTCCGAAGCCGGCCAGCTGAAATCGGCGAAGCTACCGACGCTCGAAATCGTCATCCGCATGGGCGCCGACAGGACCCACGGCATGCTCAATTTCGACGACCTGCTGCACGCCCCCTCCGGCGACGAACTCGACGCCCTCGAAACCCTCGGCGACGAGCTCCAGTTCGACGACCCGATCAACATCCAGTTCACCTCCGGCACCACCGGCCAGCCCAAGGGCGCGACCCTGTCGCACCACAACATCCTCAACAACGGCTTCTTCGTCGGCGAAGCGATCCGCCTCGTCGAAGGCGACCGCGTGTGCATCCCGGTGCCGCTCTACCACTGCTTCGGCATGGTGATGGGCAACCTCGGCTGCCTCACGCACGGCGCGACGATGATCTACCCGGCCGAGTCCTTCGAGCCGCTCGCGACCCTTGAAACGCTCGCCGAGGAGCGCTGCACCGCGAACTACGGCGTGCCGACGATGTTCATCGCGATGCTCGACCATCCGCGCTTCGCCGAATTCGACCTCTCCCGCCTGCGCACCGGCATCATGGCCGGCAGCCCGTGCCCGATCGAAGTGATGAAGCGCGTCATCGACAAGATGAACATGCGCGAAGTCACCATCGCCTACGGCATGACCGAGACCTCGCCGGTCAGCTTCCAGAGTGGCACCGACGATCCGCTCGACCGCCGCGTCTCCACCGTCGGCCGTATCCAGCCGCACCTCGAAGTGAAGATCGTCGACAACGAAGGCCGCATCGTCCCGCGCGGGACGCCGGGCGAACTGTGCACGCGCGGCTACTCGGTGATGCTCGGCTACTGGGAAGACGAGGCCAAGACGCGCGAAGCGATCGACGCCGGCGGCTGGATGCACACCGGCGACCTGGCGACGATCGACGACGAAGGCTTCTGCAACATCGTCGGCCGCATCAAGGACATGGTCATCCGCGGCGGCGAGAACCTCTACCCGCGCGAGATCGAGGAATTCCTCTACCGCCACCCGAAGATCCTCGACGTGCAGGTCGTCGGCGTCCCCGACCAGAAATACGGCGAGGAACTGTGCGCGTGGGTCATCGTGCGCGAAGGCCAGACGCTCACCGAAGCTGAGGTGCGCGACTTCTGCCAGGGCCAGATCGCCCACTACAAGGTGCCGCGCTACATCCGCTTCGTCGACAGCTTCCCGATGACGGTTACCGGCAAGATCCAGAAATTCCAGATCCGCGAGCAGATGAAGCGTGAACTGGGGCTGGCCGAAGCGAAGACCGCCTGAGTGCGGGGAGGGCACATGATCACCCTGTACCACTGCGTCAACGCGCGCTCGTTCCGGCCGCTGTGGATGCTTGAGGAGCTCGGTCTGCCCTACGCGCTGAAAGTGCTGCCGTTCCCGCCGCGCCTCGACGCGCCGCAGTACCTGGAGATCAATCCCCTCGGCACGATCCCCGCGTTCCACGACGGCGCGACGCGCATGACCGAGTCCGCGGCGATCTGCCACTACCTTGCCGCCCGGCACTCGCCCCGCACGCTCAATGTCGAGACCGATGAGCCCGATTTCGGCGCCTACCTCAACTTCCTGCACTTCGGCGAGGCGACGCTGACCTTCCCGCAGACGCTGGTCCTGCGCTATTCGCGCTTCGAGCCGGCCGAGCGGCGCCAGCCCCAGGTCGCCGAGGACTACGCGCGCTGGTTCCTGTCGCGCCTGCGTACCCTCGAACCGCTGCTGGAAAAGCAGGACTTCATCTGCGCCGGGCGTTTCACGGCCGCCGACGTGTCGGTCGGCTACGCGCTGATGCTCGCCGACGACATCGGGCTCAGGGAGCGCTTCAAGCCGGCGGTGCTCGCCTACTGGCAGCGTCTGCAGCAACGTGAAGGTTATCAGCGGGCGCTTGCGGCGCAACAGCGCGCCGCGGTGGAGCAGGGCGTGCCGCCGCACTCGGTCGCCTTTGCCACCGGCCCGTTCTGAACGAGGAGACACACAAGAAATGACGAACAAGGATTTCGACGCTCGCCCCCTGTGGACCCCGCGACCCGAACAGATCGCGGCGACCGGCATGGCCGCCTTCACCCAGCGCATCCGCAGCGCCTCGGGCCTGCAGCTTGCCGACTACGACGCCTTGCACGACTGGTCGGTGCGTCATTCGACCGATTTCTGGCGTGAAATCTGGGATTTCGGCGGCGTGATCGGCGAGCGCGGCGCGCGTGAGCTGATCGACGGCTCGCGCATGCCGGGGGCGCAATGGTTTCCGGATGCACGTTTGAACTTCGCCGAGAACCTGCTGCGCGATAGCAGCAACGAAAAGGCGCTGGTGTTCTGGGGCGAAGACAAGGTCAAGCGCACGATGACCCGTGCGGAGCTCAGCGCCGAAGTCGCGCGCTTCGCCGCCGCACTGCGCGAAGCCGGCGTGCGCCCGCATGACCGCGTCGCGGCCTACATGCCGAATCTGCCCGAAACGCTGGTCGCGATGCTCGCGACGGCGAGCCTCGGCGCCACCTTCACGTCCGCTTCGCCCGACTTCGGCGTGCAGGGCGTGCTCGACCGCTTCGGCCAGACCGAGCCCAAGGTGCTGATTGCCTGCGACGGCTACTGGTACAACGGCAAGCCCATCGACGTCCTCGGCAAGCTCGGCGACATCGTGCGCCAGCTGCCGTCCGCGCATCGGGTGGTCGTCGTGCCCTACCTCGCAGGTGAGGCGGTGCCCGACCTCTCGGCCGTGCCGGGTGCCGTGACCTACGCCGACTTCCTCGCGCCGCACGCGGAGGCAACCGAACCGCAATACGAGCGCCTGCCGTTCAACCACCCGCTCTACGTGATGTACTCGTCCGGCACCACCGGTGTGCCCAAGTGCATCGTGCACGGCGCGGGCGGCACGCTGCTGCAGCACCTCAAGGAACACAAGCTGCACGCCGACGTGCGCGAAGGCGACCGCCTGTTCTACTTCACCACCTGCGGCTGGATGATGTGGAACTGGCTCGTGTCCGGCCTCGCCGCCGGTGCGACGCTGATGCTCTACGACGGCAATCCCTTCGTGGCAGTTAACGGAACCGAGGGCGCGGTCCTGTGGGACTACGCCGAGCAGGAGCGCATCACCCACTTCGGCACCTCCGCGAAGTACATCGAGACCCTCGGCAAGAGCGCGCTGCGCCCGGCCGAATCGTACGACCTCTCTGCGCTGCGCGTCGTGCTGTCCACCGGCAGCCCGCTCGCGCCGCAGGGCTTCGACTTCGTCTACGATTCGATCAAGCGCGACGTGCAGCTCGCGTCGATCTCCGGCGGCACCGACATCGTCTCCTGCTTCGTCCTCGGCAGCCCGACCCTGCCGGTGTGGCGCGGCGAGATCCAGTGTCGCGGCCTCGGCATGGCGGTCGAGGTATGGGACGACGAGGGCCGCCCGATGGCCGGCGAGAAGGGCGAACTGGTGTGCACGAAACCCTTTCCCTCGATGCCGATCGGCTTCTGGAACGACCCCGACGGCGCGAAATACCGCGCGGCCTACTTCGAGCGCTTCGACAACGTGTGGTGCCACGGTGACTTCTGCGAGGTCACCGCGCACGGGGGGCTCGTTATCCACGGCCGCTCGGACGCGACGCTCAACCCTGGTGGCGTGCGTATTGGCACTGCCGAGATCTACCGCCAAGTCGAGAAGCTGCCCGAGATCCTCGAATCCATCGTGATCGGCCAGGACTGGCCGCCGCAGGACCCGACCGACGTGCGCGTCGTGCTCTTCGTGCGCCTGCGCGAAGGCCTCGTGCTCGATGACCCACTCGTCGCGCGGATCAAGCAGGCAATCCGCGACAACGCCACGCCGCGCCACGTGCCCGCGAAGATCGTCCAGGTCAACGACGTGCCGCGCACCAAGAGCGGCAAGTTGGTCGAGCTCGCGGTACGCAACGTCGTGCATCACCGCGCGGTGAAGAACATCGAGGCGCTGGCGAACCCGGAAGCGCTCGCCCAGTTCGACAACCGCCCGGAGCTCGCAGGCTGACGAGTACGCCGCCCCACGGCCGCGGAGCGCGGGGGCGGATGAGTGGGATCTGGTGAGTGGGATCTGGTGAGTGGGATCTGGTGAGTGGGATCTGGTGAGTGGGATCTGGTGAGTGGGAGCGGCTTCAGCCGCGAATCGGCGCCCATTCGCGGCTGAAGCCGCTCCCACTGCAGGCAGGGGCCGGCATGCGGAGCGCATTCGGCCGCGCGAGCCACCCATCGCCCGCGAGGGCTTCCACCATATGCCCCGTTTGCCCGGGAGCCGCGCTTCACGGCCGGCGCCAAGCCGGCTCGCCCATCACCCAGGTCTCGGCTACAGCCCGGTCGTCGCCCAGCATCATCAACACGAAGAGCCGCTCCGCGAGCGTCGTGCACGCCGCGCTGCGCCGCGCGAGCAGGGGCGTTGCCGCCGGATCCAGCACGACGAAATCCCCCTCGCACCCTGGCGCGAAACTTCCGATCCGATCGTCGAGATACAGGCTGCGCGCCCCGCCCAAGGTCGCCAGATAGAAGGCCCGTTCCGGCGACAGCGACTGCCCGTTCAGCTGCAGCACCTTGTACGCCTCGCCCAGCGTCTGCAGCATCGAGAAGCTCGTCCCGGCGCCCACATCGGTGCCGATGCCCACCCGCAGTCCCGCGGCGTCCGCCTTGGCGAGGTCGAACAGCCCCGACCCCAGGAACAGGTTCGAGGTCGGGCAGAAACTGATCGCCGCCCCGGTCGCCGCCATGCGCGCGCGGTCCGCATCGTCCAGCCACACGCAGTGCGCGAACACGCTGCGCGGCCCGAGTTGCCCGAAGCGCTCATAGACGTCCAGATAACTGCGCGCTTCCGGATACAGCTCATGGATCCACGCGACCTCCGCGCGATTCTCCGCAAGATGCGACTGCAGATAGACGCCCGGATGCTCGGCGAACAGCCGGCCCGCGAGCCGCATCTGCTGCGGCGTCGAGGTCGCCGCGAAACGGGGCGTCACCGCATACAGCAGTCGCCCGCGCCCGTGCCAGCGCTCGATCAGCTCCTTCGATGCGACGTAGCCGCCCTCGCAGCTTTCACACAGGAATTTGGGGCAGTTGCGATCCATCAGCACCTTGCCCGAGATGATGCGCATGCGCCGCCGCAGGGCGGCCTCGAACAGCGCGTCGACGGAGGCGCGGTGCACCGTCGGGAACACCGCTGCGCTTGTCGTGCCGTTCCGCAGCAGCTCGTCGCAAAAGAATTCCGCCACGGTGGCGGCATGGGCGGGGTCGGCGAAGGCCTGCTCGACCGGCCAGGTGTAGCGTTCGAGCCATTCGAGCAGCTGCCCGCCCGGGCTGGCGATGATGTCCGTCTGGGCGAAGTGGATGTGCGTGTCGATGAATCCCGGCACGATCATCCGTCCGCGCCGGTCCTCGACGCGGGCGTCTGCGGGCAGCTTCGCGAGGAGCGCATCCGCCGGCCCGGCTTCCGCGACCAGCCCCTCGCGCACGATCAGCAAGCCGTCCGCGAAATGCCGCAGCGCCTCCGTACCCCCAACAGCCGGATCGCTGGTGAAGTGCAGGATCTCGCCGCGGACCGCTCGCATGGGCCTCTCCTCAGGGAACAGTTGCCGCCGGCGGCAGCGCGATGCTCGCGTTGTGCGTGCCGAAGCTGCCGCGGCGCCGGTCCTCGAAATAGTGGCGCAGCGTCAGCGCGATCGTGCGGAAGGCGATGTCGTCCCAGGGGATGTCCTTCTCCTCGAACAGTGCCACCTCCAGCGACTCCTCGCCCGGCCCGAAGTCGAGGTCCAGCAGGGTTGCGCGATACACGATATGCACCTGGTTGATGTGCGGCACGCTGATCAGCGTGAATAGGTCGCCGACCTCGATGCGCGCGCACGCCTCCTCGAGCGTCTCGCGCGCTGCGGCCTCTGCCGTGCTCTCGGCGTTCTCCATGAACCCGGCCGGGAGCGTCCAGAAGCCATGGCGCGGCTCGATCGCACGGCGACACAGCAGGATGCGCTCGCCCCACTCGGGAATCGCGCCGACGACGATCTTCGGATTCTGGTAATGGATCGTCCCGCAGCTCGCACACACGTGGCGCGGCAGGGTGTCTCCGGGAGGGATGCGCAGCGTGACGCTTGCGCCGCAATCTGAGCAATATTTCATCGTGTTCGCCGACCTGTTCGTTCGGACAAATTCTAGCCCCTAACCCGCCTGCGAAGCCTCCCGGCGATGTCTCGCCTATCGTCCTTCGTGACAGCCGCCTGTCCGGCACGGTACAGTTCGCCCGACCCGAACGCCGTCCGCAGCGAGGCTGCGCCGCGGCGACAATCCAGCCTCCCGCATACCGCCACCGATGTCCCCCCCGTTGGATTCGACCCGCTTCGAACAGATCCGCGCATCCGGCGATCTCCCCTCGCCGAAGGGAACCGCGCTCGCGGTGATCCGCCTGACGCGCCAGCAGGACGTGTCCACCGCCGAACTCGCGCGGGTGATCGGTGCCGACCCGGCCTTCGTCGGCCGGCTCATCAAGGCGGCCAACGGCCTCGTCGCCTTGAACCGGCGCCCGGTCGCCTCGGTGCACGAGGCGCTCATGGTCCTCGGCCTGCCTGCCGTGCGCACCATGGTGCTCGGCTTCTCGCTGCTGTCGCATTACCGGCGCGGAGCCTGCCAGGCGTTCGACTACAACCGCTTCTGGAGCAGCTCGCTCGCCCGCGCGCTTGCCGCCCAGGTCTTTGCCGAACGCACCCGCGCCGCCCCGGCCGATGAGCTCTTCGCCGTCGGCCTGCTCGGCAGCGTCGGCGAGCTCGCGCTCGCGACGCTCTATCCCGCCGATTACGCTGCGGTGCTCGAGGCGGCAAGCAAGCCCGGCGCCGCATCGCTGCTCGAACTGGAGCAGGAACGGTTCGCGATGGACCAATGCGAGCTGACCGGCGCGATGCTCGAGGACTGGGGCCTGCCGCGGATCTTCATCGATGCCGTCGCACAGGCCCGCGATCCGGAAGGAACCCATCTGGCCGAGGGATCACGGTCGCGAAGGATCCTCCAGGTTCTCGCCGCGGCGCGGGGTGTGGCGGAAATCTGCGTTTCCGACGACAAGGCTGCGCGGACCATGCTTGCGGCCAGGCTCTTCGCCGACGCTCCGCGCCTGGGGATCGAGCGCGAGTGCATCGTCGCCGACTGCGAACGCATCAGCTCCCTGTGGGTTGAATGGGGCGGCATGCTCCAGCTGCAGCAGCCGCGCGCCCCGCGCTTCGCCGAACTGTTCGAGCAGGTCGAGGCCGGTCCGGGAAGCGCTGCGGCGGCAGGAGCGCGCGCCGCTCCGGCGGTGCGCCCGCGCAACCCGGTACAGTTGCCGGTGACGCCCAGTCAGGCAGAGGCCGCGTCGGGCGAAGGGGGCGCGCATCCCCAACGCGCGCTGATCGTCGACGACGAGCCGCGCACCCGCGCGGGATTGCGCGCCGTGCTCGAGCAGGTGCACTACGAAGTGCATGAGGCGGGTGATGGCCGCGAGGGCATGGAGCTCGCCCTCGAGTTGCAACCCCAGATCATGATCCTCGACTGGAAGCTGCCCGAACTCGACGGCCCGGACCTCGTCCGGGCGCTGCGCCAGACACGCATCGGCCAGGCGATCTACATGATCCTGCTCACCCGCAGCGATGACGACGAACACCTGGTCGCCGCCTTCGAGGCCGGGGCCGACGACTTCATCGCCAAGCCCTTGCGTCCGCGCGTGCTCGCCGCGCGCCTCAGGGCCGGCCAGCGTGTCGTGCGCCTGCAGCAGGAAGTCGAGCGCGAGCACGAGGAAATCCGCCATTTCGCGTCGCAGCTGGCGGTCACCAACCGCCGCCTGCACGAGGCGGCCCTCACCGATGCACTGACGGGCTTCCCCAACCGCCGTTACGCCATCGACCGCATCCAGCAGGAATGGTCCGCCGCACAGCGCTGGGGGCGCCCCTTGTCGTGCATGATCATCGATCTCGACAACTTCAAGCAGATCAACGACACCCACGGCCACGACGTCGGCGACGAAGTCCTGCGCAGCGCGGCCGACGCGCTGAGGGGCGCACTGCGGGGCCAGGACGTCGTCTGCCGCACGGGCGGCGACGAGTTCCTTGCAATCTGCCCGGAAACCGATCTGCCGCATGCCCTGAGCTGCGCCGAGCGCCTGCGCAACGCGCTCGACAAGCTGTCGCTGCAGGCCGGCGATGCGCGCGTGGCGATCAGCGCCAGCATCGGCGTCGCAATGCGCGAACACTGGATGCCCGACGTCGATGCGCTGATGAAGCAGGCCGACCTCGGCGCCTATCTTGCCAAACAGAAGGGGCGCAACCGTGTCGCGACGGTCCAGAAGACCGGCGATGCGGGCGGCGTCGACGCCGCTGCCGACTGAACCCCGGATCTCCGAAAGCGCTGCGCTCCTTCCATATTTCCCTTTCAATACAATCGATTGGGCGTATTGTGGATATCACCTGTGGCTTATCTGCAACATGCCAATAGGGCTATTTTCTTGCAATTGCTCACAATTCACTTTAACTTTATGGCGCTTGTCCCTGAAAGGGAGCGGAAATGAAACGTCCTGATTTTCAGGCGGAAATCAAGGAACTGAACCTCGCGTACCTGATGCTGGCCCAGCAGATGCTGCGCAGCGACCGGGAGACCGCGATGTTCCGCCTGGGTATCGACAAGGACGTCGCCGATCTCGTCGAGGGGCTTTCGAGCGCGAAGCTCGTCAAGATGGCCAGCAGCCAGATGCTGCTGTTCCGCTTCGACGACGCGCTGCTTGCCGGGCTGCTCGCGGGCAAGGGGCGCGACGAGACGAGTTCCAGTCTGCATGCGGCGATCCTCGCCGCGGGCAAGCCGGTGAAGCGGTTGGCGGGATAGGCGCCGACACGGCGCTGCGGGACGTGCAGGGCGCAAGGGCGGCAGGGGATGCCGCCTGCCACTGCAGGATCCGCGGCGGAGCGCCCCCGGGTGGGGCGGCAAGGAGAACACGATGAAGAACAAGAGCATCATCGAAGAGGCTGAGGACATCCAGCGCGCAGCCGAAATGGTCCGCCTCGGTGCCCGCATGCAGATGCTGGAAGCCGAAACCAAGCTCAGTCGCGAGCGTCTGCTCAAGATCTACAAGGAAATCCGCGGCATGTCGCCTCCGAAGGGCATGCTGCCGTTTTCCACCGACTGGTTCATGACCTGGCAGCCCAACGTGCATGCCTCGCTGTTCATGAATTTCTTCCGCTTCTTCCAGGACAACACCGGCCTCAAGGGGCTGGACGCGATCCTGAAGGCCTATCACCTCTACCTCGACCACATCGAGGCTGAAGTGATCGAGCCGGCGCTGAGCCTCACCCGCGCCTGGACGCTGGTGCGCTTCTTCGATGCCGACCTCCTGCAGATGGCCTCGTGCACCAGCTGCGGCGGCCACTTCGTCGCCCACGCCTACGACCCGACGCACGAATTCGTGTGCGGCCTGTGCAACATGCCCTCGCGCGCCGGCAAGACCAAGCGTGCCGCCGAGGCCGCCCGGGCCACCGGCACCAAGCGCGCCACGGCCACGCGCCGCGTCGCCAAGACCAAGGCGCTCGCCACCGCCGACTGAACGGCGGCGTCCGTTCGCGCAAGGGGCCGCCGCACATGCCGGCGGCCTTTTCATTTCCGGGTTCAAGTTTGCGCGCCGAGTGACGTTAAAATCGCAATAACTTTTCCGGCGTGCGGCGGCGTCGTCGCGCGTGTCGAATCCACGGGGGCTTCCCGGTGTTCCTCATCATTGGTTATCTGCTCATCCTCGCAGCGTCGGTCGGCACGTATTCCGTCCATGGCAGCCTCATGGCGCTGTGGGTGCCGATGGAATATCTCGCCATCGTCGGCCTGATGATCGGCGGCTTCGTCGGCAGCAACGGCCCGAAGGCCTTCAGGGCGACCTTGAAGGCCCTGCCGGGCGTGTTCAAGGGCTCGCCCTACACCAAGGCCATGTATCTCGACCTGCTCGGCCTGCTGTACGAGGTGCTGGCGAAGGTGCGCAAGGAAGGCCTGATGTCGATCGAGAACGACGTAGATAATCCCGAGTCGAGCCCGATCTTCACCAAGTACCCCACCATCATGGCTCACCATCATGCGGTCGAGTTCCTCACCGACTACCTGCGCATGATGGTCGGCGGCAACCTCAACGCCTTCGAGATCGAGGGCCTGATGGACAAGGAAATCGAGACGCACCACCAGGAAACGCACATCGCCCCGCACGTCATGGCCAAGCTCGGCGACGCGTTGCCGGCCTTCGGCATCGTCGTCGCGGTGATGGGCGTCGTGAACGTCATGGGCTCGGTCGGCCAGCCGCCGGCCGTGCTGGGCAAGATGATCGGCGGCGCGCTGGTCGGCACCTTCCTCGGCATCCTGCTCTCGTACGGCTTCGTGCAGCCGATTGCGAGCCAGCTCGAGCAGCGCGTCGAGGAAAGCGGCAAGATGTTCGAATGCATCAAGCTGGTGCTGCTCGCCAGCATGAACGGCTACGCTCCCCAGGTCGCCGTCGAGTTCGGCCGCAAGGCGCTGTATTCCAGCGAGCGACCGACCTTCGCCGAGCTCGAGCAGGACATCAAGGCCCGCAAGGGGTGAGACCCGCGATGATCGCCGTCGCCCCGCTTACGTTCAACGCTGACTGCCGCCGCGGCATGGGGCGCCCATGAGCGACGATACCCAGCAGCCCATCGTCGTCCGGCGCATCAACAAGGTCGCAGCCGCGGCGCACGGCGGTGCGTGGAAGATCGCCTACGCCGACTTCGTCACGGCGATGATGGCCTTCTTCCTGCTCATGTGGCTGCTCGGCTCGACCGCCCAGGGCGACCTCGAGGGCATTGCCGACCATTTCATGAACCCGCTCAAGGTGTCGCTGCAGGGCGGCAGCGGTGCGGGCGACAGCTCCAGCGTCATCCAGGGGGGCGGAGAGGATCTCACCCGCTCGCTCGGGCAGCGCAAGCGCGGCGAAGTCGAAGGGCGGCGCTCGATCAACCTCGATGCGGCCAAGGGGCGCGAGGTGTATCGCGTCGAAGGCGACGACGAAGGCGTGGAAGCGACGCGCGAACGGGCCCGTCTCGAGGACCTGAAAGGGCGCATCGAGGCGCTCGTCGAGGCCGATCCCAAGCTGCGCTCCTTCCGCAACCAGATCCTGCTCGACATCACGTCCGAAGGCCTGCGCATCCAGATCGTCGATGCGCAGAACCGCCCGATGTTCAACACTGCGAGCGACGAACTGTTGCCTTACACGCGCGAGCTGCTGCGCGCGATCGGGCGCGCGCTCAACGATGTTTCCAACCGTCTGAGCCTTTCGGGGCATACCGATGCGGCGCGCTACGCCGGCGGCGAGCGCGGCTTCTCGAACTGGGAGCTGTCGAGCAACCGCGCCAATGCCTCGCGCCGCGAACTGGTCGCCGGGGGCCTCGAGGCGGGCAAGGTGATCCGCGTCGTGGGGCTCGCAGACATGGTGCCGCTGCTCAAGGACGACCTGCTCCATCCAATGAACCGTCGCATAAGCATCATCGTGATGAACAAGAGGACGGAGGAGGCCGTGCGCAACCAGGCCGGCGCGCTCGACATCGGTTCGTCCGCGCCGCTCGACGGCACGGAGTTGCGCGAGAATATCGAGAGCAGGAGCCAGGCGCCCGCGACGCCGCCGAGGGGGCGCAGTGCGTTGCCGCTCCCCTTGCCGCCCGTCAAGTCGCCCTGATGCGAGGGTTCATGCAATGCGCTGCCGCCCCGAAGCGGGCCTCGAGGTGATCTGAAGATGCCTGCTGGTGACTCTCCCTTCGGCCGCAAGCCGGCAACGCCCGTCATTGCGGGTCGCCCGGCGGCGGACGGTCCGGTCCGGCCGAGTGCTGCGACGATGTCCGCGTCGATGTCCGCGCCGGGGCTCGCCGCGCTGGCGGCTGCGGCCGCCGCGTCGGCTTTGTCGGCGGCCGGCGAGCGCGAATTCGAACTGACGCAGGCCGATTTCGAACGCATCCGCAAACTGATCTACGACCATGCGGGCATCGTCCTGTCCCCGGCGAAGCTGGACATGGTGTACAGCCGGCTCGCGCGCCGCTTGCGCGCATGCGGCGACCGCAGCTTTGCCCAGTACATCGGCCGCCTCGAGCGCGATCGCACCGAATGGGAGACCTTCGTCAATTCACTGACGACCAATCTCACCTCGTTCTTCCGCGAGTCGCACCATTTCGACATCCTCGCCGAGCGCATGCGGCGCATTGCCGAACGCCGCACGATTCGCATCTGGTGCAATGCGGCGTCCACCGGCGAGGAGCCGTACTCGCTCGCGATCACGGCGTGCGAGGCGTTCAATTCGCTCAATCCGCCGGTGCACATCCTCGCCAGCGACATCGATACCAGCGTCCTCGCGCATGCCGAGCGCGGCGTCTATCGCGACGACCGCGTGGCGCGCATGGCGCCTGACATGCTGCGGCGCTATTTCGAACAGGGGACAGGGGCCGGCGAGCATCGCGTGCGCCCGGAGCTGAAGCGACTGTTGAGTTTCAGGCGCATCAACCTCCTCGATCCGGTATGGCCGGTGCAGGGGCCGCTGGATGCGATCTTCTGTCGCAACGTCATGATCTACTTCGACAAGACGACCCAGTACGGCATTCTCAAGCGTTTCGTGCCCTTGCTGCGCAAGGACGGCGCGCTGTTCGCCGGCCATTCCGAGAGCTTCATGCATGCGGCGGACCTGTTCCGTTCGACCGGGCGCACCGTCTATCAGCGCACCGATGCAGACGGCAACTAGACCGCTGTCCGCGGGGCATGTGCCCTCCGGCCGCGTCATCTTCATCGGGGCGTCGACCGGCGGCACCGAGGCGATCAAGCAGGTCCTGCTCGGCGTGCCGCAGAATTCGCCGCCGATCCTGATCGTGCAGCACATGCCCGAAATGTTCACCGGCGCCTTTGCGCGACGCCTCGACGGACTCTGCGCGGTGAGGGTCAAGGAGGCCGAGCACGGTGAGTCGGTGTTGCCGGGCACGGCCTACATCGCGCCGGGGCATTCGCACCTGCTGGTGCGGCGCGGGCCGACAGGCGGTCTGCAGTGTGAGCTGTCGCGCGCCGATCCCGTGAATCGACACCGGCCTTCGGTCGATGCGCTGTTCTCGTCGGCGGCCGCGCAGGTGGGGGCGGCGGCGGTGGGGGTCCTGCTCACGGGAATGGGTAAGGACGGCGCGCGGGGCCTGCTCGAGATGCGGCGAGCGGGGGCGTGGACCATCGCCCAGGATGCCGGCACCTGCGTCGTGTACGGCATGCCGCGCGAGGCGGCGATGATCGGAGCCGCGTGCGAGGTCGTCCCGCTCGACGAAATCGCGCATCATGCACTGCGGCAGACGATGCCCGGGGGTGTGCGAGATGTCTAGGCTTGAATCGGGGTTGCGGGCGGACGCGAGCCACCGGGACGGCGACCATAGTGCGAGAATGGGCGACTGGCAGGAAAGCGGCGGAAAATCTCTGATGCCGCGCCTCAAGTATTTCAGGTCACTGACGTTATCTTGATTGTAATCACGGCGCAGGGACGCCGCTCCGATCATATTGCCGCGTAACGCGGAGAGTGAAATGTCCGAACTGTTCAAGAATATCGAGGCACGCACGCGCCTGGCCGGAACGAACAAGCTGGAGATACTGCTGTTCACGCTCGGCGTGGATCAGCGCACGGGACGTCGTGAAACCTTCGGCATCAACGTGTTCAAGGTGCGCGAGGTGATGCGTACGCCAGCCATCACCGCGGCACCGGAGATGCCGTCGTCGGTCGAAGGGATGGTCAGCCTGCGCGGCGTGCTGGTGCCCGTCGTCGATCTCGGCCGCTACGTCGGCGTCGGGGCAGACGCCCGGCGCGACATCATGATCGTCACCGAATACAACGGCCACACGCAGGGCTTCCTGGTCGAGGCAGTCGACACGATCCTGCGCCTCGACTGGGCGCAGATGCGCGTGCCCCCGGACATGCTCACGGCCAACATGGGCGGGCTGGTCACGGCGGTCACCGAGCTCAAGGACAACAAGCTGGTCATGATGCTGGATGTCGAGAAGGTCCTCGCCGAGACGACGACCCAGGACGACCAGTATCTCTTCAAGGGGATCGAGCCGATCGAGGGAAGTACGCACACGGTGTATTTCGCCGACGACTCCTCGGTGGCGCGCCGTCAGATCGAACGCACGCTCGATGTCCTGGGTGTGCCCTACGTGGGGTCGATCAACGGCCGCATGGCGTGGGAAGAGCTGCAGAAGGCGGCACGCTTCGCCGAATCCACCGGGCGCAAGGTCAGTGACGTGGTCAGCCTGGTGCTCACCGACGTCGAGATGCCCGAGATGGACGGCTACATCCTGACCAAGTCGATCAAGTCCGACCCGCGTTTTGCGGGCATCCCCGTGATCATGCACTCGTCGCTGTCCGGCATGTCGAACCAGCAGCTCGGCAAGTCGGTCGGTGTCGATGAATACGTTCCCAAGTTTGAACCTCAGCGTCTCGCCGAGACGCTGCGCCGCCTGCTCAACTGCACCGAGCAGCAAGTCCGCGCATCCTGAGGAATCCTCGCCATGTCCAGTTACCAGACCGAAGAAAACGGCGTGCTCAACGTCGTCGATGGCCGCACCAGCCTGGCCGGCTCGAACCGCATGGAGATCCTGCTGTTCTCGCTCGGAACCACGGAAACCTTCGGCATCAACGTGTTCAAGGTGCGCGAGGTATCGGCAACGCCCTTCATCACGCGCGCGCCCAACATGCCGGCGGGCGTGGAGGGGTTGATCTCGCTGCGCGGCAACGTCATCCCGGTGCTCTCGCTGGCCAAGATCCTCGGTCTCGCGCGGCCGGGCGAACCGCTCGGCGGTTCGATGATGGTCACCGAATACAGCAAGCGCACCCTCGGTTTCCTCGTGGCCGGGGTCGACCGCATCATCCGCGTCGACTGGGACAAGGTGCGTGCTCCGGACAACGTCTCGAGCAACGTGCACAACTACATTACCGCGATCACCGAGCTGCCCGACGGCAAGCTGGTGTCCATCGTCGATGTAGAGACGGTGCTGGCGACGACCTTCGGCGATGCGGTGGTCGGCAACATCGCGCCGATCCCGGACGGCGAGGACTATGAGGTCTTCTACGTCGACGACTCGGGCGTCGCGCGACGCAAGATCGCCGAAGTGCTCGACAAGCTGGGGGTCAGGCACAAGCATGCGGTCAATGGCCTGGAGGCCTGGACGCGCCTGCAGGGCATGGCCAGCCATGCGCAGCAGATCGGCCACCGGGTGAGCGACGAGCTCGACCTGATCCTCGTCGATGCCGAGATGCCGGAGATGGACGGGTACGTGTTGACGCGCAACATCAAGGCCGACAGCCGCTTCGACGGCATCCCGGTCGTGATGCACTCCTCGCTGTCGTCGGAAGCAAACCGGGCGATGGGAAAGCGGGTCGGTGTGGACGCCTACGTGGCAAAATTCGACGCCGATGCGCTCGCAGACACCCTGCGTCCGCTGCTGACCCGGGGTCATCAAGGCTGACCCGGGTCGTGCGCAAGATTACGGAGATACAAGAATGTCCGACCCCAAGATGAAATTCCTCGTCGTCGACGATTTCTCGACCATGCGCCGCATCGTGCGCAACCTGCTCAAGGAGCTGGGCTTCACCAACGTCGACGAGGCCGAGGACGGCGCGGTCGCGCTGCAGAAGCTCAACAGCGCGCCGTTCGACTTCGTCGTGACCGACTGGAACATGCCCAACATGGACGGGCTGACGCTGCTGCAGACGATCCGCCAGACTCCGCATCTGCGCCACCTGCCGGTGCTGATGGTCACTGCCGAGGCGAAGAAGGAAAACATCATCGCTGCGGCTCAGGCCGGCGCCAGCGGCTACATCGTCAAGCCCTTCACTGCGGCGACGATGTCGGAAAAGCTGGAAAAGATCTTCGAAAAAATGGGCAAGAAGGCCACCGCCTGAGGGGCGGGAAAAGAAACGATCAGGGAGGCCGATAATGGCGAAGAAGCTGAAACAGGACGAGGTCGGGGATTCGGACGAACTCCAGGCCCTGTTCGACAGCATCGCGAACACTCAGGCGCAGCCGGCGCCGGCGGCAGTGCGGCCAGCGCCTGCTCCCGCCCCCTCTGCGGCGGGCGATTCCGGCGGCGATGATGCCGAACTGCAGGCCCTGTTCGATGCCGTCGCGGCGGACTTCGATGCCGGTTGCGCCGAGGCAGAGACTGCCGCGCCCGATGCAGCGGCTGCGTCGAGCGTGCAGCCCGAACACAGTTGCGACGCGGTGTTCACGCGGATCGGACAGATGACACGACAAGTGCACAACACCCTGCGCGAGCTGGGCTCCGACGACGGCCTGCAGGATGCCGTGCAGGCGATTCCGGATGCACGCCAGCGCCTGACCTACATCGCGCAGATGACCGAGCAGGCGGCGAGCCGCGTGCTTAATGCGACCGACATTGCCCAGCCGATCCAGAATCGCATCCAGTCGGGTGCTTCCGACCTGCACTCGCGTTGGGACCGGCTGTTCGCGAACCAGCTGTCGGTCGAGGAGTTCAAGGCGCTGTCGGCTGAAACGCGCAGCTTCCTCGGCGAGGTGGTGGAGGGGAGCCGCGCGACCAACGCGCAGCTGATGGAAATCATGATGGCGCAGGATTTCCAGGACCTGACCGGGCAGGTGATCAAGAAAGTTGTCGATCTCGCGCAGAAGCTGGAGACCGAACTCCTGCAGGTGCTGCTCGAGGTGACGCCGGCGGAAAAGCGCGGCGAGAAGCACAGCGGGCTGATGAACGGACCGGTCGTGAGCACCGAGGGCCGCGACGACGTGGTGACGACGCAGGAGCAGGTGGACGACCTGCTCGACAGCCTGGGCTTCTGAACGGTCGGTGCCCGGGGCCGCCGGGCAGGACAGCCCGGATGACCGGGCCGATCAATGCAAGGGGCCGCCGGCCCGCAACAAAGATAGCGAGAATGCGATGAGTGACTTCGCCGGAATGGAAGACCTTCTTCAGGATTTCCTGATCGAGGCGGGAGACTTGCTCTCCGGGGTCGACAACAAGCTCGTGGATCTCGAGCGCTCGCCCGACGACCGCGGCCTGCTCAACGAGATCTTCCGCGGCTTCCATACGATCAAGGGCGGTGCCGGCTTCCTCAACGCGACGGAACTGGTCACGCTGTGCCACCTGACCGAGAACCTGTTCGACAACCTGCGCAACGGCGAGCTTGCCGTGACGCCGGAGATCATGGATGTGATCCTCGCCGCGACGGCGACGGTGCGCGACATGTTCGCGAGCCTGGAGCAGGGCATGCAGCCGGCCGCGGCCGATCCGGATCTGATCGCGCGCCTCAGGCAGGCGATCGCGGGTGAACTCGCCGCTGCTCCTGCCGCGCCGGCGCCTGCTGCGGCGGCCAGCCCGTTGGCCGCTGGCGGCGCGCCCGACTGGGAGCTGCTGCATGGCGTCGTGACCGGCGTGGCGCGTGTGGTGCAGCCGGTGCGTGAAGCCGGGCCGGTGGCGGCGGTCGTTCCTGCCGCCCCGACGCTTCCGCCCGAGGAAGTCATCAAGGCGGCGGTGGGCCGCCGCGCGAGCGACAAACCCGGTTCGCAGATCAGCACGGGCCGTCGCGAGGGCGAGAAGCAGCGCGACAACTCGATCCGCGTCGATACGACGCGCCTCGACCAGGTGCTCAACCTCTCGGGCGAGATCGGCCTGACGAAGAACCGCCTCAACGCCCTGCGCAGCGACATCCTCTCCGGTCGCAACGACACCGAGACGCTGCATTCGCTGGATATCGCGGTCAGCCAGCTCGACCTGCTCGTATCGGACCTGCAGAACGCGGTCATGAAGACGCGCATGCAGCCGATCGGGCGCCTGTTCCAGAAGTACCCGCGCATCGCGCGCGATCTCGCGCGCAACATGGGCAAGGACGTCGAGCTGGTGCTCGCGGGCGAGGAAACCGAGATCGACAAGACGATGATCGAGGATCTCGCCGATCCAATCATCCACCTGATCCGCAACGCGGTCGATCACGGCGTCGAGGATGTGGCGGGGCGGATCGCAAGCGGCAAGCCGGAGAAATCCATCGTCCGCCTCGAGGCGCGCCAGGAGGGCGATCACATCGTGATCCTCGTCGCCGACGACGGCCGCGGCATGAACGCCGAGCGGCTGCGCGCGAAGGCGGTCGAGAAGGGGCTCATCACCGACGAAGAGTCCAATGCGATGGACGAGCGCCAGAGCTTCAACCTGGTGTTCCTGCCTGGCTTCTCGATGGCGGCGCAGGTGTCGGACGTGTCGGGCCGCGGCGTCGGCATGGACGTCGTGCGCACCAACATCCAGAAGCTCAACGGCAGCATCGAGATCCAGTCGCAACTCGGCAAGGGCACGACCTTCGTGATCAGCCTGCCGCTGACGCTGGCGATCCTGCCGGTGCTGCTGGTGCGTCTGGGCGAGCAGCCGTTCGCGGTGCCGCTGTCGATGGTGCGCGAGATCCTGCCGATCGAGGCGAAGGAGGTGCAGGAAGTCGGCGGGCGTGCGACGATGGTCGTGCGTGGCGAGGTGCTGCCGATCCTGCCGCTGGCGGGGCTGCTGGGCTGGCCGCTGGAGCACGCGCCGTGCTACGGCGTGCTGATGCAGACGGCGGAGATGTCCTTCATCCTCGGCATCGACACTTTCGCGGGCCGCGAGGACGCGGTGATCAAGTCGCTCGACGACTTCCGCCCGAAGGGCGTTGCCGGGGTGACGACCCTGTCGAACGGCCAGATCGTGCTGATCCTCGACATGAAGGAGTTGCTCGGCAGCGCCGGCGACCAGCGCTGGCTGAGTCGCATGACGATGATGGCCAAGCAGGTCGCGACCGCCTGATCAGCGGAGGACGCAGGAAACGAAAAGCCCGGCGGGAGGGACAGCCTCCGCCGGGCTTTGTCTTGTTCGGGGCGTGCGCGCGTCAGGCCGTGAGCTGCAGCAGCTGCGCGAAGGCGTCCTCGAATTGCGCCAGCCCTTCTCGCTGCAGGCGTTCGCCTGCAGCCGTCATGTCGATGCCCAGGTCGTTCAGTGCGTCGAAGGTCGCGCGCGCGGCGCTGACATCCTCGGCGAGCGTCGCAGCGACCTTGCCGTGGTCGCGCAACGCCGCGAGCGTGGCGTCGGGTAGCGTATTCACGGTTTCCGGACCGATCAGCGGCTCGGCGTAGAGCAGGTCGCTGTAGGCGGGGTTCTTGGTGCCGGTGCTCGCCCACAGCATGTACTGCGGGCGGGCGCCCGCGGCGCGCAGGTCGGCGAAGGCCGCGCCGTGGAAGCGTTCCTGGTAGCGTTGGTAGGCGAGCTTCGCCATCGCCACCGCCGCCTTGCCGCGCAGGGCGAGCGCATCGCCGCCGAGCTCTTCGAGCTGCTTGTCGATGAGGGTGTCGACGCGCGAAAGGAACAGGCTCGCGACCGACATCACCTTGCGCACGTCGCCGCCGGCCTGGCGCAGGCGCTGCAGGCCCTGGATGTAGGCGTCGGCGACGGCATCGACGTGGGCGAGCGAGAACATCAGCGTGACGTTGACGCTCACGCCGCGTCCGATCAGCAGTTCGATCGCATCCAGACCCGCAGTGGTTGCGGGCACCTTGATCAGCAGGTTGTCGCGTGCCACGGCCTGCTTCAGGCGCAGGCCGGCGGCAAGCGTGCCGGCCGCGTCATGGGCGAGGGCGGGCGACACCTCCAGGCTCACATAGCCGGCGTTGCCGCCGCTGCGCTCCCAGGTACGGCGCAGCAGGTCGCAGGCGCGCTGCACGTCGGGGATGACCAGCCCTTCATAGCGTGCCTCGGCGTCGAGCGCTTGCTGCTTCAGGGCTGCGAGGTCGTCCTCGTAATAGCGCCCGCCCGCGATGGCCTTGTGGAAGATGGCCGGGTTCGTCGTGACGCCGTCAACGCCGTCCTCGGCGATCATCTTTGCGAGCTGACCTTCGTTGAGGAGGGTGCGGGAGAGGTTGTCGAGCCAGACTTGCTGGCCCTGGGCGCGGACCTGGAGCAGGGGATTCATGAGCTGGAGCCGGTGTCAGGTTTGTAGTCGTGGAGATTCATTGTGCAACGAATCGGTGACGACAAGAAGACTCCGCGTGCGCGAGGGTGTTGCCGGGCGTGTCCGTCGCCGCTCAGGCCGCCTTCGCGGCGTCGGTCCAGCCCAGCGCGTCGAGCACGTGGGCGAAGTCTTCCGCGAGGGGCGTGCCCAGGTCGAGCGCTGCGCCGGTGTGTGGATGCGCGAGCTGCATGCGGGTGCAGGCGAGGAGCAGGCGCGAGACGCCGAAGAGCTCGCCGAACAGCCGATTGTGTCGTCCCTTGCCGAAGGTCGCGTCGCCGATGATGGGATGGGAGATGTGTTTCAGGTGGCGCCGGATCTGGTGGCGGCGGCCGGTGTCCGGGCTGAGTTCGACCAGCGCGTAGCGGCTCGTCGGGTAGCGGTCGACCTGATACGGTAGTTCGGTAATGGCAAGGCGTCGGAAGTGCGTCACGGCGTCCTGCGCAGGGGCCTCCGCAGCGGTTTCGGGGCGGCGCTCGGCGTCGTCGAAGCGGCGCGTCAGCGGGTGGTCGATGACGCCCTCCGCGGGCGGATGGCCGCGCACGACGGCGAGATAGGTCTTGCGCACGGCCTGCCGTTCGAATGCCGACGACACCAGGGCGGCCGTCTCGCGGTCGAGCGCGAACAGCAGCACGCCCGAGGTGCCCTTGTCGAGGCGATGCACGGGATGCACGTGGCGGCCGAGCTGGTCGCGCAGGATCTGCACCGCGAAGCGTTCCTCGTGCACGTCGAGGACGGAGCGATGGACCAGCAGCCCGGAGGGCTTGTGCACCGCGACGAGGAAGTCGTCGCGGTGCAGGATGGGCAGGGTTTCCGTTGGCTGTACCGCGGGGGCGCTAGCCCCTGCGCTCGTGGCCGCAAGGGCGCCGCTCAAAGCGCCGCGCCGGTCGCGTCGAACAGACCTTCGAACAGGATGGAGCTGAGGTAGCGCTCGCCCGAATCCGGCAGGATGGCGACGATGGTCTTTCCCGCGTTCTCCGGCCGCTGCGCGAGACGTGCCGCGACGGCCGCCGCTGCGCCGCACGAGATGCCCGACAGGATGCCTTCCTCGCGCGCGAGGCGACGGGCGTAAAGGATCGCGTCTTCGTTGCTGACGGTTTCCACGGCGTCGATCAGCGACATGTCCAGCACCTGCGGCACGAAGCCGGCACCGATGCCCTGGATCTTGTGCGGGGACGGTTTCAGCGGTTCGCCCGCGCGGGTCTGCGTCAGCACCGGGCTCGCGGCCGGTTCGACGGCCACCGACAGGATCGCCTTGCCCTGCGTCTGCTTGATGTAGCGCGACACGCCGGTGATCGTGCCGCCGGTGCCGACGCCCGAGACGAGGATGTCGATCTTGCCGTCGGTGTCGTTCCAGATCTCGGGGCCGGTCGTCGCCTCGTGGATCGCCGGGTTCGCCGGGTTTTTGAACTGTTGCAGCAGCACGTACTTGTCCGGGTCGGAGGCGGCGATCTCCTCCGCCTTCGCGATCGCGCCGTTCATGCCTTTCGCGCCTTCGGTGAGCACCAGCTTGGCGCCGTAGGCGACCAGCAGTTTGCGCCGTTCGACGCTCATCGTGTCGGGCATCGTCAGGGTGATGGGAATGCCGCGTGCGGCGGCGACGAAGGCCAGCGCGATGCCGGTGTTGCCGCTCGTGGGCTCGACGATCTCCTTGCCCGGGCCGAGCAGGCCGCGCTTTTCGGCGTCCCAGATCATCGCCGCGCCGATGCGGCACTTCACCGAATAGGCTGGGTTGCGGCCTTCGATCTTGCCCAGCACGATCGCGGGGGCGCCATCGGTGATGCGATTCAGTTTGATCAGCGGGGTCTTGCCGATGGATTCGGCGTTGTCAGCGTACCAATTCGACATTTGTGGGCTCCATGGTGCGGAAATCGGAGAATAGCAGGCGCCGGCGCGCGGCGCGCTGCTTCATTCTTCGGCGTGGCCGTTGCCGGCGGGGGTGACGCTGTGGCGCACCGTCGCTTCGCCGAGCGTCGGCGAGCACATTTCGATGAAGCGGTAGGCGAATCCGCGCAGGTAATGCCCACGCCGCACTGCGATGCGCGTCGTGTTCGCCGGAAAGAGGTGGCTGGTGTCGAGCAGGCGCAGTTCGCCCTCGCGCCCGGGCTGGAAGGCCATCGACGCGACGATGCCGACGCCCAGCCCCAGTTCGACGTAGGTCTTGATGACGTCCGCGTCCATCGCCGACATCGCGACGTCCGGCGAGAGTCCCGCCGCGGCGAACGCGCGGTCGATCAGGGAGCGCCCGGTGAAGCCTTCGTGGTAGGTGATCAGCGGGTATTCGGCGATCGCCTCGAGCGTCAGCGGCCGGGCCGCCTCCAGCGGATGGCCGGCCGGCACGATCACCGAGTGGTGCCAGGAGTAATAGGGGAATGACGCGAGCTCGGCGACCCCGGCGAGCGCTTCGGTCGCGATGCCAATATCCGCCTGGCCGTCCAGCAGCATGGACACGATCTCCTCGGGGCTGCCCTGGTGCAGCTTGAGATACACCTTCGGATAGACCTTCTTGAACTCCGTCACGACGCGGGGAAGGGCGTAGCGTGCCTGCGTGTGCGTGGTGACGACGGTCAGGCGGCCTTCGTCGCGGTTGCTGTACTGCTCGGCCAGACGCTTGATGTTGCCCGCGTCGAGGAGCATGCGCTCGACCATCACGACCAGTTCCTTGCCGGGGTCGGTGAGGCCCAGCAGGCGCTTGCCCTTGCGCACGAAGAGCTCGACGCCGAGTTCGTCCTCGAGGTCCTTGATGTGCTTGGAGACGCCAGATTGCGACGTGAACAGCGCGTTGGCGACCTCCGTGAGATTGAAGTTGCGGCGCACCGTCTCGCGGATGATGCGTAGCTGCTGGAAATTCATGCAGTTGCTCCAGTGATGCCGTTGCGCTCGAAGACCTTGAGGTGCGAGGGTATCAGGCGCACGGCCTGGCCTTCGGCGAGATTCAGCTCGGCGACGCGTTGCTGCGTCAGCTCGACCTCGAAATGCTGGCCGCTGGCGCCGTTCAGCCCGTCGAGCTCGATGCGGGCGGTGACGCCGAAAGCGAGGATGCGGGTGACGCGTGCCGCGACGCCAGTGTTGGCGTGAGCGTCTGCAAGCAGGTCCAGTTCGTGCGGACGCGCGAACGCGATCACTTCCGATCCTGCATCGAATTCCTGCTGCGCGCTCGGCAGCACGTCGTCGCCGACGCGCAGCGCGTTGTCTTCCACTCGGCCGTGGAAGAAGTTCACCGAGCCGAGGAAACCATACACGAAGGGCGTCGCGGGCTGGCGGTAGACCTCTTCGGGCGTGCCGATCTGCTCGACATGGCCGCGGTCCATCAGCACGACGCGATCGGCGACCTCGAGCGCCTCCTCCTGGTCGTGGGTGACAAAGATCGAGGTGATATGCAGTTCGTCGTGCAGCTTGCGCAGCCAGCGGCGCAGCTCCTTGCGCACCTTGGCATCGAGCGCCCCGAAAGGTTCGTCGAGCAGCAACACGCGCGGCTCCACCGCGAGTGCACGGGCGAGCGCAATGCGCTGGCGCTGGCCGCCGGACAGTTGCGCCGGGAAGCGGTCGGCGAGCCAGTCGAGCTGCACGAGGTCGAGGAGTTCATGCACCTTGTCGCGGATCTGCCGTTCCGACGGACGTTGCCCGCGCGGTTTCATGCGCATGCCGAAGGCGACGTTGTCGAACACGCTCATGTGGCGGAACAGTGCGTAATGCTGGAACACGAAACCGACCTGGCGCTCGCGCACGTGGGTGCCCGAGGCGTCGTCCCCGTCCAGCAGCACCTGTCCGGATTCGGCCTGCTCAAGACCGGCGATGATGCGCAGGAGCGTGGTCTTGCCGCAGCCGGACGGGCCCAGCAGCGCCACCAGCTCGCCGGTCGGGAAGTCGAGCGAGACGTCGTCGAGCGCGACGAAGTCGCCGAACGTCTTGCGGATGTTTCTGACCTGAATGCTCATGATGCGGCGTCCTGATGGGCTTCTCGTGATCGATTCCCGCCGCCGGCGCGGTGCTCGACCCAGGTCTTTATCGCCAGGGTCACGAGCGCCAGCAGTGCCAGCAGCGAGGCCACCGCGAAGGCGGCGGCGAACTGGTACTCGTTGTAGAGGATCTCGACGTGCAACGGCAGGGTGTTGGTCTGCCCGCGGATGTGGCCGGAGACGACCGACACCGCGCCGAACTCGCCCATCGCGCGGGCATTGCACAGGATCACGCCATACAGCAGTCCCCACTTGATGTTCGGCAGCGTCACGTACCAGAAGGTCTGCCAGCCGTTGGCGCCGAGCACGATCGCGGCTTCCTCCTCCTCCCGGCCCTGCGCCTGCATCAGCGGAATGAGCTCGCGCGCGACGAAGGGGAAGGTCACGAACACCGTCGCCAGCACGATGCCGGGAACGGCGAAGATGATCCTGATGTCGTGATCCGCGAGCCATGGCCCGAGCCAGCCCTGCGCGCCGAAGATCAGCACGTAGATCAGGCCGGCGATCACGGGCGACACCGAGAACGGCAGGTCGATCAGCGTGATGAGGAAGTGCTTGCCGCGGAACTCGAACTTCGCGATCGCCCACGCGGCGCAAACGCCGAACACCAGGTTGAGCGGCACCGCGATCACCGCGGCGGTGAGCGTGAGCTTGATTGCCCACAGCGCATCCTCATGGACGAGCGCGCTCCCGTAGGTTCCCCAGCCCTTGCGCAGCGCTTCGATGAAGACGGCCACCAGAGGCAACAGCAGGAAAACCGCGAAGAAGGTGAGCGAAATTCCAAGTATGGTCCATTTGACCCATGGGGCTTCGCGTGTGGCCTCGCGGGACTCGAAGCGGACCGCGGCATCGGCCTGCATGGCGCCGGCCCAGTTGAGTGTCGTCGCGCCGGCCATCAGCGCTCCCTCCCGGTTCTGCTGGCCGTCCACGCCTGCAGGCCGTTGATCAGCAGCAGCAGCGCGAACGACACCACCAGCATCACCACCGCGATCGCGGTGGCGCCGGCGTAATCGTATTGTTCGAGTTTGGTGATGATCATCAGCGGCGTGATCTCCGACACCATCGGGATGTTGCCGGCGATGAAGATCACCGAGCCGTATTCGCCCACGGCGCGCGCGAAGGCCAGCGCAAAGCCCGTCAGCAGTGCCGGCAGCAGCACCGGCAGGATCACGTGGCGGAAGATCTGCCAGCGCCGGGCCCCCAGGCTCGCGGCGGCTTCCTCCAACTCGGTGTCGAGGTCCTCGAGGATGGGCTGCACGGTCCGCACGACGAAGGGCAGGCCGATGAAGACCAGCGCGACGAGCACGCCAAGGGGCTTGAACGCAACCTGGATCCCCAGCGGATCGAGGTACTGTCCGATCCTGCCGTTCTTCGCGTACAGCGCGGTCAGCGCGATGCCGGCGACCGCGGTGGGCAGCGCGAAGGGCAGGTCCACGAGTGCGTCGATGACGCGCTTGCCCGGAAAGCTGTAGCGCACGAGCGACCACGCCAGCAGCAGGCCGAACATGGCGTTGATGGCGGCGGCCGCGAGCGACATGCCGAAGGACAGCTTGTAGCTTGCGACGACGCGCGGTGCGCTGATCACGTTCCAGAATTCCGCGATGCTCAGGCTGGCCGTCTTGAGGAAGACCGCCGCGAGCGGCAGCAGCACGATCAACGAGAGGTAGGCGAGGGTGTAGCCGAGCGTCAGGCGGAAGCCCGGCAGCACCCGGAAGGTCCGGCTGGCGCTCATATCTTGGCGTTCCCAATGCATTTCATGATTCCAGTCTATGCGTGCTGCTTGTGCCCGTTAAATAATAAAAAGCGGGCTGGTTATTCGATTTCCTGCTAAGGACGTCAGGGGCGGGGGCGCCCGTCGTGCACGGCCGGACCGCAGTCCGTGCCCGTCAGGGGCTGCAGCTAAGCCTTGCGCGGGGACGGATCCGGAGCGCCGGTCCGCAATTCGAGCGAGCTGCGGGTGTGATGGCGCAGGCGTGCCAGCGCACTGCGCCGCCCCTTGTGCGATTCCTGCCGGCCGGAGATCGCCCCCAGCGGCAGGTCCTCGTGCGCCTGCTGCATGCCGTCGAGCAGGTCGTGGCAGAAGGGCCACGCGCCGAAGCCGGCGTCGACGTTGATGTGGCCCCCCGCGCCGATGTTGATGAAGCGCGCACCCCAGCGGTCCGCCCAGTAGGCCGCCACGGTCAGCCGCACCCAGGGATCGTTGGTGCTCGCGATCACCGCGCAGGGAAAGCCGAGCTGTCGCTGGGGCAGCCAGGGGCCGAGGTCGTCGGCGGGCGCCGGCGCCTCCTCCAGCAGACCGAGCGGACCGAAGCGTGCCGGATCGGCCGGCGCGACGAACAGCGCCCCCGCCACCCGTTCGGGGCGGTCGGCCGCCGCGACCACGCTCGCCAGGCAGCCGAAGCTGTGCGCCACGAGCCACACCGCGTGCGGCGACTCGTCGATCTCGCGCCGCACCGCCGCCGCCCAGCGCGCCAGCACGGGCGCCTCCCAGTCGATCCCGCGCACCCGCCGCGCGTCCGGTAGGCGCTGTTCCAGCCAGGTCTGCCAGTGCTGCGGCCCGCTGCCGTGGATGCCCGGCACGATCAAACTCGTGTGTCGCATGCGCGGCGCTCCGTGTGTCGTGACGCGCGGTTCAGCGCGTGAAGATCTGGTCGAACACGCCGCCGTCGTCGAAGTGCGCCTTCTGCGTCTTCGCCCAGCCGCCGAACAGGCCGTCGATCGTGAAGGTCTTCAGGTTCGGGAAACGCGCCACGTCCTTCGGGTCGGCCAGCTCCGGCTTCGCCGGGCGGTAGTAATGCTGCGCGGCGATCTTCTGCCCGGCGGGCGAGTACAGATATTCCACGTAAGCCTTTGCGACCTCGGTCGTCCCCCGCTTCGCCGCGACCCCGTCGACCACCGTCACCGGCGGTTCGGCCAGGATCGACACCGACGGCACCACGATCTCGAACTTGTCCGGGCCCAGCTCGTTCACCGACAGGAAGGCCTCGTTCTCCCACGCCAGCAGCACATCGCCGATGCCGCGCTGCACGAAGGTATTGGTCGCACCGCGCGCGCCCGAATCGAGCACCGGCACATGCTTGAACAGCTCGGTCACGAACTCCTTCGCCTTCGCCTCGCTGCCGCCCGGCTGCTGCAGCGCATAGCCCCACGCCGCAAGGTAATTCCAGCGCGCGCCGCCCGAAGTCTTCGGATTCGGCGTGATCACCTGGACGTCCGGCTTCACCAGGTCGCCCCAGTCCTTGATCCCCTTCGGATTGCCCTTGCGCACGAGGAAGACGATCGTCGAGGTGTAGGGCGAGCTGTTGTGCGGCAGGCGCTTCTGCCAGTCGGCGGGGAACTTGTTCGTCTTCGCCGCGATGACGTCGATGTCATAGGCCAGCGCCAGCGTCACCACGTCCGCCTCGAGGCCGTCGATCACCGCCCGCGCCTGCTTGCCGGAGCCTCCGTGCGACTGCTTGATCGTCACGTCCTGGCCGGTCTTCACCTTCCAGTACTTCGCGAATTCGGGGTTGAACGCCTGGTACAGCTCGCGCGTCGGATCGTAGGAAACGTTGAGCAGCGTCGTCTGCGCCTGTGCGGTGCCGACCAGGCTTGCGGTGAGTGCCAGGGCCAGCAGGCTGCGCCGGAGGATGTTGACCGTCATGATGATTTTCTCCGTGGAAGGGAATTCGATGGAGAAAATCTAACGTCGCGCGCTTATAACCTGAACGAAGAAAATCAGAAAAGTATATTCAGAAATGGCGTGGCCTCCACCTGCACGACAGGGGAGGCCACGCGGCCGGCCTCACGCGGGGGCCGGCAAGGTCCGCAGGGGGATCAGGCGAAGTTCTTCGCGGCGAAGTCCCAGTTGGCGAGGCTGTTCAGGAAGGTCGCGACGAAGTCCGGGCGACGGTTGCGGTAGTCGATGTAGTAGGCGTGTTCCCACACGTCGATACAGAGCAGGGCCTTGTCGGCGGTCGTCAGCGGGGTGCCGGCTGCGCCCATGTTGACGATGTCGACGCTGCCGTCGGCCTTCTTCACCAGCCAGGTCCAGCCCGAACCGAAGTTGCCCACGGCCGAGGTCGTGAAGGCCTTCTTGAAGTCCTCGAAGCTGCCCCACTTGGCCTTGATCGCTTCGGCCAGCGCGCCCGTCGGCTCGCCGCCGCCGTTCGGCTTCATGCCGTTCCAGAAGAAGGTGTGGTTCCACACCTGGGCGGCGTTGTTATACACGCCGCCGGCGGGAGCCTTCTTGACGATCGCCTCGAGGTCGAGGTTCTCGTACTCGGTGCCCTTGATCAGGTTATTGAGGTTGGTCACATAGGCCTGGTGGTGCTTGCCGTAGTGGAACTCCATGGTCTCGGCCGAAATGTGCGGAGCCAGGGCGTCCTTCGCGTAGGGCAGGGGGGGCAGGGTATGTTCCATTTGTTCTCCTTCCTGTTTGGTTTCAGGGTTGTCGGGGTCAAAGCCTGACTATTCTAGTCGGGATTGAACCCCGCTGGCAATCCTGCGGGCCGTGCAGCCTGTCCGCGGGAGGATCCTGCAACGCGCGGTGGCGCGCTCGTCATGCTTCCGTGCTATTCACGATAGCACGCAGGCGCCCGTTTGCGAGTTCCACCGAGATTTTCTCGCCTGCCGTCGTCTCGTCGGCGTCCCTCAGGATTCGCCCCTCCGCGTCGCGCGTGATGCTGTAGCCGCGCGCGAGCACCGCCTGCGGCGCCAGATGCTGCAAGTGGGTCGCCAGCGCGGAGAGTCGTTCCGCACGGCGCTGCATGAGCTGTCCACCTGCTGCGCCGAGCCTTTGCGCCGCGCGGGCACAGCGCTCCATCTCCCGGCGCAGGTCGGGCTTGCGGGCGACGAGGCGCAATTCCAGGACGCGGCGTGTCCCTTCCATGCGTTCCAGACGGCGCGCCATCGCCGCGCCCAGGCGTGTGGCGAGCCGTTCGCTGCGCTCTCGTGCGAGCCCGAGCCGTTCGCGTGGATGCACGAGCCGCAGCGCAGCCCGGTCGAGCCTTTGTGCCAGCCCGTGCAGACGCCGCTCCATGCCGGCGGACAGGAAACGTCCCAAGTCGCTCACGCGCGCCCGCGCGGCGTGGTAGCCCGCGCTCGCCAGTTCGGCGGCACCGGTCGGCGTCGCCGCGCGCACGTCGGCTGCGAAATCCGCGATCGTAAAGTCGGTCTCGTGACCCACGCCGCTCACCACCGGCACCCGGCACCCGCGGATCGCGCGTGCCAGCGCCTCGTCGTTGAAGGCCCACAGATCCTCGATGCTGCCGCCGCCGCGCACCACCAGGAGCAGGTCGATGGCATCTTCCGCACGGCGCGCGTCCGCCGTCCGCACCGCTTCGGCGAGCCTTGCGCCGGCGTCAGCGCCCTGCACCGGCGACGGGTAGAGGACCACCTCGAGATGCGGGGCACGCCGCTGCAACGCGGCCAGCACATCCCTCCATGCGGCGGCCGTCGGTGACGTCACGACGCCGATGCGCCGCGGGTAATGTGGAAGCACCCGTTTCGCGGCCGGGTCGAACAGGCCTTCTGACGCGAGCTTTTCCTTGAGGCGCAGGAAGGCCTCGAACAGGTTCCCCTGTCCGGTCTGCCGCAGTGCCTCGACATTGAGCTGGAAGTCGCCGCGCGCCTCGTACAGGGTTACGAGCGAGCGGGCATCCACCCGCATCCCGTTCTCCGGGCGGAAGGGCAGCAGCTGGGCGCGATTGCGCCACATCGTGCAGCGAACCTGCGCCTCGGCGTCCTTCAGGGTGAAATACAAGTGGCCCGAGGGCGCCCTGGTGAGATTGGAGATCTCGCCGCTCACCCACATCAGGGGAAAGCGGGCTTCGAGCGTCTCGCGGGCCATGCGGTTGAGCGCTGAAACGCTGAGAACCCGGCCCGCGCCATTCGTGTCGCCGGGGCCGCCGAAGGGAGGGATCAAGGTGTTTTGCATGGCCGCGATTGTAACGGAATCCACAAGGCTCCCGTTCTGTCAATGGTGAATCTACGAATCCGCGAAGTATTTAAGGATATTTGCAAGCCACTGTTTTTAAACAATAAAATTGTTGCTTAATTTTTCAGCGCAGTAAGAAAACGCTTGTCGCGACAGCTATTTGCCGACTAATTCTCGAAGAATCCACAAACTTATCCACAGGATTTGTGGATTCTTCCTGCGTCCATGACAAAAGGGTGCGCCCTTGCCGTGTTCGCGGCTGGGGTTTACAGTTCTTCTTTTTTCGAGTTTCCGGAGTTCCTGCGTGTTCGCGCTCATCCAGTCCGCGGGCTGGCCCGTCTGGCCCCTCCTGCTGGTATCCATCGTTGCCGTCGCCCTCATCATCGAACGCGGCGTCACCCTGCGTCGCTCGCGCATCGTGCCCGACGGCCTGCTCGACAAGGTGCTTTCCGACCTGCGCCAGAAAGGCGCCACGTCCGAGATGGCCAACCGCGTCGCCGCCCATTCGCCGCTCGGTCGCGTCCTTGCCGCGGGCCTGCGCAACGTCAGCAGCTCGCGCGAGGTCATGAAGGAGGCGATCGAGGAAACCGGCCGCGCCGTCGCGCACGAACTCGAGCGCTTCCTCAACACGCTCGGCACCATCGCGTCGATCGCCCCGCTGATGGGCCTGTTCGGCACCATCGTCGGCATGATCGACATCTTCGCCGCCCAGGGGGCGGCCACGACCAACCCGCAGCAGCTCGCGCAGGGTATCTCCACCGCGCTCTACGCCACGGGCCTGGGCCTGATGATCGCGATTCCTTCGATCATCTTCTGGCGCCATTACCGCGCGGTCGTCGATGGCTTCGTCGTCGACATGGAGCAGCAGGCGATCAAGCTGGTCGAGGTCGTGCACGGCGACCGTCGCCCCTGAGCGGGAATGCAGCGCATGAACTTCCAGCGCGGACGCAAGCACGAAGCACCGGACATCAACCTGATCCCGCTGATCGATGTCCTGCTGGTCCTGATCATCTTCCTCGTCCTCACGACGACCTACTCCAAGGTATCGGGACTCGAGATCAACCTCCCGACGGCCGACACCAAGGCCGCCGAGGTCACGCCCAACGAGATCGTTGTCGCGGTGAATGCCGCCGGAGACGTTCTCGTCAATCGCCAGCCGGTCGGCGACAAGAGCATCAATGCGATCGCCGCGGCGCTCGGTCGCGCCGTTCCTGCCGGGGGCAAGGATCCGGTCGTGGTCATCACGGCGGACGCCAAGGCCGCGCACCAGAGCGTCATCGACGTGATGCAGGCGGCGCAGCGTGCGGGCCTGCCGCACATCACCTTCGCCACCCAGTCCGCCCCGTGAGCGGTCTTGCCGCCGGGGCGGCATCGGCGACCCTGTCGCCGATGCCGTGCACCTGATCCATGGCGCGCAGCAGTCCGGAGTGGTGGCGCCGCCGCTCTCTCCTCGCGCACCTGCTGCGCCCCTTGTCGACGCTGTTCGGCGCCCTCGCCGCGACGCGTCGTCGCCGTTATCGCAGTGACCCGCGGCGCGTCGAGCGCCTCCCCGTCCCGGTCATCATCGTCGGCAACATCGCTGTCGGCGGCAGCGGCAAGACCCCGGTCGTGGATTGGCTCGTGCGCGAGTTGCGCGCGGCGGGCTGGACTCCCGGCGTCGTCAGTCGCGGATATGGCGGCCATGTCGGCGGCGTCGCCCTGGTTCCTGCCGACGGCGCTACGTCCCTTTACGGCGACGAACCCGTGCTCCTCGCGCGTCTGACCGGTTGTCCCGTCGCCGTCGGTGCGGACCGTCCGGCCGCGGCGAATGCGCTTCTGGCCCGGCATCCCGAGTGCGACGTCATTGTTTCCGACGACGGCTTGCAGCATTACCGCCTCGCACGCGACGTCGAACTCGCGGTTGTGGACGAGCGCACGCTCGGCAACCGCTGGCTGCTGCCCGCGGGTCCTCTGCGCGAACCGCTGACCCGGCTGCGCGAAGTCGACATGGTGATTGCCCACGGTCCCCTTTCGGCCGTGGTCAGGCGGGCGATCGGCGACACCCCGGTATTCCCGATGCGACTCGAGGGCGATGATTTCATCTCCCTCCAGGATGCGGCGCATCGATGCCGGCCCGATACATTCATGGGGCGTCGTGTGCACGCGGTCGCCGGCATAGGTCGCCCGGAGCGTTTCTTCGATCAATTGCGCGCGATGGGGCTCGACGTCGTGCCCCATCCCTTTCCGGACCATCACCCATTCACCGCCGCCGACCTGGCGTTCGCGCCCGGCGAGGCGAAAGTCCTGACCAGCAAGGATGCGGTAAAATGCTCGGCTTTCGCGTCTGCCGACACTTGGGAATTCCCGGTCAGGGCACAGATCCCGGCGGGCGCCGCCGAACATATCCTGGAGAAA
Source organism: Aromatoleum evansii (assembly GCF_012910805.1). GTDB lineage: Bacteria > Pseudomonadota > Gammaproteobacteria > Burkholderiales > Rhodocyclaceae > Aromatoleum > Aromatoleum evansii. Next base: position 44,549 of record NZ_WTVK01000001.1, read on the forward strand.
CTGTCGCATGGACGCCAGACTGCTTGAAATCCTCGTGTGCCCCGTCTGCAAGGGTCCTCTCGACTTCGTCAAGGACAAGCAGGAGCTCGTCTGCAAGGCCGACCGCCTCGCGTTCCCGATCCGAGACGGCATTCCGGTGATGCTCGAGGAAGAGGCGCGCCAGCTGCCGGCCGAAGAAGTCGACGCCATGCGCCGCTGAGCATGGCCGGCTTCCACGTCGTCATTCCGGCGCGCTACGCCTCGACGCGCCTGCCGGGCAAGCCGCTCGCTGACATCGGCGGCAAGCCCATGGTGGTGCGCGTGCTCGAACAGGCACGCAAGGCCGGGCCGCTGTCCGCGTGGGTCGCGACCGACGATGCACGCGTCGTCGAAGCCGTGCAGTCGGCCGGCGGCGACGTGCTGATGACACGCGCCGATCATCCCAGCGGCACCGACCGCCTCGCCGAGGTCGTCGCCGCCCGTGGCTGGAGCGATGACCAGATCGTCGTGAATGTGCAGGGGGACGAACCGCTGATCGACCCCGCCCTGATTGCCGATGTCGCGCGCGCCCTGGCCGATGCGCCTGACGCCGCCATCGCGACGGCCGCGCACCCGCTGCACGACGCCGCCGAATTCTTCAATCCGAACGTGGTCAAGGTCGTGTGCGACGCGAACGATCGTGCGCTGTATTTCTCACGTGCCCCGATTCCCTGGGCGCGCGACGATTTCGCCAAATCCCGCGAGGCGATCCCCGCGGGCCTTCCGGTGCAGCGCCACGTGGGCATCTACGCTTATCGTGTCGACTTCCTGCGCCGCTACGCAGGGCTGTCAGCGTCGCCGCTGGAAAACTGGGAGGCGCTCGAGCAGCTCCGGGTGCTGTGGCACGGTTACCGCATTCGGGTACTTTCCGTCGAACGCGCGCCGGCGGCGGGCGTGGATACGCCCGAAGACCTTGAGCGCGTCCGGGCCGCGTTTGACCGCGCAGGTCGAGTCGAGTAAGTTTCGGGCTTCATTTTTTGGGAACCATGCGGCCGGACTGGCGCCGCATGACAGGGAGGAGAGGATTCATGCGTTTGATTCTGTTGGGACCCCCGGGCGCAGGCAAGGGCACGCAGGCGAACTTCATCAAGGAGAAGTTCGGCATTCCGCAGATTTCCACCGGCGACATGCTGCGCGCCGCGGTCAAGGCGGGCACTCCGCTGGGTATCGAGGCCAAGAAGGTGATGGATGCGGGCGGCCTCGTCTCCGACGACATCATCATCGGCCTGGTGAAGGACCGCCTGCAGCAGGACGATTGCAAGGCCGGCTACATGTTCGACGGCTTCCCGCGCACGATTCCGCAGGCTGACGCGATGAAGGAAGCCGGCGTGCCGATCGACTTCGTCCTCGAGATCGACGTTCCCGACAGCGAGATCGTCGAGCGCATGAGCGGGCGCCGTGTGCACGTCGCCTCGGGCCGCACCTACCACGTCAAGTTCAACCCGCCCAAGGTTGCGGGCAAGGACGACGTGACCGGCGAGGATCTCATCCAGCGCGACGACGATCGCGAGGAAACCGTGAAGAAGCGCCTCGAGGTCTATCACGCCCAGACCAAGCCGCTGGTCGAGTACTATTCCCAGTGGGCCGCTTCCGGTGCGGCTGCCGCCCCGAAAGTCCGCAAGATCTCCGGTCTCGGCGCGGTCGAGGCGATCACCGCGAACGCGTTCGAAGCTCTGAAGTAAGCGGACGTCTCCGGCACAGGCGCGGCGAGCGGCGGGAGCCATCCCGTTTCTCGCCGCGTTTGCATTGGTAAGCCGGCAACGACATGCCCGTTCGGGCTGAGCCTGGCGAAGCCCTGCCCATGTCTTGCGATAGGAACGGCGGTATAGGGCTGCCGCCTTGAAAGCACGCTACGAGAGCGCGATGAACAAGACGAATCTCCTGTATGCGCAGTCGGGCGGCGTTACCGCGGTCATCAACGCCACCGCGGCGGCGGTCATCGCCGCGTCGCGCGAACGCAGCGACGCCATCGGCACCGTGCTTGCCGCCCGCCACGGCATTCTCGGCGCCCTCGGCGAGGATCTGATCGACACGTCGACGCTTGGCGCGGGCGATCTCGAGGCGCTCTCGCACCTGCCGGGCGGTGCCTTCGGCTCCTGTCGCTTCGATCTCGATCCCCCCGAGCGGAATCCCGCCCAGTACGACCGCCTGTTCGCGGTCTTCGCTGCGCACGGCGTCGGTTATTTCCTCTACAACGGCGGCAACGGTTCGATGGATACCGTTGCCAAGATCTCGGCCGCCGCCCGTGTGCGCGGCTACCCGCTGGTATGCGTGGGCGTGCCGAAGACGGTCGACAACGACCTCGAAGGCACCGACTGTTCGCCCGGCTTCGGTTCTGCTGCCAAGTATGCAGCGGTGGCCATGCTGGAAGCCGGCCTCGACATCGCGTCGATGGCCAGCAGCGCCGGGCGCGTCTTCGTGCTCGAGGTGATGGGGCGCAACGCCGGCTGGATCGCCGCGGCGAGCGCGCTCGCTGCGCGCACGGAGGATGAACCGCCGCACATCATCCTGATGCCCGAGGTGCCTTTCGACGAGGAGGCCTTCCTGGGCGCCGTCGACGCCACGGTGAAGCGACTCGGTTATTGCGCCGTGACGGTGTCGGAGGGGATCCGTCGTGCCGACGGCACGCTCGTCATGGAGCAGGATCACGATCGCAAGGGGCACGTGCAGCTCGGTGGCGCGGGCCAGTGCCTCGCGCGGCTGATCCATGCGCGGCTCGGTCACAAGCACCACTGGGCCATTCCCGATTACCTGCAGCGCGCTGCCGGCCACCTCGTGTCGGCCGTCGATCATGCCCAGGCCTGCGCCGTCGGTCGCGCCGCGGTCGCAGCCGCCATCGCCGGGCGCGACTGCGTCATGCCGGCGATCCGGCGACTCGCCGACGCCCCCTACCGCTGGGATGTCGTGCTCCAGGACGTGGCTGCGATCGCCAACCTCGAGCGCCGGGTGCCCGCCGGGTTCATCCGTGGTGACGGCCTGCACGTCACCGACGCGGCAAAGCGCTACCTTCGTCCGCTCATCGAAGGCGAGGTATATCCCGCATACGCCGGGGGCGTCCCGGACTACCGTCGGCCGAGCTTTGCTTCCGTTGCGCGTCGACTCGCTGCCTACGTCCCCTGAAACGTTGCGATACACTGCGCGCGACCCGGCATGCCGCGGGCCCGCGTATCGTTTCCGCACATCAATCTGCCGGCAGGTGAACTTCGGGAGGGGATATGAATGCATCGCGGACCCTGCTCGCCGCAATCGTGATCCTCGGGCTGGCGGCGCTACCCGCAGCCCGGCCAGCTTTTGGCCAAGCGCCCGGTCAGCCTGAAGCGGCGACAGGCTTCAGCAGGAAGCCGGCCGTCGTTGCATCGCGGGCGATGGTCGTCACCGCCAACCCGCACGCGACCGATGCAGCCGTGGGGGTGTTGCACGCAGGCGGTAGCGCGGTCGATGCCGCCATCGCCGCCGCGCTGGTGCTCAACGTCGTCGAACCGCAGTCCTCCGGCATTGGCGGAGGTGGATTCCTCGTCCATCACGACGCGCAAATGGGCAGGACGAGCGCCTGGGATGGGCGCGAGACTGCGCCGGGAGGCGTGGATGAGCGTCTCTTTCTCACTCCGCAAGGCGACAAGATGGCCTTCCACGACGCCGTCGTGGGCGGGCGCTCGGTCGGAGTGCCGGGGCTGCTGCGCATGTTTGCCGCTGTCCATGCGCGTTACGGGCGGCTGCCCTGGCCGAGCCTGTTCCAGCCCGCGATCCGCCTCGCCACCGAGGGTTTTCCGGTGTCGCCGCGCCTGCACAAACTGATCGCGCAGGACCGCTTCCTGAGTCGTGATCCAGCCGCGCGCCAGCTCTTCTTCGATGCCGACGGGCGGCCGTTGGCGGAGGGGGCGACGCTGCGCAATCCCGAACTGGCCGAGGTGCTGGCTGCGGTGGCGGAGCAGGGCGCTGACGCGTTCTATGCAGGGCCTATCGCGCGCGCCATCGTTGCTGCGGTCGCTGCCGGTCCAAACCCGGGTGCGCTCTCGCTCGAGGATCTGTCCGGCTACCGTGCGGTCGAGCGCGCCCCCTTGTGCGGACGCTACCGCACCTACCGTGTCTGCGGCATGCCTCCGCCCAGCTCGGGCGCGGCCACCGTGCTGGCGATGCTCGGCATCCTCGAACGTTTCCGCCTTGCCGACATCGCGCCCGACTCGGCGTTTGCCGCCCACCTGTTCAGCGAAGCGGGGCGGCTCGCGTTCGCCGATCGCGACGCATGGTATGGCGATCCCGTCGCGATGCCGCTCGCGCCCTCAAGGCTGCTTGCGAGGGACTACCTCGGCGCGCGCGCGCAACTGATCCGGCTCGACGACAGTCTTGATCGTGCTCGGCCCGGCACTCCCGGCGCTGCGCCAGCGCCGCGGGCGGTGAACGTCGAGCAGCCCGCGACCTCCCACGTGTCGATTGTCGATCCGGCCGGCAATGCCGTCTCCATGACCGCCTCGATCGAGGATGCCTTCGGCAGCCGGCGCGTGGCGCGGGGCTTCCTGCTCAACAACCAATTGACCGACTTCTCCTTTGCCCCGGCCGACGAGCGCGGTCCCCACCCGAACCGTGTCGGCCCCGGCAAGCGTCCGCGCAGTTCGATGTCGCCGACCCTGGTGTTCGACGCGGGTGGAAAACTCCACGCCGTGACGGGCTCGCCGGGTGGCAGCCAGATCATCAACTATGTCGCCGAAAGCCTCGTCGGCCTGCTCGACTGGAACATGCCGCCCGACGCCTTGCTCGCCCGTCCTCATGTCGGCAGCCGCAATGGCCCCACCGAGATCGAGGATCGCGGCGACGTGCGACCGCTGGCCGACGGTCTTGCCGCCTTCGGTCACGAAACCGTAGTGCGCGACCTGACCAGCGGGTTGGGTGTGGTCGTCAGGCGAGGCAAGGAATGGGTCGGCGCTGCCGACCCGCGCCGGGAAGGCACTGCCGCCGGATTCTGAGTCGCGCGAACCGGCCTGGGCGCTCCGGATTCTGCTGAAAGCTCAGTCGGACAGTGACGGATTCAGGGTGTACGTGCCGGTGAGCTTCGCCTCGGCCAGCACGTGACCCGCGATCGCGTTGCGCACCTGGGCTCCGCCGAAGCTCCCGTCGACGTTGCAGCATTCCTTGTCCAGCGCATACAGCGTGAACACGTAGCGGTGCACCAGCTCGTCGTTCCACGGCGGGCAGGGACCGTCGTAGCCGTGGTAATTCCCGCGCATGGCTTCGTCACCGGCAAACCAGGCGGTGTAATCGTTGATGCCCTGGCGCGAGCCGAGCGGACCTTCCGGGCCGTTCTTTCCGCCCGGCGTCACGCCGTCCGAAAAGCTGCCGGCCGCGATTTCCCGCAGGTCCGCCGGCAGGTCGATGACGACCCAGTGGAAGAAATCCACACGCGGCAGGCTTGCCGGCACAACGCGACCTTCCTGGTTGACGTCGTCACCGCTGCTCGGTACATCCGGGTCGTGGCAGATCAGCACGAAGGAGCGCGTTTCCGTCGGCACCCCGCTCCAGGCCAGGTGCGGGTTGCGATTGCTGCCGAGGCAGACGTGGCCTTCAGCGGCCGGAATGCAGAACGAGAATTCGCCGGGGATGCGCGCGCCGTCGGCGAAGCTTTGGCTGCTGAGTCTCATGCCAGGGAACTCCTTACATGTCGATCGGGATAACATTCGTCCCATTCTAGTGCCGCCGAATCCTTCCGTAACGCTGCACTGCGGCGCGGGGTGCCCGCGCCGGCCGGTCATGCCGCGCGCCGGCGGAAATCCCGCGGGCGCACTCCCACGGTGAACAGGGTGAGGAAATACGCACCGATTCCGCCCAGTACGACTGCGGACAGGCGCAGGACACGCGTTGCTGCATCCTGCGCGTACCACCACTGCTCGTCGCCCATGCCGAACCAAAGTGCGACCCCCAGTACTCCCAGTGCGGCCAGCAGGCGCAGCGAAAATATGCCCCAGCGCGGTTGCGGCCGATAGACTCCGCGCCGGCGCAAGCCGCGAAACAGCAGCGCCGCATTCAGCAGCGAGGCGAGCCCGATCGACAGCGCGAGGCCGGCATGCTTGAGCGGCACGATGAACGCGAGGTTCATCAGTTGCGTCGCGACCAGCGTGATCAGGGCGATCTTGACCGGCGTGCGGATGTCCTGTCGCGCATAGAACCCGGGCGCGAGGATCTTCACCAGGATCAGGCCGCTCAGCCCGACGCTGTAGGCGACCAGGGCGAGGCGTGTCTGCTGCACGTCCGTCGCCGTGAAGGCTCCGTGCTGGAACAGCGTCGACAGCAGCGGCACGGCCAGCAGCGCCAGCGCGAGCGCGGCCGGCAGCGTGAGCATCAGCGTCAGGCGCAGCCCCCAGTCGAGCAGAGACGAGAAGGCTTCCGGCTGCTCGTCCGCGTGCAGTTTCGACAAGCTGGGCAGCAGGATCGTCCCCAACGCGGCGCCGAGCAGGCCTGCCGGGAACTCCATCAGCCGATCGGCGTAATACAGCCACGACACGCTGCCGCTCTCGAGGAAGGACGCGAAGATGGTGTTGATGATCAGCGACACCTGGCTCACCGACACCCCCAGCATCGCGGGCAGCATCAGTTTTGCGATGCGTCGCACGCCGGGATCGGACAGGTTCAGATCGAAGCGCGGTAGCAAGCCGATGCGCGCGAGCGGGCGCAATTGCAGCGCCAGTTGCAGGATGCCGCCGATGAATACCGCCCACGCCAGCGCGAGGACGGGCGGATCGAACCAGGGGGCGGCGAACAGCGCCATGCCGATGAAGGAGAGGTTCAGCAGTACCGGCGTGAACGCCGGAATGGCGAAGCGGCTCCAGGTGTTGAGGATGCCGCCGGCAAGCGCCACCAGTGCCATGAACAGGATGTAAGGGAAGGTGATGCGGGTCAGTTCGACGGTGAGTGCGAACTTGTCCGGTTCGTCAGCGAAACCCGGCGCGGATGCCCAGATGATCAGCGGTGCGGCGACGATGCCGATGGCGGTCACCACGGCCACCGCCAGCGCGAGGGCCGTGGCCACGCGGCCCACCAGCTTGTGCGTCTCCTCAGGTCCCTGGCGGTTCTTGTATTCGGCGAGAATGGGAACGAAGGCCTGCGAGAACGCACCCTCCGCAAACATGCGTCGCAGCAGGTTGGGCAGCCGGAACGCGACAAAGAAGGCGTCGGTCGCCATGCCGGCGCCGAAGGTGCGCGCGATCACGAAGTCCCGGACGAAGCCGAGGATCCGCGACAACAGGGTCATGCTGCTGACGGTGGCAAGGGCGCGCAACAGGTTCATCGGTGGTTGCCGTGGCAAAAGACGCGATGATAGCCGCTGTTGCCCGGCGGTGCACTTGCACCTTGCCTGTCGAACGGTTAAACTCGCGCGTTTTCAAGAACCACTCAACGGAAGAACATAGATATGGCCAACTCGGCACAAGCCCGCAAGCGCGCCCGTCAGGCGGTCGTGGCCCGCGCTCACAATGGCAGCCTCCGTTCTCGTCTGCGTACCGCGATCAAGGCTGTGCAAAAGGCCGTCGTCGGTGGCGACAAGGCTGCTGCCCAGGCGGTGTTCCGCACCTCGATGAGCACCATCGACAGCATCGCCGACAAGAAGATCATCCACAAGAACAAGGCTGCCCGCCACAAGAGCCGGCTGTCCGCAGCGATCAAGGCGATGGCCGCCTGATCCTCGCGTTCGCGGGATAATGAAAACGGCGACCTCGGTCGCCGTTTTCATTTCTGTTGCCGCCGTTGCGAAGCTGCGCTTCGGCGCGTTGCTCAGATCTTCATGTGTTCGTCGTCGATGTTGTCGACCACCAGATCATTGTCCTTGGCAAAATTGATCAGGAATTTGTAGGCCAGCGGCTCGATGTCGTAAAGCCGGGCATCCACCAGCACGGCCTTGTGGCCCTTGAGCGTGCACCCCGGTCGAACGTAGGGCGAATACATCATCCGGTTGTCGGCGCCGAAGGCCGACATGATTCCGCACAACCGATCAGCCCAGTCGCTCGGGCGGAAGGTCTTCCCTTCGCGCGTGACACCGATGATGACGAAGCTTTCGATCGATTGGCTCATAGGGTGAGATTCGGCGGCTGCGGGAATTTCCGGAGGACGGTGCGCCGGCTGGTGGCCGGGACTGCTGGCACCGCGAAAGACGGGGCGGATTCTAGCAGAAAAACCCCGGCATTATCCCGCGATGCGACGGATCATCCCGGGATGCGGACCCCGCCGGGCGGGCTGGCGTGTCCGATCCCGAACCTGTACAAGGCCCGCGGTTTTCGCTTAACATCGTCCTTCAACCTTTTCACGGCGGCATGTGCCGCCGTGTGCGTTTCTGCTACATCCTGAACGGGGTCCCCCATGTCGCATCTCATGAACACCTACGCCAGATTGCCCGTTGCTTTCACGCATGGGGAGGGCGTCTGGCTCTTCGATGAGACCGGCAAGCGCTATCTTGACGCGCTCTCGGGCATTGCCGTGTCCACGCTCGGTCACAACCACCCGCGGCTCGTGCGCGCCATTTCCGAGCAGGCCGCGAGCGTGCTGCATACCTCCAATCTGTACCGCATTCCCCGCCAGGAGGAGCTGGGCGACCGCATCGCCGCCCTGTCCGGCATGGACGAAGTGTTCTTCTGCAATTCCGGATGCGAGGCCAACGAGGCGGCGATCAAGCTCGCGCGCTTCTACGGGCACAAGAAGCACATCGATCATCCCGAGATCATCGTCATGGAGAACGCTTTCCATGGACGCACGCTCGCGACCCTCTCCGCCACCGGCAACCGCAAGACCCAGGCTGGCTTCGAACCGCTGGTGACGGGCTTCGTGCGCGTCCCGTACAAGGACATCTCCGCGATCCGCGCGGTGGGCGAGCATAACCACAACGTCGTGGCCGTCATGCTCGAGATGGTTCAGGGCGAAGGCGGCATCAACATCGCCGACGACGACTTCCAGCGCGAGCTGCGCGCCATTTGCGACGAGCGCGGCTGGCTGCTGATCTGCGACGAAGTGCAGTGCGGCATTGGGCGCACCGGCCCCTGGTTCGGTTTCCAGCAATCGGGGATCAAGCCGGACATCATGACGCTGGCAAAAGGTCTCGGCTCGGGCGTGCCGATCGGTGCGTGCGTCACGGCGGGCCGTGCGGCCGGCCTGTTCGGGCCGGGCAACCACGGCTCGACCTTCGGCGGCAATCCGCTCGCGTGCGCCGCGGGCCTGGCGACGATCGCCGAGATCGAGGACAAGGCGCTGCGCGACAATGCCGTGCGTGTCGGCGAAGCGATCCGCAATGGCATGCGCGAAGCGTTGGCCGGGGTGAGCGGCGTGGTCGATATCCGCGGCCGCGGGCTCATGATCGGCATCGAACTCGATCGCCCCTGCGGGGATCTCGTGCGCCAGGCGCTCGAGGCGGGCCTGTTGATCAACGTCACGGCCGATCGCGTCATCCGGTTGCTGCCTGCGCTCGTGTTCACCGAGCAGGACGCCGGCGCCCTCGTCTCGGCGCTCGCGCCACTGGTGCGCAAGTTCCTCGGGCAATAAGGAGGCACGCGATGAACACGCCGCGGCACTATCTGCAGTTCAAGGACTTCACGCGCGAGGAATACGACTACCTGTTCGGTCGTGTGCGCTGGATCAAGGACAAGTTCAAGCGCTACGAACCCTACCACCCGCTGTTCGACCGTACGCTGGTCATGATCTTCGAGAAGGCCAGCACCCGCACGCGCCTGTCCTTCGAGGCCGGCATGCAGCAGCTCGGCGGCTCGGCGATCTACCTGAACACGCGCGACTCCCAGCTCGGTCGCGGCGAACCCGTCGAGGATGCGGCGCAGGTGATCTCGCGCATGAGCGACGTCGTGATGATCCGCACCTTCGAGCAGGACATCATCGACCGTTTCGCGGCGAATTCGCGCGTGCCGGTGATCAACGGGCTGACCAACGAATATCACCCCTGCCAGATCCTGGCCGACATCTTCACCTTCATCGAGCATCGCGGCTCGATCCAGGGCAGGACCGTCGCCTGGGTGGGGGATGCCAACAACATGTCCTACACCTGGCTGCAGGCGGCGGAGGTTCTAGACTTCAAGGTCCGCGTGTCGACGCCGCCGGGCTACGCGATCGACCCCGCGCGAGCTGGTCTTGCCGGGGGCAGGCACTTCGAAGTGTTCGACGACCCGATGGAGGCCTGCCGCGGCGCCGACCTCGTTACCACCGACGTATGGACGTCGATGGGCTACGAGGCCGAGAACGAGGCGCGCATGAAGGCCTTTGCCGACTGGTGTGTCGATGCGGACATGATGGCGGCGGCCGGTCCCGGCGCCCTGTTCATGCACTGCCTGCCCGCGCACCGCGGCGAGGAGGTCACGGCAGAAGTGATCGACGGCCCCCAGTCCGTGGTGTGGGACGAGGCCGAGAACCGCCTGCACGTGCAGAAGGCTTTGATGGAGTATCTGGTGCTCGGCAAGGTCGAGAGCTAACGGAATCGCCCTGCGCACGCGTGAGCAGGGCGGCAGGACAAACAGCGATTGGCCGGACGGAAAGCTTCGCCGGCCACGGAGCGAAAGGCGGTCGTGGCGACACGGCCTTCAGTCAAGCGGCAAGAAAAGAGCGGAAATCCACATGAGCGACGTCAAGAAAGTTGTCCTCGCCTATTCGGGCGGACTCGATACCTCAGTCATCCTCAAGTGGCTGCAGGACACCTACAAGTGCGAAGTGGTCACCTTCACGGCCGATCTCGGCCAGGGCGAGGAACTTGAACCCGCGCGCCAGAAGGCACTGAAGTTCGGCATCAAGCCGGAAAACATCTTCATCGACGACCTGCGCGAAGAGTTCGTGCGCGACTTCGTCTTCCCGATGTTCCGCTGCAACACCATCTACGAAGGCGAGTACCTGCTCGGCACCTCGATCGCCCGCCCGCTGATCGCCAAGCGCCAGATCGAGATCGCGCGCGCCACCGGCGCCGACGCCGTGTCGCACGGTGCGACCGGCAAGGGCAACGACCAGGTCCGTTTCGAGCTCGGCTACTACGCGCTCATGCCCGGCGTGAAGGTCATCGCCCCGTGGCGCGAATGGGACCTGCTGTCGCGCGAGAAGCTGCTCGCCTATGCAGAGAAGCACGGCATTCCCATCGAGATGAAGCACAAGCAGGGCGGCTCGCCCTACTCGATGGACGCCAACCTGCTGCACATCTCCTTCGAAGGTCGCCATCTCGAGAACCCCGCAGCCGAGGCGGAGGAGTCGATGTGGCGCTGGACCGTGTCGCCGGAGGCCGCGCCGGACGCCGCCGAATACGTCGACCTCGAGTTCGAGAAGGGCGACCTCGTCGCGATCAACGGCAAGCGCATGAAGGCGCACGAGCTGCTGGCCGAGCTGAACGCCCTCGGTGGCAAGCATGGCATCGGGCGCCTCGACCTCGTCGAGAACCGCTACGTTGGCATGAAGTCGCGCGGCTGCTATGAAACCCCGGGGGGTACCATCCTGCTGCGTGCGCATCGTGCGATCGAATCCGTCACGCTCGACCGCGAAGTCGCCCACCTCAAGGACGATCTGCTCGCCCGTTACGCCAGCCTGATCTACAACGGCTACTGGTGGAGCCCCGAGCGCCAGGCCATGCAGGCGCTCATCGACCACACCCAGCAGACCGTTAACGGCTGGGTCCGCCTCAAGCTCTACAAGGGCAACGTCATCGTCACCGGCCGCGACTCGAAGACCGACTCGCTGTTCGACCCGACGATTGCGACCTTCGAGGACGACCAGGGTGCGTACAACCAGAAGGATGCGCACGGCTTCATCCGCCTCAACGCCCTGCGCATGCGCATCGCCGCCAACGCGCGCAACAAGCGCGGTTAAGGAGCAGTCTGGATGGAGGGTGACCCGATCATATTCGGGCTGACGGTGGCGGAATTCGAGGACTGGTCGCTCAAGATCCTCGTTTCCGCGCTGATCGTGTACATGCTGTTCATCATCGGCAACCTCGCGAAGCAATCGAAGGCAGGGCGCTACGGAACGATCTGGCTATTTGTCGCGCTCGGCCTCGGTTTCATCGGCTTCATCGCCAAGAGCTTCATCCAGAAATTCATGGGTATCGAATAAGGAAGCCTCGTTTCATGAGCACTACCGAGAAAATCGACGGCGTCGCCGTCACGACCAAGGCCAACGTCTACTTCGACGGCAAGTGTGTCTCGCACACCATCACCTTCGCCGACGGCACGCGCAAGTCGGTGGGCGTCATCATGCCCGCGGCGCTGACCTTCAATACCGGCGCACCCGAAATCATGGAAGGTGTCGGTGGCAGCTGCCGCGTCCGCCTGAAGGGTGAGACCGAGTGGAAGACCTGGGGCGCTGGTCAGTCGTTCGACGTTCCGGGCAATTCGAGCTTCGATATCGAAGTCAGCGGCGAGCCCTACCACTACATCTGCCACTTCGGCTGATCGTCGCGCAGGGAGCCGAACATGCCGTCTTTCGACATCATGTCCGAGGTCGACCAGCCCTCGCTGAAGAACGCCGTCGATGTCGCCAACAGCAAGATTGCCGGGCGCCACGACTTCAAGGGCACCAGCGCGAAGCTCGAGCTCGGCGACAAGCTGATCACGATGTTCGGCGACACCGACTTCCAGCTCGACCAGATGAAGACCATCCTGCTGCCCGAAATGACCAAGAAGAAGGTCGACGTGCGCTGCCTCGATTACGGTGACGTGCAGAAGATCTCGGGCAACAAGGTCAAGCAGGAAGTGAAGGTTCGCGTCGGTGTCGACCAGGATCTGGCCAAGAAGGTCGTCAAGCTCCTCAAGGACAGCAAGATGAAGGTCCAGGCAGCGATCCAGGGGGACGTGGTTCGCGTTTCAGGCGCCAAGCGCGACGTGCTGCAGGACGCCATTGCGCTGGTGAAGAAGGACATCACCGACTTTCCGCTGCAGTTCGGCAACTTCCGCGATTGATGCCGGTCAGAGGCGACATGGACATCTCGACCGTCGCTTCGATCGCTTCCGCCAACGCATCGACCTCCCTCAAGGCCGAGGCCTCGGTGCTTGTCCTCAAGAAGGCAATGGAGCTGCAGGAGCTGAATGCGGCGCAGCTCCTGCTGGCCCTTCCTCCTCCCTCCGGCCCGACGCCGGGGGCGGTCATCGGCGGCACCATAGACGTCTTCGTCTGAGCGTGTTCGGGCTCGGTTGATGGCCGCCGTGCTCGTCACGTGGCGGCCGGGCAAATTCGGATGCCCGAATTTGCGACCCCTTCACGCTGCGCACCTCCTCCCGAATTTTTGAATCGAGCATCGCACGCGTCCGTTTGCCCCGAGCCTGTCCAAGGGCACGATTGGCTGGCGTAGCGCGCCAACCGCGCAGCGCATCCTGCCGTGCAGTCGTGGGGCGTATTCCTGCCTCTGCGCTCCTCCTTCTCTGCTTGAGTCGTCGAGCTTGTCATGAAAGACAAATGCATTCATGTAAATTCTATTGTCATTTCTTCAGAAAATGACAATAGAATTGTGGCCGATTCCAATTCGGGAGAAGCGCAATGGGTTTCGAAGCGGGGATGAGCGTTGCCCGGGGCACGCGGCAGGAGGTGCAGCAAGACTTCAGGGTTCGCCGTCGGGGGGCATCGAGGGGATATACGCTCGTAGAACTGGCGGTGGTCGTGGCCATCCTTGGAATTGTGTCCGCGATCGCGGTGCCCTCGTTTGCGCGACTCCTGACGGACACGAGCGTGGGCGATGCATCGAGCGATTTGTTCTCCGCGGTGATTCAGACCCGTTCGGAGGCGCTCAAGCGGCGTCATCGGGTGATCCTATGTCCGAGCGAAGATGCGCAAGATTGCGCCGATGTCGCAGGTTGGGATCGTGGATGGATCATGTTCGAGGACGCGAACGACAACGGCCGGCGCGAGGCCGACGAAGCCCTGCTGCGTATCGGGGAGGTGCGGCAAAGAAAAATCAGGATCACCGGCGATGGCAGCGTCGGTCGCTACGTGTCCTATGTTGCAACCGGACGCTCGCAGCAACTCGCTACGAGCGCCTGGCAGGCTGGCACACTGACTGTGTGCGGCGAAGGTATCGCGCGCAAGATCATCATCAACAGTGTTGGCCGGCCACGCATGGCGCGTGCGACGTGTTGAGAAGGGCCAGTACAGGGGGCGCGCTGTGCGGCGCCACCCGCAGGAAAAGAAAGGCGCGGCCCGCATCGTCACGGCCCGCGCCAAGTGTCATCGCGAGTGATCAGTCGATCTTTTTGTATCGATACACCTTGGTGCGATCTTTGCGAATCGGGATGGGCGGCAATTTCACTTCGAGTGCGGAACCGCCACCGGCGTCGGGCTTCCCTCCTATGATGAAGGGAACAATCTTGCCGTCAACGAGGACCGTGCCTGTCACAGGCGACGGTGGCAGGCCACCCCCGACGAATTCCTCGGATCGTATCGTGCCTTCGGGTGACGGCGTGTCGCATGATGCTCCGCCATGCAGGAAGCATGCGGCGTAACCCCGTGCTGTTCCGAGCGACGAGCATTTGCTCTTGTTTTTTGCCTGAAATGTACTGAAATTCACCAGCCCACCGACAGTCGCCGGTGTCGTCACGACCTGTTCGTTCGGGCCGGCTGTTGTCGTATCCGTGAGATCAATGACCCATCCCCGCGGCCGAGTAACAATCGACTGGAACACCGGCATGTAGTCTTTTGTAGTATCGGTCGTATTCATCAATTGGCACGACGGCGTACTTAGCGCGGTGTCTCCGGAGGCATCACAATCATTCTGGTCGTTGATGATCACAAAGTCACTGGTGCGGGCGAACTCGTCCCAGAATCCGTAGAACCTGTTCAGTGTCTTGGCGGCGATATATGTCTTCGACGAATCGACAAGAGGGTCATAGAGCGGTTTTTCACGATTTCCGGATCCGATCAGGATGATGTTGTAGATGCCGAAGCGCACAACATCGGGTGCATAAAGGAACTTGCGATTACGGTTATTGGCGCTGGACCAATCACCAATGGTCGCAACCCGGGTGACCGTCCAGTCGGCAGGCGATTGCGTGCCCACCTTCGTGGGATTCGACAGGTTGACGCGCCACAGATTTCCGGAGGTGTCGGCGGCATACAGGACGTCCGAGAAACCGTCATCGTTGGTATCCACGGGAACCACGTCGGCCACAATCCGCCCGGCTGCCTCACCGAAGGAGATATAGCGCAGTCTTTCGCCGGTCGTGGCGTCCAGGACGAAGATGCCGCGGCCAGTCGTGGACGCGCTGCAATCCCTCGGTTCGCTATCTTCGCAAGCGTCGTAGCCGGCGCCGAACACTGCGTACAGTGCGGTCTGGTTCTTGACGCGCACGACTCGGGGCGTTGACCATGTCTGCCCGAGCCTGGCGCTGTCGCCGCCAAAGCAGTTTCCGGACTGGTCGCAACCGAAACGCCACAGCGGCTTCGGTGCCTGTTTTGCAGGGTGATCCGTGGCGTCGAAAGCGTAGATCATCTTCCCCCCCCGACGCATCGAGGGGAGGATATAGGTCACCCGTACGCCTGTGCCATCCGCGTTCTTGGGGCCGATATAGGCGCCGATCGATCCGTCGAAGAAGAAATCCTTTGGCGACGTCGGATCATCCTTGAAAGTGACGAACGGGTAATTGTCCCGCGCGCGCGTCAATCTTTCCTCGAACTCGGGTGCCAGGAATGCCCAGAGCTCCGTTCCACTGACACTATCCGCCTCGTTCTTGCTGCCGTCGATAGCTCGGAACAGACCGTCGTCTGCGCCGTAGAAGACAACAACGTCGTCGCTATCGCTGCTGCCGTAATTGATGGCGAGAGGCCTGGAATGAACCACCCCGCCGTGGGCCGTTGGTCTGATCGCTCCGGCGAAGGGGTCATACTTCGTATAGAAAGTCTCGGTCTTGGTGTTATACCCATCACCGACATTGTCGCCACGGATCCACTTTTCCATGTCGGTGGATACGGCGAAGCTGGTGCTGGTCGTGCAATTGCTGGGTGCTGCTGCGCAGGTCGCAATCTGTCGGCTAGTTGCTGGGGAGATCTTCCGGATCTTTTGTCCTGCGCCGCCGCGCTCGACGACTCTTCCGTCAGGACTGTCGTTGGCCTCGAAATTGGTACAACTACCTTCCGGAATGCCGAAATTCGGAGTGTCCGATTTCGGTTCGGTGATGGGTTCCCAGTAATTGCTTGAATCGCTCGTCCAGAAACTGCGTGCGCAGGCCTGGAGGAAGCCCGTGTTTGCGTTGTCAATGGCTGGGTCGCCATTTGCGTCGGCGAGGAACAGCGAACGCTTGATGACCTCTCCGACGGGGACCTGCTGCAGCGCGAATTGGTACTGCTTGAGGTTGCCGGCCCACCGCGGTCGCGACCCCACGTCGGGCCGGAACATGCCGATGAACACCTGGTTCAAATACGTCCCTTGCGTATTGACGCTGATCGGGAGGGACGCGGAGGCGAAGGAACTATTGACGGCATTGATTTGTAGAAAGATGCTCTTCAGCCCTTCGACCAGGGCCATGAGATCGCCATTAACCTTGTAGGCACCGCCGACGCCAGAACCGCCGTTCGTGGCCATGCTGATGAGCAGCGCGGTCTGCGCGGGGTCCTCGCCCTTTCGGTTGAATACATTGATCGTGAAGGTCTTGACGGGTTGATGACCTGCGACGGCACTTACGTCGGTGCGCGCGAGGAATTGCGCCCATTCATCGGCGAAGCGCATCTCCCTTCCTGAGGTCGCTGCGCTTGATAGTTGGGTCGGGCGTAAGCCGAGGCGGGTCATCATTAGGTGCGTCGGCGGGCTGGTTCTCGTGTCCGTATTCGGTTCGAGATTCGGGAATTGGTTGCCCACCAGCACGATGTAGTTGTTTGCGCAGGATTCCAACGGAATCGGGCTCGCGTATTCGGTCTTGTCTGTCGACGTGAAGGCCGTAACGTCTTCAAGCGTGGTTCGCTTCGAATACGGCTTTGGGCCGAAGCCCGTGGCCCCTGGGGGAGACCCCATTTTGGTTGCTTCAGTGCCATTGGTGTTCGCGTAGCCGCCGAAATACTTGAACGCCTCGTAGTAAGCACTTCCGTAATCGATGGACGAGGGCACCTTGTAGTCAGGGCTTCTCAGTTCGCTATCGATCGTCGCGAGATCTGCGATTACTCCCTTGGGATCCGTACATCCGTAGGATGAGGGGGCAAGCAGCTGAATGCGTTGACGTATGTATCCCGCTACGCCGCTTGTGCTGTCGGCGGTGCCGGCGTCGTTGAACAGCATGAGACCGACGTTCGTCGGCCGATAGCCGGTGGTAACCGTGCACGCGAGTTCGTTCAGAACCACCTTCAGCGCCCTAACCTCGACCTGGCCTTGAACAAGCTTGAGATTGTCGCCGAAGACGAGTCCTACGTAGCGCTCACAATCCTTGTTGGCATTGCAATTTGCCTTGACCGCTTCCCTATCCCAGGCTTGGTCGGCTGCCGACCAGTTCGAGGAATTGTCGAGCAGCAAGAGGACATTCGGGGCGGCCTGCGGAGTTGGCGGCATCGTATAAATGTCGATGTCCTCGCCGAAAACCGGCATGGCGCTGTTGATGCCTATGCAGGCCAGTGCAATCGAGAGGGAGAGTTTCCTGTTCATCTTAATGCTCCGTTCACTTCTCTGTTCGGCGCAGCGGGTTATTCGCAGGCGTCCTTGGCTTCCGCATAGTCGATCCTCATCTCCACCCCCTGAATGACCTGCGCCTTGGCGCCGGTCCCTGGAAGATCGACGTTCGCGGTCATTTCCCAAAGCGATGTCGCGCACAGCGAATTGCCGGAGATGTTGGTTGTCGGGTCGATAATCAAGATGTCGGTCGGTTTTCCGCCAAAGCAGGCGACGTTGTCAGGCGGAACATATTGCTCTTCCTTCTCTTCACCATCGATGATCACCGTCCGCTTCGCAATCAGTTCGCCTTGCTTGATGTACCGGTAGCGTTTGCACGTCGGTGGCGGCACGGTAACTTTGTAGCTGGTTTCGGGTGTAACGGCCGCACCATCAAAAGCGGGGAGCTGCACGTCGCGGGAAACATTCCGCGCCGTGAATTCATTCGAGTTGAGGGCCACGTCGAGGTGGTAATTCGCTGCGTCCTCCGCCTCCTTTTGGAACTGCTCGTTCCCCACGACGAGGAGGTTCGTGTTCGCAAGGCGGATTGCCGACACGGCCAGCAGGGTGATCAGGATGAGCATGATCAGGCCAACGAAAAGTACCGCGCCCCGCTGCGGTGCGCGCGCTCGTGGATGCATCATTTCGTTCTCCGCGCCACGGGATGGATCAGTTCGACATAAGTGCTGAAGACGTGCCGTTTGTAGTTGTCGGCGAACGTGACGGGGGCCTTCGGACCGAGCGTGAAGGTCTTGGTGCTGGCGTCGTAACCGGGAGTTGGCTCGAGCGCGCGAGCGAGCAACCACAGGCGGACGCCGACGATGTGGGGGAGCTGAACCGCGGTCGGGGTGTCGCTGAAGAGATCGGGTGATCCGTCTCCGCTGGTATCGATCGCGTATTCGAAGTGGATGTCCTCGATGCCTTCGACCATGGCCTGGACGTCGGGATTGGTGCTTCCGAGCGCCACGGCACGAAAATCGGCCCGTTTCAGGGTGGGGATGCTGTCACCCGCAACGTTGTTGCTGGCGATGAAGAACGCCCTGCGCAAGTACTGGCGAATCGGAGCCCGATTTGTCGTCTTGCAGTCGATCTGCATGAGATCGAAAGTGCCTGACCCGTTCTTCACCCGGAACGGTTTGTCGGTCACTGCACTGACATACTCGTCGCCGCACAGGGATACTTGCAGATAGCCGTTGTCCGGGTTGAGCGCGTCGGGTGCAGTAATCGCGGTGGATGCACGCTGCACAAACAGCAACCCGGTTCCGCTCTTTGCCGAAATCGGGCATGGGAAAGTCTCCGGGGTAAAACCTTGCACAGCGATATCCATCGACCCTTTCCAGACATCCACATCGGTCGAGCACGGGTTGGCAGTCGTGGATGCCGGTGTGCCCTGAAGGCTGGCGATGGCGTCGTAAAATCCCCCCATCGAGATCTCGTCGCGCAGGAGCTGGATTGCGTAGCGGCCGTTCTCAAGCTGCTGGGCGGCTTTGTCCAGTTCACGCCGAGCTTGGCTGTTGTTGATGAAGATGGTCGTCATCGCACCGATCACCAGTAACCCTAAGGTCATGGCGATCATCATTTCGATGAGCGAGATGCCCCTCTCGCGCGATCGGAAAACTCGGATGCGGGGTAGTGCGAGAAATCCAGCTGCGTGCATGATGGCTTACCCGGCAACTTGTTTGGGAATGAGGACACGCGTGACGACTGCCCGCCGCAGGCCGGCGCCGAAGTCGATGTCTGCGGCGCACTGAGCTCCAGGCGTATTGGCCGGTGGTGAGGCCGTGGGCATCAGCCCTTGCCAGACGCCGACAACGAAAAATTCGCCGAGTGCATCGTCCGTGGGCGGGACCGAGATCAGGCAGCCACGCATGCCGATCGGAGCTCCGATGTTCCCTTTCGCTGTCGCTTCTGCCGCGCCCTTCATCGCATTGCTCCATTCGCAGAGCTGCGCGCTGACGTCGGCAGTGTCCGCGCACGCGGTGGGCTGGCCGTCGCCAACGCCGTAGGTGACCAGACTTTGCGTCTTGAACGTATCCACGTATTTGCGTCCTGCGGAAACACGGTCCGCCATGTCCTGCACCAGCATCAGCGCCACCGAGCGCTGATAGGCCTCCATTTCGACTTCGTTCGCCTTGGTCTGCAGGCCTGCGAGTCCGAGAAGCCCGATTGCCAGGATTACGATCGAAACGAGCACTTCGAGCAGGCTGAAACCTTTCTGCGGATGTCCCCGCCCGTTGTAGGGATGGCTACGGTTCATGAACATGCTCCCTCGGTCAGTCGCGGTCTGCCGGTGGTATCGAGGCGGATGCAGCGCTTTACGTTCGTTCCGCTGGTTGACACGGTAATCGCGGTATTTGCGCCGCTCGTCAGTCGGCCGGTAGCGCCGAAGACGATCGTGGGGTTTGCCGGACTGAAGCTCAGCCCCGCGAGCGCCGATTGCGAATGTACGGCCTGACCGCCGACCTGGATCGTCCAGCCCTTTGCAAGATCGCTCCCGGTTAGCGCGAAACTGGCAGTCGCGTTGCTCTTCAGTGCTTCGCTTCGGGCGACGAGCATCGAGTCGTAGAGCGCCGACGATGCCGCGCGAACGCGCTGTGACGCGAGCAGCTCCTGGAACGATGGGTAACCGATCGCGGCGACAATTCCCAGTATCGCCACGACGACCATCAGTTCGATGAGCGAGAAACCCGTCGCGCGGGCCGGCGTCTTCAGGTGGCCGCTTACAGTCGTCGTGTTCATGATTACCGACCGCCCCAGCAGTCCGCTGCGCTACCGGAACCGGAAATCCCCTTGTTTCCGGCCTGGTTGATGCTCAGGGTGCCGCATTTTGCGTCCTGTGCAAGTTGGGCGCCCGTCGGTACCGCTTGAACGGTGAAAGCGGTCGCGGTCGGGGCTCCGTCCAGGCTGATCGCATAGTGCTTGCTGACTTCGGACGGCGGTGTGCTCATGCCGATGTCGCTCAGCGAGCCGAATGTGCGTGCGTCGAGGCGGTATTGCTGCTGCCGCGTCGCAATGTCGAGAAGGTACGCCGTGGTGACGCTGCGATTCGCTCTCACGAGGTAGGACGTGTAGGCGGGATAGGCAACGGCGGCGAGAATGCCGATGATCGCGACGACGATCATCACTTCGATCAGCGTGAAGCCGTTGCGGATCGGCTGGTGTGCGGGTTGTTTTGCGTTCACGATCAGGTCCATGGCATTAAGGGGTACGTGGATGGTATGGTCGGAACTGCATCCTGGGTAGAGGCTAGTCAAAGTCAGGTCAAAGCAGAAGTAGCGTCCGATGAGCGTCTGTTTTCTGCGTATGAGTGGCGACGTAGCATCCCCAGGCATCGCTTGCGGCGGTGGCGAGAAGCGCGCGGGCACGATAACTCGGCAGCGTGGCCGACGCGGCGGCAGCTGGTTTCGTTCTTGAGGAGCTTGATTTCGTTGGACAGCCCACCATCGCACGACGTCGTGACCCTTCCGGATTTTCGCAATCTGGGCGTGCTGTTGCGCATCCTCGTCATTGCCGAGGCCGCAAATCTCGTAGCGCTTGCGGCCCACTCCCCGGATGTGATCGAGGCTCTGAAGGGGATCGGGGGGGCGGCACTGCCGTTCGAGTTGGCCCTGCTGGCGATCGTGCTGTTGTTGTTCCTGTTTTCGCCCCTTCTCGCACGAATTCCGTACCGGCGTGGCGTCGGTGCTGTCGTGGCCGTCACTGCGATCGTCTCCGGCGGGCTGGACCTCGCCTTCCATGCCTGGGTGGGCGTGGTCCCCTGGGGGGCGGTGCTGAAGTCTGCGGCGATCGCGGGTCTTCTCGCGGGGGTGATCCTGGGCTACTTCAACTGGCGTCAGCGCGTTCTCTCTCCGGCCCTCGCGAAGGCGCGCCTGATCGCGCTGCAGTCGCGCATCCGGCCGCATTTCCTGTTCAACAGTCTGAATACGGCGGTTTCGCTGGTGAGGCAGGATCCGCGTCTGGCCGAACAGGTGCTGCTCGACATGTCGGACCTCTTCCGTGCCCTGCTCAAGGACAGTCGCTCCCTCGTTCCGCTCGCCGACGAGATCCGCCTCGCCGAGGCCTATCTGCAGATCGAGCAGCTGCGGCTGGGGGAGCGCCTGCGGGTGCATTGGGCCCGCGAAGATGCGCCTGTGTCGGTGAATGTCCCGATCCTGGTCCTGCAACCCCTGCTCGAGAACGCAGTCCGTTACGGCGTCGAGCCATTTGCCGCCGGTGGCGATGTACATGTAGAGATCCGTGCGGGCGCAAGCGAGCTCGTCATCGAGGTCACCAACTCGACCTGTGGCGGCGAGTCGCCGGTGCCTTCGGGAAACAGGATTGCGCTTGCCAACATCGAGGAGCGACTCGGCCTGTATTTCGATGCGGAGGGAACCCTGCATATCTCGGCACGCGACAACCTGTTCGTCGTCAAGGTGTGCGTGCCGTTGCGGGGCGCGCGCACAGCCGCTCAGGTGGCGTGAGGCTTCGCGATTTGGCAGTCGGGAGGCGAAAAGGTAGGCTGGTCGGTCGAGGCGTGCGCGCAATAGGGCGCACGGGTGGGGGTCAAATCCGGTAGGTGGAAGATGGTCGGACTGGTCATGTTGTTTCGGATGTCGTTCATGGTCGTCGCCATTGTGGCGTCGCACGTGGCGCTGGCGGCGGATGTGGAGCTGGTCGGCCTTTTCGGCAGGAAGGCGGTGCTGGTCGTGGATGGTGGTGCTCCCCGTACGCTGGCGGTGGGCGAGCAGACCCGCGACGGACTGCGGCTGATCGAGGTGGCCGAGGGTGCGGCGGTCGTCGAGATCGGAGGAAAGAGGCAGAGGGTGGCGCTGGGCGCTGGCCCGGTCCGCAGCGGTGCCGGCGACCAGAGCGGTGCGGCGGCGGTCAGTCTCGTTGCGGATGCGCGTGGGCACCATTTTTCCAGCGGTAGCATCAACGGTGCATCGGTCCGCTTCCTCGTGGATACGGGCGCGAGCATGGTTTCGATGGGCGCATCGGACGCGCGTCGTGCCGGAATCGACTATCGCAAGGGTACGGGAGGTGTGAGCCAGACGGCCAGCGGCCCGGCGCGCGTGTGGAAGGTGAGGCTGGATACCGTGCGCGTCGGCGACGTCACCTTGCACGGCGTCGACGGGCTGATTCACGAGAACGACCTTCCGTTCGTGCTGCTCGGGATGAGTTTCCTCAGTCGCATGGACATGCAGCGCGAAGGCGATCGCCTGACGCTGCGCAAACGGTTCTGAGAGGTGGGCGTGACAGAGAGGGAAGGCGTGCGTTCGGGTGAATTCCGGGATGCGGAGTGGTTGCGTCGGCAATTCACCGAGGCGCGGCCGATCGAACCGGTGCACGAGGATGGCAGCCCGCCGGTGACGAACCTGAGGCCGGCGGCGGTGCTCGTGCCGGTCGTCGCGCGCGCGGAGGCCCTGACAGTGCTGCTGACGCGCCGCACGGATCACCTGCACCATCATCCCGGGCAGATCAGTTTTCCCGGCGGAAGGGTGGAGGAGACCGACGTTTCGGCGGTGATGACGGCGCTACGCGAGACGGAGGAGGAGATCGGTCTGGACCCCGATTGTGTCGAGTTGCTCGGGGAGCTCCCGGAATACCGCACCGGCACGGGGTTCCGCATCACGCCGGTGGTCGGGTTGGTGCATCCGCCCTTTGATCTGAGGCTCGATAGTTTCGAGGTTGCCGAGGCGTTCGAGGTGCCCCTCGCACATTTTCTCGATCCGGCCAGGCATCAGAAGCACAGGGCGGAGTACCAGGGAAGGATGCGCGAGTATTACGCGATGCCCTATGGCGAGTACTTCATCTGGGGTGCGACGGCAGGAATCCTCGTATCCCTGTACAGATTTCTGGGCGAGAGGGAGTAGGGCGACCGGCGGCGGTAGTTGACGTTGACGTCAACTGCAATTATTTTGCGCCTCCGTGTCGCCGCATGTGGACGGCGATGGAGAGGAGTTCGGCATGAAGATCGAAAACAGCGTATTCGTGGTGACCGGCGGCGGTTCCGGTCTTGGCGCGGCAACGGCGCGCATGCTCGTGGCGGCAGGCGGCAAGGTGGTTCTTGCCGACGTCAACCGCGAGGGAGGGGAAGCGCTCGCGAAGGAACTCGGCGCAAACGTGGTGTTTGCGCAGACCGACGTGACCAGCGAGGAGAGCGCCAAGGCGGCGATCGAGCGCGCGGTAGGTGAGTTCGGCGGGCTGCACGGACTCGTGAATTGCGCCGGCATCGCCCCTGCAGAGAAGGTGGTCGGACGCGACGCCCCGCACCGCCTGGAGACCTTCGCCCGTACGATCAACGTCAACCTGATCGGCAGCTTCAACATGATGCGGTTGGCTGCGGACGTGATGAGCAAGGCGGCTCCGAACGAAGAGGGCGAGCGTGGCGTGATCGTCAGCACCGCCTCGGTTGCGGCCTACGACGGTCAGATCGGGCAGGCCGCCTATGCGGCATCCAAGGCCGGCGTCGTCGGGCTGACGCTGCCGGTCGCGCGCGAGCTCGCACGATTCGGCATCCGGGTGATGACGATCGCGCCGGGCATCATGGAGACGCCGATGCTGATGGGAATGCCGCAGGAGGTGCAGGACTCGCTCGGCAAGACCGTGCCGTTCCCGTCGCGCATGGGGCGTCCGTCGGAGTATGCGGCGCTCGTACGCCACATCGTCGAGAACGCCTACCTGAACGGCGAGACGATCCGCCTGGACGGCGCGATCCGAATGACGGCGAAGTAATTTTACGTTCCGGCCTCGCGACCGGGGCCGGGGGGCGAGCCGATTCCGGCCGCCCCCCGCGTTTTTGTGGCCAACTGGGATGGTCTTGGTCGGGATCGGGTAAGTGTGCTAAAAGTGCGATCCTCCCGGCTTCATGCTGCGCTGCAGCGGCTGCCTGTCCGGCTCCCTTCCGCCCGTCCCGATGACTTCGTCCGAAAACGCTCTCCCTGCTGCATCTCCTGTCGAGGAGTGCTACCACTGCGGCCTGCCCGTCCCCTCGCAATCCAGCCACTACGTCGCGATCGACGGCGTCGAGCGGCGGATGTGTTGCGTGGGCTGCGAAGCGGTCGCACGATCGATCGTCGATAACGGGCTCAGCGACTACTACCGGCACCGCGACGCGATGCCCGAGCCGCAGAAGGAGGCGCTGCCTGCGGAATTGCAGGAGCTCGGGCTGTTCGACCATCCGGACTTCCAGAAGAGCTTCGTCGAGCCCGTCGGCGAGCATGAGCGTGAGGCGTCGCTGATCCTCGAGGGGATCACCTGTGCAGCCTGCGTCTGGCTGAACGAGCAGCATGTGTCACGTCAGCCGGGTGTTTCGCTGGTCGATATCAATTACGCGACGCGGCGTGCGCGAGTGCGCTGGGACGAGCGCCGGACGCGGCTGTCGGACATCCTCGCGGCGATCCAGGCGATCGGTTACCGAGCCTATCCCTATGATGCGGAGCGTTCCGAGCAGATCGCGCAACGCGAACGCCGCTCGATGCTGTGGCGCCTGTTCGTTGCAGGCTTTGGCATGATGCAGGTGATGATGTATGCCTTCCCGGCGTACATCGCCGGTGAAGGCGACCTGACGCCCGACATCGAATTGCTGATGCGCTGGGCGAGCCTGGTGCTGACCCTGCCTGTGGTCCTGTACTCGGCTGCGCCGTTCTTCCGGCGTGCACTGCGTGATATCAGGTTGCGTCGTTTGGGCATGGACGTCCCGGTGGCGCTGGGGGTGGGCAGCGCGTTCATCGCGAGTGTCTGGGCAACCCTGACCAGCGGGGGCGAAGTCTATTTCGACTCGGTGACGATGTTCGTGTTCTTCCTGCTGTGCGGGCGCTATCTCGAAATGATTGCGCGGCAGCGGGCCGTGCGCGGCGTGGAGGAGCTGGGGAAGGTGCTGCCTGCCTTCGCCGAGCGCCTTCCCGGCTGGCCGTCTCTGACCGGCGAGCGCGTTCCCGTGTCGCAACTCGCGGTGGGCGACGTCTTGCGCGTTCGTCCCGGCGAGGTTGTACCTGCCGACGGTGTCGTGATCGACGGCCGCAGCGATGCGAACGAGGCGCTCCTCACCGGGGAGAGCCTGCCGGTGCTCAAGTCGGTCGGCAGCGAGGTGACGGGGGGGAGCATCAACATCTCCAGCCCGCTGGCCATCCGGGTGGAGCAGACCGGCGATTCGACCCGTCTCGCGGCCATCCAGCGACTGATGGAGCGTGCTGCGAGCGAGAAGCCGGCGATCGCGCAGCAGTCCGACAGGGTTGCCGTCGTGTTCATCGTCGCCTTGCTGGTGCTCGCGTGCATTACCGGCGTGGTGTGGTATTTCGTCGATCCGTCACGTGCCCTATGGGTGTTCGTGTCGGTGCTGGTGGTGGCATGTCCGTGCGCACTGTCGCTCGCAACGCCCGTTGCGCTCACCGTTGCGACCGATGCGCTGGCGCGGATGGGGGTGCTCGTGACCCGCGGCCATGCGATCGAGACGCTTGCCAACGCAAATCATTTCGTCTTCGACAAGACCGGCACCCTGACGCTGGGCCTGCTGACGCTTGAGGAGACGCTGCCGCTCGCCGAGCTCGACGCCCGGCCGCTGCTGGCCATAGCCGCGGCGCTGGAGCAGTCTTCCGAGCATCCGGTTGCGCGGGCGTTGCGCGGTCCCGTCGATGACGCGGATCTCCCCGTTGCCCGGGATCTCGTTTCCGAGACGGGGCAGGGGGTCACCGGAACGGTGGAGGGCGAGCGCTTCTGGCTGGGGCGTCCCGACTACGTGGCGGCGCATCTCGGCGGCGATCTGCCTCCGAGTCTCGATGCGATGTCGGGTCGCGGCGGTTCCGTCGTCGCGCTCGGCGGGCGGGGGGGCTGGCTGGGGCTTTTCCGTCTGGCCGACACTCCGCGTCCGGAGGCCGGCGAGCTGTGCGCGAAGCTGGCCGCGGAAGGCGTCCGCACTACCGTGCTGAGCGGCGACACACAAACCGTTGCGGCCGCGGTCGCCGCACGCCTGGGGCTGGATGAAGCGCACGGCGGGATGACGCCTCAGGGTAAGCGGGACTTCATCGCAGGACTGCAGGCCGATCCGTCAGCCATTGTCGCCATGGTCGGCGACGGCGTGAATGATGCGCCGGTCCTCGCGCAGGCACATGTTTCGGTGGCGATGGGCGGAGGGACCGAACTCGCCCGCAACCAGGGCGACATCGTGCTGCTCAGCGAGAACCTTGCGGGGCTGGGGCGTGGCGTGGATCTGGCCCGGCGCACTCTCAGGGTCATCCGCCAGAACCTGTGGTGGTCGTTTGCCTACAATTTCACTTCGGTCCCGCTCGCGATGGCGGGCCTGGTCACGCCCTGGATGGCCGGTATAGGCATGGCGGGAAGTTCGCTGCTTGTCGTGCTAAATGCCCTGCGCCTGCAGAATCAACGCCGGGTAAATTGAACGTATATGGAAAGTCTTTACATCCTCGTGCCGCTTTCGGTGGTGCTGGTGTTCGTGATCGGCGTAATCTTCTGGTGGTCGTTGCGCTCGGGTCAGTACGATGACATGGAAGGCCCCGCCTATCGCATGCTCATGGACGACCGCGACCAGCCCGAAGGCCGTAAACCGGAACAGTCCGATGACCCTCCCGCGCAGGTCGGAAAACAGTGATCCCCATGGTGGGGAAACACGTCCTCCGCTCATCGAGCGGGGTTTGTTGACCTACGTCAACGCCCCGGAGAAGGAGGATTGGCATACTTTTCCAACGGTTTTCGAGATTGGCGCGTCGCGATTCGATCGCGCCAATCACGTAAGGAATTTTTGTCTCTCTGTTGGGGTTGGGGGTGCGCTTGATGCGCACCCTTTTTTTTTGCCCGAAAGCATGGGCTATGATGCAGTAATTAAAACCATGCTGGCAACAGGTTTTTTTTGTAATTGGGTATTTTCACCCACTACTGCAGTGCAATAGAATGTCGGCCGTTGTCACGAGCCCGTGGCGAGCCGTTGCACATGCTCTCCCGGACTGGTGCTGAAGTTTTCTTCATCTCAAGGGGAGTTCCATGCAATCGCAGGCGACTTATAACTACAACGTCGTCCGCCAGTTCTCCATCATGACAGTGGTGTGGGGCGTGGTGGGCATGCTGGTGGGGGTGATCGTCGCAGCGCAGCTTGTCTGGCCCGAGCTCAATCTGGGCGAGTGGCTGCATTTCGGCAGGCTGCGTCCGCTCCATACGAACGCCGTGATCTTTGCATTTGGCGGTTGTGCGCTGTTCGCGACCTCGTATTTCGTGGTCCAGCGGACCTGTCATACGCCGCTGTTCGCACCCTGGCTCGCAAGCTTCACCTTCTGGGGCTGGCAGCTGGTGATCGTGCTGGCGGCGATCTCCCTGCCGCTGGGCTTCACGTCCGGCAAGGAATATGCCGAGCTCGAATGGCCGATCGACATCCTGATCGCAGTGGTGTGGGTGTCGTATGCAATCGTGTTCTTCGGCACGATCGCCAAGCGCAAGACCAGCCACATCTACGTAGCGAACTGGTTCTTCGGCGGCTTCATCCTCACGGTCGCGCTGCTGCACATCGTCAATAGCGCCGCGCTGCCGGTCAGTCTGACGAAGTCCTACTCGGCCTACGCCGGCGTGCAGGACGCGATGATCCAGTGGTGGTACGGCCACAACGCAGTGGGCTTCTTCCTGACTGCGGGCTTCCTCGGCATGATGTACTACTTCGTGCCGAAGCAGGCCGAGCGTCCGGTGTATTCCTATCGCCTGTCGGTGGTGCACTTCTGGGCGCTGATCTTCACCTACATGTGGGCGGGTCCGCACCACCTGCACTACACGGCGCTGCCCGACTGGACCCAGTCGGTGGGCATGATCTTCTCGCTGATCCTGCTGGCGCCGTCGTGGGGTGGCATGATCAACGGCGTGATGACGCTTTCGGGCGCATGGCACAAGCTGCGTACCGATCCGATCCTCAAGTTCCTGATCACCGCGCTGTCCTTCTACGGCATGTCGACCTTCGAAGGTCCGATGATGTCGATCAAGACGGTCAATGCCCTGTCGCACTACACCGACTGGACCGTCGGTCACGTGCATTCGGGCGCGCTCGGCTGGGTCGCGATGATCTCTATCGGTTCGATGTACTACCTGATCCCGCGCATGTACGGCAAGACCCAGATGTACTCGGTCGGGCTGATCAACACGCACTTCTGGATCGCGACGATCGGCATCGTTCTCTACATCGCCTCGATGTGGATCGCCGGCGTGATGCAGGGGCTGATGTGGCGCGCGACGAACCCGGACGGCACGCTGACCTATTCCTTTGTCGAGAGCGTGAAGGCGAGCTATCCCTTCTGGGCGATCCGCCTCGCAGGCGGGGTGATGTTCCTGACCGGCATGCTCATCATGTTCTACAACATGGTCAAGACGATGGCAGGCGAGAAGGCGTACGAGGCGCCCGTGGTCGCCCCCGCTGCCGCTCACGCTTAATCGGAGAGACAGAACATGGCTCAATCGAAACATGAATTCATCGAGCGCAGCGTCGGCTGGCTGATCGTGCTGACCCTTCTGACGGTCAGCGTCGGCGGTCTCGTCGAGATCGTTCCGCTGTTCTTCCAGAAGACCACGACGACGGCGATCGACCGTACCGGCAAGCCGCTCGACGTGAAGCCCTACGAACCGCTGCGCCTGGTGGGACGCGACATCTACGTGCGCGAAGGCTGCTACAACTGCCATTCGCAGATGATCCGCCCCTTCCGCGCGGAAACCGAACGTTACGGCCACTACTCGGTCGCGGGCGAATACATCTACGACCGTCCGTTCCAGTGGGGCTCCAAGCGCACCGGTCCGGATCTCGCGCGTGTCGGCGGCCGTTATTCGGATGAATGGCATCGGGTGCACCTGATCAATCCGCGCGATGTCGTGCCGGAGTCGAACATGCCCGCATTCCCGTGGCTGCAGCGTCCGGTCAAGGCAGACGACATCGAGGACAAGATGCGCGCGCTGCAGACGCTGGGACACCCCTACACCGCCGAGCAAATCGCCGGTGCGCGCGCCGCGCTCGAGGGCAAGTCGGAAATGGACGCCATCGTTGCCTACCTCCAGGGGCTGGGCATCGCACTGTCGAACTTCAAGTAAGGAAAAGGAGAAGCGCCGTGGATATCAACGATCTCCGGTCACTGGTCACCGTGCTCGGCCTGGCGTGTTTCGTCGCCATCTGCGTATGGGCATACAGCAGGAGCGCACGGGCTGGCTTCGAGGAGGCGGCGCGACTTCCCTTCACCGATGACGATGCGCCGGCCCTCCCCGGGGGCCGGCACAGCAAGGAAGGATAAAAATGGCTGACTTTATTAGCGGCTTCTGGAACGCGTATGTGATGGGCCTGGTGGGCCTGAGCCTGCTGTTCTGCCTGTTCGTGCTCATGTCGAACAACAAGCGGGAAACCGGGCCGGTCGAACTGCACGGTCACGTTTGGGACGAAAACCTCGCCGAGTACAACAACCCGCTGCCGCGTTGGTGGTTGTACCTTTTCTGGATCACCCTGATCTTTGCCGTGGCTTATCTGGCGATGTATCCGGGCTTCGGCAATACCAAGGGCGTGCTCGGCTGGAGCGCGGTCGGTCAGTACGAGACCGAGATGCGCCAGGCCGAGGAGCGTTACGCCCCGATCTTTGCCAAGTACCAGGGCATGGACGTGGCGGCGGTCGCCGCCGACGAGGAGGCGCGCGGCGCGGGCAAGCGCCTGTTCGTGACCTACTGTGCGCAGTGTCACGGCGCGGACGCCCGCGGTGCGAAGGGTTTCCCGAACCTGACCGACAAGGCATGGAACTGGGGGGGCGAGGCCGAGACGATCAAGACCACGATCACCGGCGGGCGCATGGGCATGATGCCGCCGTTCGGGCCCGTGCTGGGCGCCGAAGGGGTCAAGGACGTGGTGAACTACGTGCGTTCGTTGTCGGGGCTGGCGCATGATTCGCTGCGCGCCCAGCGCGGGGCGGAGCTGTTCCAGCAGAACTGCGTTGCCTGCCACGGCCCCGAGGGGAAGGGTACCCAGGCGATGGGGGCTCCGAACCTGACCGACGGTGACTGGCTGTATGGTTCGACCGAGGCCGTCATGACGGAAACGGTGCAAAACGGTCGCACCAACCGCATGCCCGGATTCGGCGAGTTCCTCGGCGAGGCCAAGGTCCACCTGTTGGCCTCGTATGTGTATGGCCTCTCGAACCAAGCTGCCGCTAAGTAAGTCGAAGTCCTGAATTAGCTGCACCGCTGCTCAAGTCCCCGGGGTTCGCCCCGGGGAAAATTCTAATCAGTAAATCAGAAAATACGGATATAGCGATAATGAGCGATCCGGTACGGGTGCGCGTGGTCCCGAAATCGCAGCTTCGGGACGAGCAAGGCGACGATCTGTATGCGGCCAGGCAGAAAATTCACGTCCGGTCGGTGAAGGGCGTCTTCGCGAACTGGCGTTGGGCCCTCGTCTGGCTGACCCAGATCATCTATTACGGACTGCCGTGGCTGACCTGGAATGACCGCCAGGCGGTCCTGTTTCATCTCACCGAACGCAAGTTCTACATCTTCGGCGGGGTCTTCTGGCCGCAGGACGTGTTCTATCTGGCGATCCTGCTCATCATCTCGGCCTACGCCCTGTTCTTCTTCACCGCGATCGCGGGACGCCTGTGGTGCGGATACGCCTGTCCGCAGACGGTCTACACGGAAATCTTCATGTGGATCGAGGAGAAGATCGAAGGCGACCACAACAAACGCCGCAAGCTCGAGGCGGCTCCGATGGACGCGCGGAAGATCGGTCTGCGCGCGGCGAAATTTTCCGTCTGGGGGCTGTTCTCGCTGTGGACCGGGTTCACGCTCGTCGCCTATTTCACTCCGGTAGACGAGTTGTTGCAGTCTGCCGCGACCTTCGGCTTCGGTCCGTGGGAAATCTTCTGGATCCTGTTCTACGGCGGCTTCACCTACCTGTTCGCGGGCGTATTGCGCGAGCAGGTGTGCAAGTACATGTGCCCCTATGCCCGTTTCCAGAGCGTGATGTTCGATCCGGATACGCTCGTCGTGACCTATGACGAGGAGCGGGGTGAGCCGCGCGGAAGCCGTCGCAAGGGTGTGGAGCCCCGCAGTGCCGGTGTTGGCGACTGTATCGACTGCGGCATCTGTGTTCAGGTGTGCCCCACAGGTATCGATATCCGCCAGGGGCTCCAGTACGAGTGCATCGGATGCGGCGCCTGTATCGACGGCTGCGATCAGGTGATGGACAAGATGGGGTATCCGCGCGGTCTGATCCGCTATTCGACGGAGAATGCCGTGCGGCGTCATTGGGGGCGGAGCGAGATCCTGCGGCACGTGATGCGTCCCCGCACGCTGATCTACGGCGGTGTTCTCGTTCTGATTCTGCTGGCGACGATGTGGAGTCTTGCGACGCGGTCGGATCTGCGCGTTGACGTGATCCGCGACCGCGCAACACTGGCACGCGAAGTCGCGGGCGGGCTGATCGAGAACGTGTATCAGCTGCGCATCATGAACATGCAGGAGATCACGCGTCCGGTCGTCGTGCGTGTCTCGGGGCTCGAGGGAATCCGGCTGGAAGGTCCGCAGCAGTTCGAGATCAAGCCGGCGATGACCGAGTCGGTGACCGTGCAGGTCCAGGTGCCGCCCGAGGCTGCGGCGCCCGGCAGCCACGAGATCGTTTTCGAGTTCGGTGTTCCCGGCGACTCCGCAGTTGCCGTCCGGGAACGCACCACTTTCCTCCTTCCGCGCTAATCAGGAGTACACGCATGCGCAGTGCAAACATGCACAAGACACTCGAGCCCTGGTATCGGCAGGGCTGGCCCTGGTTCCTGATCGCCATTCCTGCGGTTGCCGTGATTGCGGGAATGATCACGCTGTGGCTTGCCGTCAGCACCTGGGATGGTCTCGTCGTCGACGACTATTACCAGGAGGGCAAGGCGATCGAGAAAACGATTGCGCGTTCGCTCAAGGCGGCCGAACTGGGGCTGCTGGCCGATGTCCGCCTGCGCGCCGAGGAGGTGACGCTCGATCTCACGAGCTCCGCCAACGTCCCGTTGCCCCCTACGGTGGTGTTGACCATTTCCCACCCGACGCGCGGCGGGATGGATCAGGTGGTCTTGCTCAAGCGCCGAGACGGCGGCGTGTTTGCGGCGCCGCTGTCTCCGCTGTCGGCGGGACGGTGGCTGCTGCAGGTGGAGGACGAGTCGCGCAACTGGCGCATGAACGGGTCGGTGAACATTCCCGCCGAGTCCGTGATCCACATCGCTCCGGCGAAGTCCTGATTGCTGCCGCCCAGGGGAACGCGATGCTGAAATGGATACAGGTGTTGTGGCCGTCGTTTCTGGTGGCGGGGCTTGCCGAAGCCGTCTTTTTCACGGTGATCGATCCACAGGAGCTCTATCTCTTCGGCGAACCGGTGCACTACTCGCTGACGGCCACATACTCGATCGGATTCTTCGGTTTCTGGCTGGTCGGCGCGGCGTCCAGCCTGCTGACGCTGTTCTTTCAGCGTGGTGCCGCGGAGCTTAACCGTAAGGCGTAAGATCGGCATCGGGCGGCGAAGTAGCGCCGCCCGATGCGCGTGGCGCAAGTGACCAGCTGCAGGTCAGCGGTAAACGAGGACGGGGGTCTTGCTGTGGGTGAGAACTTTTTGCGTCTCGCTGCCCAGAAGCAGGCCGGCGATGCCGCGGCGCCCGTGCGACGCCATGAAGATCAGGTCGCAGCCGTGACGCTCGGCCGCGTCGATGATCGCTTCATAGGGGACTTCATTGACGATTGTGTCGGTGTCCGCGGTGACGCCGGCTCCGTCCGCTGCGCTCTTCGCCGCGTCGAGGATGCGTTTTGCCTCGTCGGCTGCCGCCTTGCCGAACTGTTCCGGAGTGGTGGGATCGATCAACGCCCCCTCACCGTAAATCGGCATCGGGAAGTCGGGTTGCGCATAGAAGAACGTGATGCGAGCCCCGGCGTCCTTGGCGAAGGAAACGGCGCGGGCGATGGTGCTCTCGGACAGCGGGGAGCCGTCCGTGGGGACCAGTATGTGCTTGAACATCGTGCATCTCCCAAGGTTTTGCGAGGACAGATCGATTATAGCGACCCCGCTCGTGTGAAAGCGACGATAAAGCTTGCGGGTGGTTGATTCCCGTCAATCTTCGTCGCTGTCGCTCCCGATATTCAATGTCACGTGGGAGGCAGCATGGAACTGACATTTTTCGGCGCCGCCGGGGAAGTGACCGGCTCTTGCGCACGCCTGCGCTACGACGGCGGCACGTTCCTTGTGGACTGCGGCCTGTTCCAGGGAGGACGGGACGCGGACCGCAAGAACCTGCGGGCCCTCGATTTCGATCTGCGCGGGATCGATTTCGTACTCCTGACGCATGCCCACCTCGATCATTCGGGCCTCATTCCGCGGCTGGTGTCGCTCGGTTACCGGGGAAAGATCTACGCCACGGCTGCCACCGTCGACCTGCTCGGCGTGATGTTGCTCGATTCTGCGCACATCATGGAAAAGGAGGCGGAGTGGATCAACCGTGGCAAGCGCGAGCGGAACCTGCGCCGCGGCTACGAGGCGGCTCCGCTGTATACCGTCAATCAGGCACGAGCGAGCCTGGCGAGCCTGCGCAAGGTCGCATACGGCGAAGAGTTTACGCCGCACCCGGGGGTCCGTTGCCGCTTTCATGACGCGGGCCACATCCTGGGATCGGCGGTGATCGAGCTCGACATCGAATCCGGCAGCGCTGTGCGCAAGGTGGTTTTCAGCGGTGACCTCGGGCAGCCGACGAGGCCGGTGTTGCGCGACCCTACGCCGATTCCGGAGGCGGACTTCCTTGTTGTGGAGTCTACTTACGGCAATCGCGCTCACCGCGCGATGGCGGAAACCGAACGGGAGCTTGTAGCCATACTCAAGGACACGCTCGAGCGCCGGAAGGGCAATGTCATCATCCCGGCGTTTGCGGTAGGGCGCACGCAGGAAATGCTGTTCGTGCTGGCGGGGCTGGTGCGTCAGGGCAAACTGGACGGGCTGGATGTGGTCGTCGATTCGCCGATGGCGGCGGCAGTGACCGAGCTCACGCTGCGTTACGACGAGCTGTGGGACGACGAAACGCGCGAGCTGCTTGGCTGGATCCGTGCCCACGGCGAGCGCATGCGCCTGAGGTTCGTTCAGGATGTGGAAGAGTCGAAGGCGCTGAATGACGAACGGTCCGGGCTTGTGATCATTTCGGCAAGCGGGATGTGCGAGGCGGGGCGGATCAAGCATCACCTGCGCTACAACATCGACCGCAGCGAGTGCAGCATCGTGATCTGCGGTTTCCAGGCGGCAGGCACGCTGGGCAGGCGCCTGGTTGACGGTGCCCGCGCGGTCACCCTGTTTGGCGAGCGGATCCCGGTGCGGGCCGCAGTCCATACCATAGGGGGGCTGTCGGCCCACGCCGACCAGCCGGCGTTGCTGGAATGGCTGGCGAATTTCAAGCAGCCGCCACGCCATACGTTTGTCGTGCATGGCGAGCTGCAGGCGGCAACTGCGCTGGCGGATGCAGTGGATGAGCGGTTCGGCTGGCCGCATGTCACGGTTCCGGCCGCGGGGCACTGTTATAGTCTGACTTGAGCGTCATCGCGACGTGCGGGAGCGTCGGGCCA
This sequence comes from Aromatoleum evansii, assembly GCF_012910805.1. Classification (GTDB taxonomy): domain Bacteria; phylum Pseudomonadota; class Gammaproteobacteria; order Burkholderiales; family Rhodocyclaceae; genus Aromatoleum; species Aromatoleum evansii. The sequence goes on from NZ_WTVK01000001.1 coordinate 79,698, forward strand.
TGAAGAACGGAACTGCGAACAGGAAGCGTGGTGCGGGAGATCCTCAGCGAGCCGTGCGGCGCGCACTTCGCGATATCCACGACAGCGTCGAAGGGACTCTCGATCCGCTCGGGATGGCTGCTCCGATCATGCATGCACAGCTTGCCTGGCTTGCTCACCCCCAGGAACTTGCCGAACGGATGGTCGAGCTCTCGAGCGACCTGTGGCGCCTGCAATGGCATTCCGCCTGCCGTGCGATGGGGCTGGCCAGCAAGGATCCTGTCCTTCCCAATGCTGACGATGAGCGGTTTGCCGATCCGGTGTGGACCGATTCCGCAACCTGGGATCTGACCAAGGAGTGGTACCTCGCGTTCACGCACCACATGCAGGACATGCTCTTCGACACGCCGGGGCTGTCGAGCAAGGAGCGCCGTCGGGCCGCGTTCTGGTGGCGGAAGTGGTTGAACGCGGTTGCGCCGACCAATTTCTTCTGGACCAATCCGGTCGCCATACGCAAGGCCATGGAGACGAAGGGCGAGAGCCTCGCCGAGGGCGTACGCAACATGCTCGCGGACCTCGAGGCGGGTGAAATCCGCCTGAGCAGTCCGGGCGATTTCAAGGTGGGGGTCACGCTGGGCACGAGCGCGGGATCGGTCGTGTTCCGCAATCGGCTGCTCGAAGTGATCCACTATGCGCCGACGCAGCCGAAGGTGCATGCCGAGCCGGTCGTGATCGTCACGCCATGGATCAACAAGTTCTACATTCTCGATCTGACGCCGAAGAAGAGCATGGTCCGCTATCTGCTGGATCAGGGCCTGGACGTGTTCATCACGAGCTGGAAGAACCCCGATCAGTCGATGCGCGACGTCACCTTCGATGCCTATCTGGAGGAGGGCGTCCAGGCGATCGTCGAAACGGCGCGCAGCTTCACCGGCGCAGCCAAGGTGCATGCGGTCGGCTACTGTATCGGCGGCACGGCGCTGGCGATGTACATGGCGTGGGCGAATCGCCGCTTCCCCCCGAACGAGGTGCCGGTGGCCGACTGGACCCTGTTCACGACGCTGGTCGACTTCCATCGGCCCGGGGATATCGAGGTATTCATCGATGAGGCGAGTGTCCGCTACCTCTCCGAGAACATGGCGCGCAAGGGCTTCCTCGAAGGCAAGGAAATGGCCTCCGCCTTCCGCCTGCTCCGTTCCAACAGCCTGATCTGGCACTACGTCGTGCACGGCTGGCTGTACGGCGAGGCGCCCGCCCCCTTCGACGTGTTGTACTGGAACATGGACGCCACGCGCATGCCCTATGCGATGCATTCGTGGTACCTGCGCGAGCTCTATCTCGAGAATCGCCTCATCGAGGTGGATGGCCTGACGATTTCGGGGCAGCCGATCGATCTGTCCCGCATCGTCCAGCCGCTATATGCCGTGGGAGCCGAGGACGACCACATCGCGCCGTGGGCGCAGGCGTATCGCGTCAATAATCTCGTCACCGGGCCGCGGCGTTTCGTGCTGTCGAGCTCGGGCCACATCCTTGGCATCGTCAACCCGCCGGTGAATCCGCCCAGGCGCAAGTACTGGGTCGCGGCGGCCCGACGCACGGACAAGGCGGACGACTGGCGCAAGCACGCCGAGGAGCATGAGGGCAGCTGGTGGAACGACTGGGTCGCCTGGCTCAAGCCGCGCTGCGGCGAGCTTGTCGACGCCCGCCCTGCCGCGTCCGCGGCCTTTCCCGAGATTGCCCGGGCTCCGGGGCAATACGTGCTCGAGCGCTGATCCGATCCTGGCTCGACGGCTGAGCCGGGGGCGCTACCCCCGATTGACCCCTGTCAAGGTGACTCGCGGCCTGCGCACAGAGAATCCCCCGAAAGCCCCGCCAGCGGGTGCCGGTCAGCCCTGATGGCGGGCCAGGCGGGCGGGGTCCAGCAGGGAGATGTGTTTACCGTGTACCGTGATGAGTCCGGCTTCGGACAGGTCGTGAAAAATCCGCGACAGCGTTTCGGGCGTCAGATTGAGCCGCGAGGCGATGACCTGCTTGCTTGTCGGCAGGGCGATGTCGCAGGCGCCGTCGCTTTCGCCGTCGACCTGCTGCAGCAGGTAGCCGATCACCCGCTGCATGCTCGAGCGCAGGGAGTAGGTCTCGACGTCCTGGATCATGCCGTGCAGGCGGATCGCCATGCCGGCGAGGAGTTTGCGTGCGAATCCCGGATCCTGGTCGATCAGTTCCGATACCACCGCCTGGCCGATGTGCAGCAGCTGCGTCGTGGTGAGGGCTTCGGCGAACACCGGGTACGGGCGGTTGAGGAACATCACGGCCTCGCCGAAGGTGTGCATGGGGCTGATGATTTCGACAACTTTTTCGTTGCCCTGCGCGGACGACACGGCGAGCTTCATCTGACCCGAAACGACGTAGTAGAAGCCGTGCACGGGATCGCCGCGCTGGAACAGGATTTCGCCCTTTTCGAGATGGCGTTCGCGGGTGAAGCGGGCGACACGGTCGATCTCCTCTGCGGTCAGTTCGCCGAAGAAAGAAACCTGGCGCAGAGCGGCGGGGATATCGACTGGGCGGTTGGGCATTTCGGACTCCGTGGGGAAACTCGTGCATTCTAACCCGCAACCCAATACGGGCCGCGATCCTGTGCCTCGGCGACTGTCTCCGTTGGGCGCGACAACGGACAAGGCGCAGGCTCGAGCAAAGCCGGCTTCGGGCTCCTTGATGCTGTTTGTCGCGCCGCACAGGACACTGTTCCTTTCCGGCGCCGTGATGCTTCTCGTGAGCTTTGCGCTGTGGGCCATCGAGCTCGGCGCCCGCGCGGGGCTGCTGCCTGCGATCGGCTGGGTGTTCCCCCCGGGGTGGATGCACGCCCTGCTCGTGACGGGCGGCGTCTTCCCCCTGTTCATGTTCGGATTTCTCCTCACCGCCATGCCACGCTGGCAGGGATACGACGAGATTGCGGCGGGACGCTGGCTCTGGTCGTGGCGCCTGCTCGCGGCCGGGTGGGCCCTCGTTACGGTGGGGATGATCGCGCCGGGCGTTGCCATGGCGGGCTTGGTGCTCGTGCTTGCCGGATGGGGCGGGATGCAGCGCATCCTGTGGCAGGTCGCGCATCATGGCGATCTGGAGGCCCTGCATGCTCGCGTGGTGTGCTACGCGATGATCGCCGGAATGCTTGCCGTAATTGCCTGGCTCGGTTTTGCGCTGAGCGGCGATCCGGTCTGGGCGCGTATTGCGATCGAGCTTGCGGTGTTCTGCTCGCTGTTGCCGGTGTTCTTCAGTGTGTGCCATCGCATGGTGCCCTTCTTTTCCAGCGGCGTGATCCCGTCCTACGTCATGGTGCGTCCGCTGTGGGTTCTGGTGCTGGTCGTCGGGGGCAGCGTCATGCATGCCGTGTTCGACGTCGCGGGATGGTTGTCGCTGCGCTGGATCGCGGATGCACCCGCCGCGGTCGCGGCCCTGTGGCTGTCGCGGCAGTGGCGGCCGGTGCCGGCGATGAAGGTGCCCCTGCTGGGGATGCTCCACATCGGCTTTCTGTGGCTGGGAATCGCGCTGACCCTCTTCGCGATCCAGAGCGCGGCCTCGCTGCTCGGGTACAACATGCTGGGCATGGCCCCGCTGCATGCGCTGGGTGTCGGATTCTTCGGGTCCGTCCTGATGGCGATGGTGTCGCGGGTCACCCTCGGGCATTCGGGTCGCAAGCTCGCAGCAGATCGCCTGACTTGGGGACTTTTCCTCGGTCTCGAACTCGTCGTCGTCGTGCGGATCACGGCTGAGCTCGTCCCCGCAGGCTGGTCGGCGCTCGTCATGCTGCTGGCTGTGCTCGGTTGGCTGGGCGTGTTCGGCGCCTGGGCAACGCGCTATCTGCCGATCTACTGGCGCCCGCGCAGCGACGGGCGTCCGGGTTGAGCGCATGTACCCGGCGATCAAGCACCTGCACATCCTGTGTGCGATCCTGAGCATCAGCGGCTTCCTGCTGCAGGGCATGTGGATGCTGCTGCGCAGCCCCCTGGTGGATCACCGCGTCACGCGCACTCTGCCGCATGTGATCGACACGGTGTTTCTCGGCAGCGCGATCACGCTGGCGACGATGAGCGGCCAGTACCCCTTCGTCGCGCCGTGGGTCACCGCCAAGGTCGTCGCGCTTGTCGTCTATATTCTTCTTGGCGCGACCGCGCTGCGCTGGGGACGCACCATGCGCGTCCGGGTAATGGCGCTGCTGGCGGCCCTGCTTGTTTTTTCATGGATCGTGTCGGTGGCACTGAGCAAGCACCCGGCAGGATTCCTCGCGTATGCCGGAGTGTTCCAATGACCGATTCGCTGATCCCTTCCTCGCCCGGTTTCGAGACGCCTCTCGAGATGCTCGAGGCCTGCCATGAGCGCCTGCAGGCGCAGCTTGCGACCCTGGCACGGCTCGCCGCATGGCTGCCGGAGCATGGTCCGGACAAGCAGGCGCAGCAGGCTGCCGCCAACGTGATGCGTTACTTCGACGTCGCTGCCGTCAAGCATCATCAGGACGAGGAGGACGACCTTTTCCCCGTCCTGCGCGCGCGTGCCGATGAGGCCCGGCGTGCCGAACTCGGCGCGCTCATCGACTGGATCCTGGCGGATCACCAGAAGCTCTTTGCCGGCTGGGCGCGGATGCGCACGCGTCTTGAGCGCATTGCCGCCGGAGAAGCGACCGATCTCACACCGGCGGACGTCGACGCGTTCGCGGATGCCTATCGCCGCCACATTCAGCGCGAGGAGGGCGAGCTGTTGCCGATTGCGCGCAATCTGCTGTCCGAAGAAGACATCGCCGCCCTGTCCGGCACGATGACTGCGCGACGGCGTCAATAACGGCCGAGGGCGACGGGCGTATGAAGAGGGAAAGCCCCTTCAGGGGCGCGGCGTGGGGTGCTGGATCAGCCGCTTCAGGCCGACGATGTCCAGAATGCGGATGTGTTTCTGCTGAACTGCGATCAGCCCTTCGTCCTGGAACTTCGAAAAGGCGCGTGACACAGTCTCCAGCTTTAGGCCGAGATAGGAGCCGATCTCCTCGCGGGTCATGCGCAGGTGGAACTCCGCCGGAGAAAAGCCGCGCGCCGTGAAACGCTGGGACATGTTGAGCAGGAAGGCCGCCAGGCGCTCTTCCGCACGCATCGAGCCGAGGAGGGTCATCACGCCATGGTCGCGCACGATTTCGCGGCTCATCACCTTGTGGAACTGCAGTTGCAGCCCCTCGACCACGCGCGAAAGCTCCTCGAGCTTGCTGTATGCGATGACGCACACCTCGCTGTCTTCCAGCGCGATCGCGTTGCAGGAATGGGCTTCGGTGCTGATGCCGTCGAGTCCGAGCATCTCCCCTGTCATCTGGAAGCCGGTGACCTGTTCGCGCCCGTCCTCAAGCAGCACGTCGGTCTTGAACGAGCCGGCGCGGATCGCGTAGATTGCCTCGAAGGGATCGCCCGCGCGATACAGGTGCTGCTGGCGCTTGATCTTGCGACGTGCGCCGACGAGTTCGTCGAGACGGTCGATTTCCGATTCCGACATCCCGAACGGCAGGCACAGCTCGACCAGATTGCACTGGGAGCATGCGACCTTCAGACTCGCAACTGTAATCGGCACCGTCGCCTTCATTTGCACGATAATATTGTTCCTTCTACATCGACCGAGAAGTGGCAGGCGCCTGTCGGAATGTACCGTTGATCCACGTCAACCACGAAACTGCGGCTTTTTGAGATCGTACGGAATGCACTCAAGCGATACAACCATGACCAGTCAGAAAGATCTTGTTTTCGACCAGCAGTTGATTCGTCGGTTCGACATCAACGGGCCGCGTTACACGTCCTACCCGACGGCCGATCGCTTCGTCGAAGCGTTCGATGCCCGTGCATTGCGGGACTGGCTGGCGCAACGCGGTGTGGGCGGCGTGAGTAAACCGCTCTCATTATACTTCCACATCCCCTTCTGTAACACGATCTGCTATTACTGCGCCTGCAACAAGATCATCACCAAGGATCATGCGCGCTCGGCCAAGTACCTGAAATATCTCGATAAGGAAATCGAGATGCAGGCAGCCGCGCTGGGCGGAAGCCATCAGGTCACGCAGCTGCACCTGGGCGGCGGCACGCCGACCTTCCTGTCGCACGACGAGCTGCGCCAGCTCATGGACTCGGTGCGCAAACGCTTCACGCTGGTGCCGAACGGCGAATACTCGATCGAAGTCGATCCGCGCAAGGTCGATTTCGACACGGTCAAACTGCTCGCCGACCTTGGCTTCAACCGCATGAGCGTCGGTGTGCAGGACTTCAACGAGGACGTGCAGGAGGCGGTCAACCGCATCCAGAGCTACGACGAAACCAAGCTCGTGATCGATGCCGCCCGTGCCACCGGCTTCAAGTCGATCAGCATGGACCTGATCTACGGCCTGCCGCGCCAGAACATCATCAGCTTCAACCGCACGCTCGAGCAGGTGCTGGAGCTGTCGCCCGATCGCATCTCGCTGTACAGCTACGCCCACCTGCCGGGTCTGTTCAAGCCGCAGCGGCGCATCGCGATCAACGACATGCCGACGTCCGACACCAAGCTGCAGATCCTGCAGCTGGCGATCCGCCGCCTGACCGAGGCGGGCTATGTCTATATCGGCATGGACCACTTCGCGAAGCCGGACGACGAGCTGACGATCGCGCAGCGCCAGGGGCGCCTGCACCGGAATTTCCAGGGCTATTCGACGCAGGCCGAGTGCGACCTGCTGGCCTTCGGCGTCTCGGCGATCGGCAAGATCGGTCCGGTGTATTCGCAGAACGTGAAGACGCTCGACGAGTACTACGATGCCCTCGATCGCGACGAACTCCCCGTCCTGCGCGGCATCGAGCTTACTGCCGACGACCTGCTGCGCCGCTCGATCATCCAGGCGCTGATGTGCCATTTCGAGCTGTCGATCGACTCGATAGAGATCGCGCACTTGATCAAGTTCGACGAATATTTCGCCGACGAGCTCGAGGATCTCAAGGCGATGGAGGAGGCCGGGCTGCTGAAGGTCAGCGACAAGTGGATCAGCGTGCTGCCCCCGGGGCGTCTTCTGGTGCGGGGTATCGCAATGGTGTTCGACCGCTACCTGCGCGCAGACCGCGAGCGCGCGCGCTATTCGAAGGTCATCTGAACCGAGCGCACTGCCCGCGGGCGCGGGCTGTGCAGGGCAGGAGAAGGTGATACAGTGCGGGCGTCCTCGGGCGCCCGTTTCTTTTTGCGCTGCGGCCGCGGGCTTCTTCTGTCTTTCCCATCGTCGCCATGCCTGAAACCGGTTACATCGCAGCCTTCCTGACCGGCCTTCTGGGAGGCACGCACTGCGTCAGCATGTGTGGCGGCATCGTCGGTGCGCTCACCGTGAACATGCCCGGCCGGGCCGGTCGCCAGTGGCAGGTGCACCTCGCCTACAACCTCGGCCGGATTGCCACCTACACCGCGCTGGGCGGTGCCCTCGGTGCCCTCGGCACGGTAGGCATGCTGTTCTCGGACAGCCTGCCGGTGCAGATGGGCCTGTACGTGCTCGCGAACCTGATGCTCGTCGCCCTGGGCTTGTACTTGACCGGCTTCACACGCCTGCTCGCGCCCGTCGAACGCGCGGGCCTCGTGCTGTGGAAACGCGTGCAACCTTTCACTGCACGCTTCATCCCCGCCCGTTCGGTCGGCCAGGCCTTGCCGCTAGGGCTGCTGTGGGGATTCCTGCCCTGCGGCCTCGTCTATAGCGTGCTGACGACTGCCCTGGTGACCGGCTCGGCAGGGCGCGGGGCGGGGCTGATGCTGGCCTTCGGGCTCGGTACGCTGCCCAACCTGATGCTTGCGGGGATGGTGTTCAAGCGCTTCCGCGACATCACGCGCAACCGCCGCGTCCGTTTCGTCGCCGGAATGCTCGTCCTCGGTTTCGGCGTGTTCGGGCTGTTCCATGCCCCCAGCCTCGGCGGCGCGCTCTGGCGCGGCGTCGTGTGCGAGGTGTGAGGGCTCAGCCAGGCCGTTGGTGTGGTGGCCGGGCGCGAGCCTTCACTCGCGTGCAGGGGGCTCGGCGGCGTTCGCGAGGGCGTGGAGGATCGGGCAGGGGGCGGGCGCCTCCGTATGCTCGCAACAGGACACGAGCCCCTGCAGCGCGCCGCGCATCTCCTCCAACTGGCGGATGCGCGACTCGACATCCGCGATCTTCGCCTGGGCGAACGCGCGTGCCCGTTCGCGGTCTGTTTCTTCGTCCAGCGCGAGCAGCTCCGAGACCTCGTCGAGGCTGAAGCCGAGCGCTTGGGCACGGCGGATGAAGCGCAGGCGAGCGACTTCGTCCATTCCGTAGACGCGGAACGCGCCCCGGTGGGCGCCGTTCGCCGCGAGCAGGCCGCGACGCTGGTAATAGCGCACGGTTTCGACGCCGACTCCGGCGGATTTCGCCAGCGCACCGATGGTGAGGGTACTGATGGGGGTGTTCATGGGGGTTGACTCCGTACTTCGGTACAGGGTTTAGACTGCCACCAGACGTTCCGTTCCGCAAGCGCCGAACGGGCCGTGCGGATCCGGGGAGGATCCGGAACCTGGCGAATGGAGTGGTGCAGATGAGTGCTCCCGAAACGACAATGAAGAGCCCGACACTGGAGTTGCCGGTGTCCGGTATGACCTGCGCCGCGTGTGCGGCGCGGATCGAAAAGGTGCTGAAACGTTTGCCGGGGGTGGACGCCTCGGTCAATCTCGCCGCGGAAAAGGCGCGCGTGAGTTTCAGCGATCCGGCCAGCGGACCCGAGCAGGTGATTGCGGCGATCCGCAAGGCCGGATTCGATGTGCCGCAGGCGACGATGGAACTCGCCGTCACGGGCATGACCTGTGCAGCGTGCGCGACTCGGTTGGAAAAGGTGCTTAACCGGCTGCCGGGCGTCGATGCTGCGGTGAATTTCGCGACCGAACGCGCGACGCTGCGCTTCCAGCCGGGGCTTGTCGTTCCCGAGGCCATTCGCGAGGCCGTGCGTCGCGCGGGCTTCGAAGGGGTGGAAACGGGCATCGCCGCGCGCGAGCAGCAGCGCCTGCAGCAGGCGCAGGCGTGGAAGTCGGACATGCGGCGCTTCTGGATCGCCGCGCTGCTCACCTTGCCGCTGCTGGCACAGATGCCCCTGATGTTCGGCGGGCAATTGGCGGGCGCGCACGAACTCGTTCCCCGCTGGCTGCAGCTGCTGCTCGCCACACCGGTGCAGTTCTGGATCGGCGCGCGCTTCTACCGCGGCGCGTGGTCCGCCCTGCGCGGGGGCGGGGCCAACATGGATGTGCTGGTGGTGCTCGGAACGTCGATGGCGTGGATCTACAGCACGGCGGTGACGCTGCTCGGTCGTCACGACCTGCACGTGTATTTCGAGGCGTCGGCGACGATCATCACGCTGATCCTGCTCGGCAAGTTGCTCGAGGCGCGTGCCAAGGCGCGCACGACGGCGGCGCTCGATGCCTTGCTGCGCCTGCAGCCCAAGCTCGCGTTCGTCGAGCGCGACGGCGAGATCGTTTCCGTTCCCGTGGAGACCCTGCAGCCCGAAGACCGCTTCGTGGTGCGCCCCGGCGATGCGATCCCGGTGGATGGCGAGGTCGAGTCGGGTGAGTCGGCGATCAACGAGGCAATGCTGACGGGGGAAAGCATGCCGGTCGACAAGCGCCCGGGCGACAAGGTGTTTGCGGCCACCCTGAATGGACAGGGGGTCTTGCGCTGCCGGGCGACCGGTGTCGGGGCGCATACGCTGCTGGCGGGAATCATTCGCATGGTCGAGCAGGCGCAGGGCTCGAAGGCGCCCGTGCAGCGGCTCGCGGACCGCATCGCGGCCGTTTTCGTTCCTGTCGTCGTGGCGATAGCGGCGCTTACTTTCGTCGGCTGGTGGTGGCTGGCGGGGGACTTCGCCCAGGCATTGATCAGCGCCGTTGCGGTGTTGGTGATCGCATGTCCCTGTGCGCTCGGGCTGGCGACCCCCACCGCGATCATGGTCGGAACGGGGCAAGGGGCCCGTGCGGGCATGCTGGTGAAAAATGCCGAGGCGCTCGAGCTGGCGGAAAGGATCAGGGTGCTCGCGGTGGACAAGACCGGCACGCTGACGGAGGGGGCGCCGGAGGTGAGCGACGTGATTCCCGCCGCCGGGTGGAGTCGCGAGGACTTGCTTGCGATCGCGGGCGCACTGGAGGCGACGAGCGCCCACCCGATCGCCGCGGCGATCGTCCGTGCCGCGCGCGAATCCGGGGCGCAGCGTGCTTCGGCGGAAGAGGTGGTGGCTGTAGGGGGCAAGGGACTTGCGGGGCGCGTCGAGGGGCGTGAGGTGCTCATCGGCACGCCGGGTTTCCTCGACGAGCGGCAGGCCTCGGTGGATGCCGCGGTTTGCGAGCGGATGGCGGCGGGGGGCAAGACCCTCGTGGCCGTGGCCGTCGATGGCGTGTTCGCGGGTGTCATCGGCGTGGCGGACCGCGTCCGCGCCGATTCGGCCGCGGCGGTCGCGCGCCTCAAGGCGCGCGGTCTGCGGGTGGTGATGCTGACCGGCGATCACCCGGCCACGGCCGCCGCGATTGCGGCGCAGACGGGCATCGAGGACTGGCGCGCGGGCGTGCTGCCGGGAGATAAGGCCGCTGCGGTGAAGGCCCTCGCCGGCCACGGACGGGTCGGCATGGCGGGCGACGGCATCAACGACGCCCCCGCATTAGCGGCTGCCGACGTATCGTTTGCAATCGGTGTCGGCGCCGACGTCGCGGTCGAGGCTGCGGACATCACGCTGGTGAGGAACAGCCTGCACGGGGTGGCGGATGCGATCGATCTGTCGCGCGCGACGCTGTCCAAGATCCGGCAGAATCTGTTCTTTGCCTTCATCTACAACGTGCTGGGCATCCCGCTGGCGGCGCTGGGTCTCCTCAATCCGGTGATTGCCGCTGCGGCGATGGCGATGAGTTCGGTTTCGGTAGTCACCAATTCGCTGCTGCTGCGGCGTTGGGCGCCGGACCGATGAGCCGACTTCTCGGGAGAAACTGATATGGCGGAAGTGACGATCAAGGTCGAGGACATGAGCTGCGGCGGCTGCGTGCGCAACGTGACGACGGTCCTCAAGGCGCTGCCGGGCGTGAGCGATGCCCAGGTGTCGCTCGAAGCGGCCCAGGCCGTGATCCAGTACGATCCGGCAAAAGTGTCGGTCGAGGCGATGCGCGCGGCGGTCGAGGATGCCGGCTTCGGCAGTCCCGCCTGACGAGGCACTGCGGGGCTCAGTCGTCCAGTTTGAAGACGATGGGCACCAGGAGCGAGCTTTCGATGGCTGTTTCGCCTTGGCGAGCCGGCACGAATCGCCATGACTGCACGGTCTCCCGGGCGGCGTCGTCCAGCCTCGGATGCCCGCTGCTGTGCGCGACTTCCACCGCTTCGGCGCGCCCGTCGGGGCGCACGCGCACGCGCAGCGTGACCTTTCCCTGTTCGCCGCGCCGCCGCGACAGCTTCGGATACTGGGGCGCGGGGTTTTCGAGATAGGCGGCGTCGTACCTCGGCGCATGGAACGACGCACCGGCTGCCGTCGCGCTCCGGGCCGGCGCAGCGTCCGTGATCCCGGCGGGCGCCGATGTGTTGCGGGTCGTGGGGGTGTGCGGGTCTCCGCCGGGCTCCGGCTCTGCCTGCAGCTGTGGCGAGTGTGTGTCAGGCTCGGCACGTCCGGCGGAAGCGGCGGTCAGCTCCGCGGAGGGTGGGGGGGAGGCGGCAGAGTCCGCCCGGCGTCCGTGGGGCTTTGCGGGGGGCGGAGCGGCTAATTTCCGGGCCGGAACCGAGAGATGCGTGACGGGCGCAGCGTGCGGATCGGGCGAGGCGAGGTGCGTCCCCGATCGGGGCTGCGCGTCTGCGGCAAGCAGGCGGACGCTGATGGCCGCCGCTTCGGCCAGCTGCGGTTCCCGCTGGGGCTCGCCTCCCAGCCCGGAGAGTGCGGCCAGTCCGGCCGCGTGCGCGCCGGCGACCGCGGCCAGCCAGCCCCAATGGACCGCTCGCAGCCCTTGCTTCGGGCGGCGCGATGGTGGCGAGGCCGTGGGAGGCGGTGCGGGCATCCGGAGCAGGCGTATTCGTGCAATCAGGGCGCGCGATTATAGCGTGCCGGGCGGAATGCCCGGGGCGCCCTGCTTCGCCGGCTGGTCGCCGAATGTTTCAAGCTGCCGACGACAGGGGTTATTTCCACATATAATTCGCCCCACAAAATTTTCACGGGAGGGAAGTATGGGTTTCGATCAGGTGAAGGCCGGCAAGGACGTGCCGAACGATATCAACGTCATCATCGAGATTCCGGCTCAGGCCGATCCGATCAAGTTCGAGGTGGACAAGGATAGCGGCGCGGTGTTCGTCGACCGCTTCATGGGCACCTCGATGCGCTACCCGATCAACTACGGCTACGTTCCGCACACGATCGCCGGTGATGGCGACCCGGTCGACGTGCTGGTCGTGACGCCCTTCCCGCTGCTGCCGGGCGTGGTGATCCGCTGCCGTCCCGTCGGCGTGCTGAAGATGGAAGATGAGTCGGGCCAGGACGCGAAGGTCGTCGCGGTTCCCGTCTCCAAGCTGACCCCGCTGTACGACAAGGTGCAGACCACCGACGACCTGCCCGAACTGCTGATGAAGCAGACCGTGCACTTCTTCGAGCACTACAAGGATCTCGAGCCGGGCAAGTGGGTCAAGGTGCTGGGCTGGGGTTCGGTCGAAGATGCCAAGAAGGAAATCCTCGACGGCCTGAACAACGCTGCCGGCAAGTAATCACGGCACCGTCTGCAGGATGAGGATGGCCCGCCAGAGCGCGGGCCATCTGCTTTTCAGGGGAAGGTGAAAGCGCTAGCCGAGCTTGCAGTCGCTGGCGAGCGGCTTGTTCGTGTCGCGGTCGAGCAGGATGCTCTTCCACGGCAGGTCGATCCATACCAGGCCGCTGCGTTCGTCCTCGAAGCGCGGCAGCCCCGAGTGCGACGGATTGCGCGCGAGCTGGTAGCGTTTTCCGCTCCAGCCGATGTGAACCTGGCTGGCATTGCCGGCCGTACGCTGCACGTCGACGCGCCGCCCCATGTCGCAGCGATATGTGCCGCTCGCAAGCTGGAATTCCAGCTGCTGATTATCCGTGCTCGCCGGGGTATCGAGGACGCCGGGCTCCGTTCCCGCGCCTGCGGAGGGCGCAGGCGGCGTGCTCGAACATGCGGCGAGGGCGAGAAGCGAAGCGAGGAGCGCGAACCGGACTGGCATCGAATGATCCGTTGGGGTACTTGATGATTGCATTCTAGTTCCCCGCTGTCGGGCGTCGTGCCGGCTGCCGGCAGTCAAGCGTAACAGAAGGTTTCCCGCGTAAGGTGGGCTGTTCGCGCAGGTGGGCGGCTGCCGGGACGCGACCCGACGCGGTATAGTTGCGCCCATGAAACCGCATGCTCAATCGCTCTCCATCGCCGTTGCCCAACTGAATTGCACGGTGGGCGACCTGAAGGCGAACGCCGACCGGATCATCCGCGCCGTCGAACAGGCCCGCACGCTCGGCGCCGACCTCGTCCTGACCCCAGAGCTCGCGTTGTCGGGCTACCCGCCCGAGGACCTGCTGCTCCGCCCTGACTTCTACCGCGCCTGCGCGCGCGAAGTGGCGCGCATCGCCGAGCATACGCAGGGCATAACGCTCGTGCTCGGCCATCCGGAGGCACGTCAGGCCAAGCGCTACAACGCGGCCTCGGTGATTCGCGACGGACGGATCCTGACCACGTATCACAAGCATCACCTGCCGAACTACGAGGTGTTCGACGAGGAGCGCTATTTCGACCACGGACGGGCGGCGTGCGTTTTCGAACTGAAGGGTGTGAAGCTTGGCGTGAATATCTGCGCGGACCTGTGGGAGCCCGGTCCGGCTGAGCTCGCCCGCGTCGAGGGGGCGCAGGTGCTGCTCGGTCTCAACGCCTCTCCCTACCACATGAACAAGTTGCAGCGCCGTTATGAGGTGTTGCGCGAGCGGGTGGGCGGCACCGGTTTGCCGGTGGTTTACTGCAACATGGTGGGCGGACAGGACGAACTGGTGTTCGATGGCGCCTCGTTTGCGCTCAATCCGGACGGATCGCTCGCCTGGCAGACGTCCGCGTTCGATGAGCGCCTCGACATCGTTCGCCTGCAGGGCGATCGCTGGGTGGATGGCGAGCAGATCGATGGGCGTCCGATCGAAGCCGAGGTGTATGAGGCGCTCAAGGTGGGCGTGCGTGACTATCTGGGCAAGAATGGTTTTCCGGGCGCCCTGATCGGACTCTCCGGCGGTATCGATTCGGCCCTGACGCTGTGCATCGCGGTCGATGCCCTCGGCGCCGACAAGGTGCGGGCGGTGATGATGCAATCGCCCTACACCGCACAGATGAGCCTCGACGACTCGCGCGAACTGGTGGCGAACCTTGGTGTCCGTTATGACGAGATCCCGATCGAGCCGGCGATGGAGACCTTCGCAGGCATGCTTGCGGACCAGTTCCGCGGCTTGGCGGCGGACACCACCGAGGAGAACCTGCAGAGCCGCATCCGCGGCATGATCCTCATGGCGCTGTCGAACAAGACCGGCGCGATCGTGCTCACGACCGGCAACAAGAGCGAGATGGCGACCGGCTACGCGACGCTGTACGGTGACATGGCGGGCGGCTTCGCTGTGCTCAAGGATCTCTACAAGACCTTCGTGTTCAGACTCGCGCGCTGGCGCAACACCGTCAGCCCGGTGATCCCGGAAAACATCATCACGCGGCCGCCTTCGGCGGAGCTCAAGCCCGACCAGAAGGACCAGGATTCGCTGCCGCCGTATGAGGTGCTCGATGCGATCATCGAAGCGTACATGGAGCGCGACGAGTCGCCGCGGGACATCATCGCCGCGGGCTATCCGGAAGCCGATGTGCGCCGCACGGTGGCGATGCTCAAGCGCAACGAGTACAAGCGCCGTCAGGCGCCGGTCGGAATCCGCGTAACCAAGAGAGGATTCGGCAGAGACTGGCGTTATCCGATAACATCGCGCTATCAGGACGAATATTGACCATGCCGCGGGCGGTGGGCCGCGTGGCGCCATCCCGCCGAGGAGATCCCAATGAAGAAGATTGAAGCCATCATCAAGCCGTTCAAGCTCGACGAAGTCCGCGAGGCGCTCTCGGAAGTCGGCATTGCCGGCCTGACGGTGTCCGAAGTGAAGGGCTTCGGCCGCCAGAAGGGGCATACCGAGCTGTATCGCGGCGCTGAGTACGTCGTGGACTTCCTGCCGAAGATCAAGGTCGAGATCGTCATCGGCGACGATCTGGTCGATCAGGCGGTCGAGGCGATCATCAAGGCCGCCCATACGGGCAAGATCGGCGACGGCAAGATCTTCGTGATGCCCGTCGAGCAGGTCGTGCGCATCCGCACGGGCGAGACCAACGAAGCCGCGATCTGAGCGGCGCCCGTATCAGGGGCGGGCCGCGTTGCCTGCCCTGAGCAGCACCAGCAGGGCCCCCGAGCCGCCGTCGTGGGGGCCTGCCTGGCAGAACGCCAGGATCTCCTCGCGTTGCGCGAGCCAGCCGCGTGACAGGTGTTTCAGGATGGACTGCTTGCCCGGCGAGCCGTGGCCCTTGCCGTGGATCACGCGCACGCAGCGCCGGCCCTGCTGCAGGCTCGCGGCAAGAAAATGAGCGAGTTCTTCCCGTGCCTCGTCGCGATTGCAGCCATGCAGGTCCAGCTGGGCCTGCAACACCCAGCGGCCGCGGCGCAGGTCGGTGAGTACGCGGCGCGGCAGTCCCGGCCGCAGGAACGCCGCTTCTTCGCCGGTTTCCAGCCGGTCTTCCAGCGTCATCGGTGCTTCCATCGACTCTCGCAGCGCTTCGCGCTCGTCCTCGACGTGCTTCAGCGGGTGGGGCTGGGGCCGGGGCGCTTCGACCTCGGCGCGATTGCGCGTGTCCACGGGTCTGGCTCCGCGCACCGCGTAGCGGAAGAGGTCGGCCGGATTTGTGCTGTCCGCATCCGCAGGCAGCAAAAGAAAATCGCGCTCGCCAAGGTCCGGCGCAGAGGGAGAGTGGGCGGCGCGATGTCGCGCGTGGCGGTGATCGATGCCGACCTCGGCACGGTTGCCGCGATCGAGCGGGATGACGTCTTCCATCGCGAAGCGGAAGAGCTCGCCGTCGTCACGGGGTGTGCTTCGCCGCGGTGCCGCTGCAGGCGAGTCGTCATCGGCCTCCGGAGTTTGCGGCCGGCGAACCGGGGCAGGTTTCGGCGTTTCCAGTTCGGCCCTGCGCGCCGATTGCGGCAGCGGCGTCACGCCCTGAAGCGCTGCGCGGAGCAGGCCGGCGTCCGCCGCGTCCGTATCGGTGGCCGGAGTCTTGCCCGTATCGCTGGCGATGGCGGGGCGCTCGATACGGCGACCGAACACCCGCTCCTCGCGCAGCCCGCCCCGCAAGGAGGCCAGCCCCTCGAACGGGCTGGCCGATCGCCCGCGCGGTTCTGCCGGGCGGGACGAGGCCGGGCGGGGCGGGCGTGGCACGGGATTAGCCGCCGAGGGCGTCGAGGTAGCGCTCGGCGTCGAGGGCCGCCATGCAGCCGGTGCCAGCCGAGGTGACGGCCTGACGGTAGATGTGGTCCTGCACGTCGCCGGCGGCGAACACGCCGCGCACGCTGGTCGCCGTCGCGTCGCCCTCGCGACCACCCTTGGTGACGATGTAGCCGCCTTCCATCTCCAGTTGTCCTTCGAAGATGTCGGTATTCGGCTTGTGGCCGATCGCGACGAACACCCCCTTCAGTGCGACGTCCTTCGTCGCGCCGGTGTTGATGTCCTTCACGCGCATGCCCGTCACGCCGGTATTGTCGCCGAGCACTTCATCAAGCGTCGAGTTCAGCACCAGTTCGATCTTGCCCGCGGCGACCTTCTCCATCATCTTGTCGATTAGGATCTTCTCGGCGCGGAACTTCTCGCGGCGGTGGACCACCGTGACCTTGTTCGCGATGTTCGCGAGGTACAGGGCCTCCTCCACGGCCGTGTTGCCGCCGCCGATGACCGCAACTTCCTGGTTCTTGTAGAAGAAGCCGTCGCAGGTTGCGCAGGCGGACACGCCGCGGCCCGCGAACTTCTCCTCCGAGGGCAGGCCAAGATACTTGGCCGTGGCGCCCGTCGAAATGATCAGCGCGTCGCAGGTGTATTCGCCGGCGTCGCCGACGAGCCGGAACGGCTTCTCGCCGAGCTTCACGGTGTGGATGTGATCGAAGATCATTTCCGTGTTGAAGCGCTCGGCGTGCTTCTGGAAGCGCGCCATCAGATCCGGCCCCATGACGCCGTCCGCATCGGCCGGCCAGTTGTCGACCTCGGTAGTGGTCATCAGCTGACCGCCCTGTGCCAGCCCAGTGATGAGGACCGGGTTCAGGTTCGCGCGTGCAGCATAGACGGCAGCGGTGTAGCCGGCCGGGCCGGAACCGAGGATGAGCAGGCGGGCGTGCTTGGTCGTCATGGCGATGTCTTCTTTCTGGTTGGCAATCCGCAAATTATAGCCGAGGGGCATGGGCGACCGATCCAATGGTCGTGATAGGTTCCGGCAATCGTTCGCGCAATCTCGATGGTCGAGCAAATCCGGGTATGGATTCGGGCGGTATTTGTCGGCACTATAATGCGATGAACATTTGACGCATCGCTCGGACTTGCGTCGACCCTCATTGCACTGCTGCTTCCGGAGGTTCCATGACACAGGCTACTGCAGTTTCCACAGCCGCACTCAGGACGTTTCCGCTGTTCCAGGGGCTGTCCGACGAGACCTTGCTGGCGGTGGCGCATTCGGCCGTGATGCGGCGCATCCCGCGCGGCCAGGGCGTGCTGCACGCCGGCGACCGCAGCGACTTCGTGTATTTCGTGCTCACAGGCAGTCTCAAGGTGATCGTCAGCGACGAGGATGGGCGCGAAGTGATCCTCAGCATCCTCGGTCAGGGCGAGCTCTTCGGCGAGATGGGCATGTTCGGCGAGCAGCCGCGTTCGGCGTCGGTCGTCGCGGTGACGCCGGCCGACCTGGTGCTGATCGCCAAGCACGACTTCCGGCGCATCATGCAGGAGAACTTCGAGGTGGCCTGGCGCATCATGTGCAACCTGGCCGACCGGCTGCGCAATGCCGATCGCAAGATCGAGTCGCTCGCGCTGATGGATGTGTATGGGCGGGTCGCGCGGCTGTTGCTGGAGATGTCGGAAGACATCGATGGCGAGGCGATCGTCGTGCGCAAGATCACCAAGCAGGACATCGCGAAGATGATCGGCGCCTCGCGCGAGATGGTGAGCCGCGTGATGAAGGATCTCGGTGCGCAGGGGCTCATCGAGGAAACCGATCACGGCATCGTCCTGCGCGACCGCCTCAACGACGTCTGAGGGGCGGGGTGCGGGAGCGCCTGTATCGCTTCGCAACAGCTTCGCGTCGGCCGGGGTCGCTGATCGCATATAATCGCGAATTGTCGATTTTCCAGGGCCCTCGTTCCCGCGCCGATGTCGTCCCGTCAGTCTTCCCGTTCCCAGCCTCTGCCGGAACGGATTTCCCTCCTGCTGCAGGAAGCGCGCTGGCTGATCCTCGGCGTGATGTCCTTGTATGTCGGGCTGGTCCTCCTCGGCTACAGCAAGTCCGATCCCGGTTGGTCGCACGCCGCGGAAGTTGCGCGCGTGAGCAATCCCGGCGGGCGCTTCGGTGCCTGGCTTGCCGATCTGCTCTACTACCTGTTCGGCCTTTCCGCGTGGTGGTGGGTGGTGTTCCTGGGGTACGCGCTGGTGTGGGGTTTCCGACGCCTGCGCCATGACCTGCGGCTGGACCGCCGATCCTTCTTCTTCGTCCTGACGGGCTTCTTCGTCGTCCTGCTGTCGAGCAGCGCGCTCGAGTCGCTGCGCTTCTACTCGCACGGCGCCAGTGTGCCGCTGGCGCCGGGCGGACTCGTCGGCGTCGAGATGGGCCAGCTGGTGCAGCGCTATCTCGGTTTCACGGGCGGCACGCTGATGCTGCTGGCGCTGTTTGCCTCCGGCCTGAGCCTGTTTTCGGGCATTTCCTGGTTGTCGGTAATCGAGCGTGTCGGACTGGCGCTGGAGCAGGCGTGGCAAGGCACGCAGGCCGCGTGGCACGGATGGCAGGACCGCAAGGCCGGTCAGCAGGTCGCGCAGAAACGCGAGGCGGTCGTCGAAACGAAACGCCGCAAGACGGTGGCTACTCCCGCGCCGCAGCTGCGCATCGAGCCCGCGGTCGTCGAGGTGCCGAAGTCCGAGCGCGTCGAGAAGGAGCTTCGTCAGGAGCGGCAGCAGTCGCTGTTTGCCGACTTGCCGACGTCGGCGGGGGCAATCCCGCCGCTGAGCCTGCTCGACCAGCCCTCGGGCGACGTGGAGCCGCCCTCGGCCGAGTCGCTGGAATTCACGTCGCGCCTGATCGAGACCAAGCTTGGTGACTTCGGTGTGGAGGTCAAGGTACTGGCCGCTTACCCGGGGCCGGTGGTCACGCGCTACGAGATCGAGCCGGCGACGGGCGTGAAGGGCAGCCAGGTCGTGAACCTCGGCAAGGACCTTGCGCGCGCGCTGTCGCTGGTGTCGATCCGCGTCGTCGAGACGGTGCCGGGCAAGTCCTGCATGGCACTCGAGCTCCCCAACGTGAAGCGCCAGACCGTGCGCCTGTCCGAGATCCTCGGCTCGAAGGCGTATCACGACATGCATTCGCCGCTGACCGTGGCGCTGGGCAAGGACATCGGCGGACAGCCGGTCGTCGCCGACCTCGCCAAGATGCCGCACCTGCTGGTCGCCGGTACCACCGGTTCGGGCAAGTCGGTCGGGATCAATGCCATGATCCTGTCGCTGCTGTACAAGGCCGGGCCGGAGAAGGTCCGGATGATCATGGTCGACCCGAAGATGCTGGAGCTGTCGATCTACGAGGGCATCCCGCATCTGCTCGCTCCGGTCGTCACGGACATGAAGCACGCCGCCAACGCGCTCAACTGGTGCGTGGTCGAGATGGACAAGCGCTACAAGCTGATGGCGGCGGTCGGCGTGCGCAACCTCGCCGGTTTCAACAAGGCCGTCATCGAGGCGGAAAAGGTCGAGAAGCCGCTCACCAACCCGTTCGCGATCAATCCGGACAATCCGGAGCCGCTTGAGCAACTGCCGCATATCGTCGTGATCGTCGACGAGCTCGCCGACATGATGATGGTGGTCGGCAAGAAGGTCGAGGAGCTCATCGCACGGCTCGCGCAGAAGGCGCGCGCGGCGGGCATCCACCTGATCCTGGCGACGCAGCGTCCTTCGGTCGACGTCATCACCGGCCTGATCAAGGCCAACGTGCCGACGCGCATCGCCTTCCAGGTTTCGAGCAAGATCGATTCGCGCACCATCCTCGACCAGATGGGAGCGGAAACGCTGCTGGGCATGGGCGACATGCTGTACCTGGCCCCGGGCACGGGCCTGCCCGTGCGCGTGCACGGCGCCTTCGTCGCCGACGAGGAGGTGCACAAGGTCGTCGATCATCTCAAGCGCAGCAACGGCCCGCCGGATTACGTGGAGGGGATCCTGTCCTCGCCCGACGACGATCTTGATGCGGCTCTCGGCGCGGGCGGGGGCGGCGAGGGGGATGGCGAGGCGGATCCCTTGTACGATCAGGCAGTCGAAGTGGTCATCAAAACGCGTCGGCCGTCGATTTCGCTGGTGCAGCGCCATCTGCGCATCGGCTACAACCGTGCGGCGCGCCTAATCGAGCAGATGGAGCGTGCCGGGTTGGTGTCGGCGATGGGAACGAATGGCAACCGTGAAGTGATCGTGCCGGCCAAGGAGGGCGAGTGAGTCGTAGCGGAGGTGTCATCAGGTCGGGGCTGCGTCTCGGCGCGGCGTTGATGCTGATTTGTGCGTCGGCTGTCGCGTCCGCCGGCGGAATTGCGCAGTTGCGCCAGTTCATCGATGGCGCACGCACCGCGCAGGGGGAATTCGAGCAGACCGTGTTCGCCGCATCGGGACGCAAACCCCAGCGCGCCAGCGGCAGTTTCATTTTCGCGCGCCCGGGCAAGTTCCGCTGGACCTACGACAAGCCGTACGCGCAGGTGCTGGTGAGCGACGGCGACAAGCTGTGGTCCTGGGACCGCGATCTGAACCAGGTCACGGTGAAGCGTCTCGGCGATGCGCTGGGCAGCACGCCCGCTGCGATCCTCGCCGGGGATGACGCAATCGAGCGCAATTTCGAGCTCGCCGAGGCCGGAGCCGCGGACGGGCTGGAATGGGTGCACGCGAAACCCCGCCAGGCCGACAGCAGCTTCGAATCGATGCGCATGGGCTTCGCGGGCGGCGTGCTCAAGCGCATGGAGCTGAAGGATAACTTCGGCCAGACGACCCTGATCGAGTTCCGTTCGCTGGTTGCCGGCGCACGTGCTGATGCCGCGCAGTTCCGTTTCGTGCCGCCGCCCGGCGCCGACGTCATCGGCGACTGAGGCTCGCGCCGGCGATGGCTGATCTCTTCGATTCGGTGGAGCCGCCGCGCGTGCCGCTCGCCGAGCGGATGCGACCGAAACGGCTCGACGAGATCGCCGGCCAGCGCCATCTGGTCGGTCCGGGCAAGCCGCTAAGGCTCGCCTTCGAGTCCGGCAAGCCGCATTCGATGATCCTGTGGGGGCCGCCAGGTGTCGGCAAGACCACGCTCGCGCGCCTGATGGCGCAGGTCTTCGATGCGGAGTTCGTCGCCCTGTCGGCGGTGTTCTCCGGCGTCAAGGACATCCGCGAGGCGGTCAGTCAGGCGCAGGCCGCGAAGGCGCGGGGCCGTCACACGATCCTCTTCGTTGACGAAGTGCATCGCTTCAACAAGGCGCAGCAGGATGCCTTCCTGCCCTATGTCGAGCAGGGGCTGGTGACCTTCATCGGCGCGACGACGGAAAATCCCTCCTTCGAGGTGAACTCGGCGCTGCTGTCGCGTGCAGCGGTGTACGTGCTGGAGCCGCTGGACAACGAAGCGATGGGCGGATTGTTCGAGCGGGGGCGGGCGATGGCATGCCCGCAACTCGTTTTCGACGAGACGGCGCGCGAACGCATGATCGGCTTCGCCGACGGGGACGCCCGACGGCTGATGAACCTGATCGAGCAGGTGCAGGTCGCCGCCGAGACCGCCGGCGTCAATCCGGTGACGCCGGAATTCGTCGACGAGGCCTTGTCGAGCAAGCTCAGGCGCTTCGACAAGGGCGGCGAGGCTTTCTACGATCAGATCTCGGCCCTGCACAAGTCGGTGCGCGGTTCCAACCCGGACGCCGCGCTGTACTGGCTGTGCCGGATGCTCGACGGCGGTGCGGACGCGCTATACCTTGGCCGCCGGCTCGTGCGCATGGCCGTCGAGGATATCGGTCTGGCCGATCCGCGTGCGCTGGAAATCACCCTGAATGCCTGCACGACCTACGAGCGGCTCGGATCGCCCGAAGGCGAACTGGCGCTCGCGCAGGCGACGATCTTCCTCGCCTGTGCCGCGAAGTCGAACGCCGTCTACAAAGCCTACAACGCTGCGCGGCAGCACGTGGCAAGCGACGTGTCGCGCCCGGTGCCGCTGCATCTGCGCAATGCGCCGACGCGGCTGATGAAGGAACTGGGTTACGGCAAGACCTACCGCTATGCCCATGATGAGCCGGAAGCCTATGCCGCGGGCGAAACCTACCTTCCGGAAGGCATGACGCCGCCCGGCTGGTATCGTCCCACGCCTTACGGAATGGAAGCCCGCATTGCTGCCAAGCTGGAGCACTTGCGCGAACTCGACGCGGCAGCTGCGACGCCGGTTCCAAGGTCCGGCGCGCGCGGCAAAGCGGAATAAAGTGTTCCCGCGTCCTCAGTGAGGCAGGGGATGGTCGGCCATGAAGCGCGCCTGGACGCTCTTCGCGCGTTCGGCCTGCGCGAGGTCGCCGCGTTCGGTAGCCCGGTCGATCAGGTCCTGCATATAGCCAGTAAGTACGAGAACGCCCTCGGTCGTCTGGACCATGCCGCAGACGATCTGTGCGGCGGCTCCGTCTGGAATTCCCTCGTGCTCGGCAATCAGTGCAACTTCGTCGTCGGTCAAATCGCAGTAATCAAGGCAGTCACGAATCGACAGCATAGGCATCTCCTCAAATATGGGGTGCACCGTCTGCGCGGCGTTCCCTTCGAATATTCACTATAAGCCACGAGGCGCCGAATTCAAGAATGAGTTTGCTCGAAATGTGTCGATAAATAGTTGATTTTACTAATATAATTGTGCAATGCGGCATTGGGGCGATTTTGCCCTAAAATGTCATGGAACAGAACGGGTTGGCGGCGGAACACGAAGTGCCGTCGCAGTATTCATCGCCTATTCATTGAATTGAAAGACTTTCGGAAAAGCCATGCTTGACATTCAACTGCTACGCAATCAGATCGACGTCGTTACCAGCGCATTGGCCGCGCGCGGCATGAGTTTCGACCCCGCGGAATTCCAGGCGCTCGAGAACGAGCGCAAGAATCTGCAGACCCGTACGCAGGAGCTTCAGGCGCAGCGCAATTCGCTCTCGAAGCAGATCGGTATCCTGAAGGGCAAGGGGGAGGACGCCGGGGCGGTGATGGCCCAGGTCACCGGTATCGGCGACGAACTCAAGGCCAACGAACTGGCTCTCTCCGCGCTGCTGGCGCGCATCGAGGCGCTGGTTGCCGGTTTGCCGAACCTGCCGCACGCGAGTGTGCCGGTCGGCACGGACGAGGCTGCAAACGTCGAAGTGAGCCGCTGGGGGACTCCGCGCGAATTTGACTTCAAGGTCAGCGACCACGTCGACGTCGGCAGTGGACTGGGGGGGCTGGATTTCGAGACGGCGGTGAAGATCACGGGCTCGCGCTTTGCGGTGATGCGCGGGGGAGTGGCCCGCATGCACCGCGCGCTGGCGCAGATGATGCTCGACGTGCATACGCGCGAACACGGCTACACGGAAGTGTATGTCCCGTATCTCGTCAATGCGGAAAGCATGTTCGGGACGGGCCAGCTGCCGAAGTTCGAGGCCGACCTGTTCGCGGTGCCGTGGGACGACGGACGCTTCTACCTGATTCCGACCGCCGAAGTGCCGGTCACCAACATCGTTCGCGGCGAACTGCTCGCAGGCGACGCCTTGCCGCTCAAGTTTGTCAGTCACACCCCCTGTTTCCGCTCGGAGGCGGGCAGCTACGGGCGCGATACGCGCGGCATGATCCGGCAGCACCAGTTCGACAAGGTCGAACTCGTCCGGGTCGAGCATCCGGATAACTCCTGGGCGGCGCTGGAGGAAATGACAGGCCACGCGGAGGCCATCTTGCGCAAGCTGGAGCTGCCTTATCGCAAGATCGTCCTATGCACGGGCGACATGGGCTTTTCGTCGGCGAAGACCTACGACCTCGAAGTGTGGCTGCCGGCGCAGAACACCTATCGCGAGATCTCGTCGTGCTCCTGCTTCGAGGCCTTCCAGGCGCGTCGCATGCAGGCGCGGTTCAAGAATGCGCAGGGCAAGAACGAGCTCGTGCATACCCTCAATGGTTCAGGTCTCGCTGTCGGCCGTACGCTGGTGGCAGTGCTGGAAAACTACCAGCAGGCAGATGGTTCGGTGGTCGTCCCGAAGGCACTCGTGCCCTACATGGGCGGTGTCGAGGTGCTCGAGCCGCGAGGCTAACCGTCGCCCGGGGGCGGCGTTTTCGGGGCCGCCCCGAGCGTCAGCCCCGTGGGCTGAAGGGGAGGGACGTAGGCGCCTTCGAGGCGCAGCAATATGTCGTGGTAGTTGCGGATGTTTTCCGCCATGATCACGGCTTCGCCTCCCCTGGCCGCACCGGCCTTTAGGCGGCTGGCGTATTCGGGGCGCGACATGAGGGGAAGCACGGCCTTCATGTCCAGCCAGCTGGTGTTGTTCTTGCCCATCCGCTGCGCAATGGTCCGGGCGCCGTTCATGTGCCCCATTCCCAGGTTGTAGGCTGCCGCCGCCATCCACGATCGGTCGGGTTCCGGAACCGCATCGGGCAGTTGTTCCTTCAGCATGGCGAAATAGCGCGCCCCGCCCAGTATGCTTTCGCGCGCATCAAGACGATCGCGCACGCCCAATCGGTCCGCCGTTTCCGAAGTCAGCATCATCATTCCCCGCACGCCCGACCACGAGGTGGCGAGCGGATCCCAGTGCGATTCCTGATATGCAAGCGCGGCGAGAAAACGCCAGTCGATGCCCGTCCTTGCCTGGGCTTCCAGGAAATGGAGGCGGTAGCGCGGCAGCCTGGCCTGAATGCGTGCGAGGAAGGTGGTGACGGCTGTATCGTCGAGCCGGCGGATATGGCCGAAGTAGCGGTCGGACAGTCGAGCGAGCGTGTCGTCGCTCCGGATGGTGGCGAGGAAGTCCTCGACTTCGGCAGCCAGGCCGCCTTTCGCATCGGGGGGGAGCGCCCAGCCTACTGTCGAACTCACGGGCAGGTCGTACATGATGGCCAGATTCGGCAAGGTTTGCGCCGCCAGCGCGAATTGAACGCGGTCCGTGGCAACCAGATCCAGGTGGCCTTGGGCGAGTTCGTTGAGCAGGTGCTCATCGGCCGGGTTCGACGGGAAATGAAGGTTCATGTCCGGAACCCGTTTGCGAACCTGGGTCAGGTAGTCGGCGGTCAACGAACCATGCCGCACCGACACGATTCGTCTGGCCAGGGCTTTTTCTTCCGTCAATTCCGGATTGTCGGAGCGGCCGACGAGCACGTAGTCGATCTCGCGTAGCGGACTGGTCCAGTTGAGCGGCAGTCTGTCATTGCGGCCGACGCCCGCGGCGGCCAGATGTACCTGTCCCCGGATGACGGCCTCGAGTGCTCGCGTTGCGTCGGGAAACAGGACGAAGCGGACCGGAACGCCCAGACGCTCGCCCAGCTTTTGCAGGAGGTCATGGTCGAACCCGGAGGCTTTCCCCTCGGCATCGCTGCGATAGGACGCCGGGCCGACTCGGGTGGCGACGCGCAGTTCGCCTGCGCTCCGGTAGTCGGCAAGTGAATGAAGGTCGGCCAGTTTTGGCCTTGTGCCAGGCTCGCATCCGGCGACAAGGAATGCAGTGGCGATGATCAGTAGGGTGCGCAAGCAGTCATACCGTTAGACATAACCGCATGATTCTGATGGAGTGCGCCAGATTCGGCAATGCCGACAAAATTCCGATGTCCTGAATTTTGCTCCGGAAACGCTGCTTTTCTGCGTAGTTCGATCCTGGTATATTAGAAAACGATGAAATAACAGGAGAGCATCATGGCCGGGAAGTCCTTCGTCCAGATCACGCGCGATGTGTCCAAGGCGCTCGACACCTTGCGGGCGGAAACCCCCGAGGCAATGAGCGGATTCAGCCAATTGGCTCGCGGCGCGCTGCGCGATGGCGCGCTTTCCGCGCTGAACAAGGAACTGATCGCATTGGCGATCGGAGTGGCCTCACGTTGTGATGCCTGCATCGGCTTTCACGTCAAGGCGTTGATCCGCCTCGGCGTAAGCCGTGAGCAGTTGATGGAGACCCTCGCGATCTGCACCTACATGGGCGGCGGGCCGACCCTGATGTATGCAGCGGAGGCGGTGCGGGCGTACGAGGAGTTTCAGGAAGTGGGGGCGAAGGTGTCGGCCTGACCTGGACGAGCGCGCGCATAAAAAAATTTTTGCGTTGTTGTTGCCGCGCGGAATTTTCTGCGTATAATTCGGCCTCCCGCAAGGCTAGCCCTTGCGGGAGTCGGAGAGGTGGCAGAGTGGTCGAATGTACCTGACTCGAAATCAGGCGTAGGTGCGAGCCTACCGTGGGTTCGAATCCCACCCTCTCCGCCAGTCGTTGCAAGGTCCCCGATGGGATCGTGCAAGCAAATGCGCCCGTAGCTCAGTTGGATAGAGTACCTGGCTACGAACCAGGGGGTCGTGGGTTCGAATCCTGCCGGGCGCGCCAGGTTTGATTGAAATGGGCATCTTCGGATGCCCATTTCATTTGCGGGCGCTGCTTGGGCGAAGTTCCTCCCGCGTTGCGAGCTTGACTGATTTATAGAATACGCTATAATTTTTTTCTTTAGCGCCCGTAGCTCAGTTGGATAGAGTACCTGGCTACGAACCAGGGGGTCGTGGGTTCGAATCCTGCCGGGCGCGCCAAGTTTGAAAGTAAAAAGGCCTGTCGAAAGACGGGCCTTTTTGCATTTTACCGCCTCTGCATTCAATTGCGGCCTCGCGAGCGGTGCAGGATTGCTTCCCTACTACTGTTACAGCGCCTGGAACAGGTACGCAAACGCTACGAGTCCCATTACGAACCAGAAGACGAGAAATGCCGGCCACCGTACCTTGTTGAACCAGGTGTCGTTGAGCCGCCGTTTCGGTGCGGCTTCACGTTCGACCGCGTGCGTGCGACGGTCCTCGGTGGAAAGCTCGGGCGGCGCACCAGAGCCGGGGTTGTAGTTGATGGCGGACATGATGGACTCCTCCTCCCGAACATCTATTGCTTGGTATCGGGTCGCGTCCGGTGGCGACCTATTTCTAGTATAGACATCCATGCTGCGGGCTTCCCGAGCCGAAGGAACTCCGTAGGGAAGGGAAGAAAGGGGACGCAGTTGGCGGCCCCTGTGCAGGAGATGTTACAGCGCCGAAGTTCGGATGTTCGCTCAATCGGCGGCGGTCTGGATGCGCTGAAAGACCTCGGGAACATTCACGACGCGGTTGCCTACGAATTCGATGCGCCGGCGGGTGACCCCGGCGCGTTGGAGTTTGTCGCATTTGTTGCGTTCGGCCCCCCACTCTTGCAGGTGGGGATGGCGATCGAGCAGGTCGGCGAGCATCCGGGCGAGGACGACCGGCACCGGAACCGAAACCGTCAGACGTAGTACCAGCCGTGAAGAGTGAGGCTGCCATCGGCGATGCGACGCCCAACCGCTGGATAAGTCATCAGGTTTGCGAGGTGCCGGACGACCATCGCCTTTTCGGTGGCGCGCATGACATCTTCACTTTCCGCGTGGCCGTCGAAACGGGGGCGATCCGAGGATAACCCAGGTGCCCGTCGCGCCAGGATGAGATCGCGCACCCGGCCGCCCTGTGCGAGCCATTTGCGTGTTGGCGTCAGTTCTTCCGGAGTCTCGGCCGGGTACAGGGCGGTGCACGCGCCTCAGTGCGAGTGACCGCAGACGATGATTTCGGAGACGCCGAGAACCGCTGCGGCGTATTCGATGCCGGCTCCGGCAGAACTGCACTCCTGTCCGCGGCGGTGAGGGGGACCATGTTGCCGACGTTGCGCATCACGAACAGGTCGCCCGGCGCCCACTGGGTGAGGGCATGAGGAATGATGCGGGGGGCGGCGCAAATCACGCCGGCGCGCTGCTACATGGGCGGTTGCGCCGGGCTGTCACGTTCAGCCGCGCAGCAACTTCCAGTGCCTGTGGATCTCGCGCAGCGCAGCGAGGCCTTCCAAGGGCACGGAAAGGCCTTTGTGGCCGGGAATGTCAGGGGCACGGGGATTGATCCGCACCAGGTTTCCCCCGATGCGCTCGCTGAAGAGGCGGATCGTCGGGATGTCGACGCCGGCGCCGATCTCGATGACGACGAGGCGTTTGACGCGTTCGAGCCACGCCGCCAGTGCTTCGCGTTGTGCCGCGCTGCGAGTGTCTATCCAGTCCCAGTCGTCGAACATCAAGATGTTCGGGCGTGCTATCCCGCCGCAGTGGGGGCAGCGGGGCGGCTCCGAGTCGAGGCGGCATGCAGACTCGTCGACCCGGGGCGTGAATCCGGCGGCTTCCCAGATCGTATCTCGGCACGGCTGCAGGCATTGCAGGTGATGGATCGATCCATGGATCTCCGCGACGCGCGCGGGCTCGAACCCGGCTTTCTGGAACTGGCCGTCGACATTGCTCGTGAGGACGAACGCGCCGCGGGGTATGTCGTCCGCAAAGTCGTGCAGGAGGCGGAAGCCCTCATGCGGGACGGTGTCGCGATACAGCCGCAATCGGTGTCCGTAGAATCCCCACGCGCGCGCGGCGTCCGCACGAAATGCCGCGGGCGAGGCGATTTCGGTGAACGATGTGCCGCTGCGCGCGAGCGCTGGATACGCCTTCCAGAAGCCTTCGTTGCCGCGAAAGTCGGGTAGGCCCGAGTCGACGCCCATGCCGGCGCCGGCCGTGACGAGCAGAGCCTCGGCGTCCGCAATGGCTGCCGCGCATCGTTTCAGTGTCGCTGCGAGGTCCGTGTTCATGGCGGGCAACGCCGGGCTGGTGTCAGCTTTCTTCGCCCTCTGCCGTCCCTGCGAGCCGACGCAGCACATCCAGCATGTAGCGGCCGGCGCGCCCGTCCGGTTCCAGTCCGTTGGCTCTCTGGACGTCCTGGATGGCTTCGCGGCTGGTCTTGCCGATCAGACCGTCGATCTCGCCGATCGCATAGCCGAGGCGCACCAGCAGTGACTGCACCTCGCGGCGTTCGGCTCGTGACAGGCCCGGATCGTCGGTCGGCCAGGGTCTGACGAAGGCGCCGCTGCCGCGCAGGCGGTCCGACAGGTGGGCGATCGCAAGGGCATAGGTTTCAGCCGTGTTGTAGGAATACAGCGCGTCGAAATTCCGTTGCACGAGGAAGGCCGGCCCGCCTTCGCCGGCGGGCAGGAGGACGGCTGCGGCGGTGGTCGATGCTTCCAGCGGAACGCCGTCGATGCGCCGGACCCCGAGCCGCACCCATTCCGCGATCGAACGCTTGTTGTGCCTGCCTGCAAGCGAAAAATCGAAGTCGCCCGGCAGCGTTATCTCATGACCCCACGGCTGTCCGCTGACCCAGCCAGCCTTGATCAGGAAGTTCGCCGTCGAGGCGAGGGCGTCGGGAATGCTGTCGACGAGATCCCGTCGCCCGTCGCCATCGAAGTCGACGGCGACGCGGGCGAAGGTGGAGGGCATGAACTGGGTATGGCCGAAGGCGCCCGCCCAGGAGCCGGTCAGGCGCGCAGCGTCGACATCGCCGTTCTCGATGATCTTCAGCGTGGTGAAGAATTCGCCACGGAAGAAACTCTGCCGCCGACCGAAGCACGACAGGGTGGAGAGCGAGGTCAGCAGTGGCCGTTTGCCGAAGTTGCGTCCGAAGTTGCTTTCCACTCCCCATACAGCCACGATGGTGGCCGCGTCGACGCCGTATTGTGTTTCGACCTGCTGCAAGGTTGCGGCCCATCGCTCCATCATCGCGCGGCCATCGGCGACGCGTTCCTCGTCCACGAGTCCAGCCAGATAATCCCAGATCGGCGTTTGGAACTCCGGTTGGTAATCGAGGAGGCCGAGGACTGAACGATCAGGCTCGAGCGCGCGCGTCAGTGCATCGAAGGTCTCCTGCTTGATGCCATGTTTCTGCGCTTCCGAGCGCAGATCGCCCATGCAGCGTTCGAAAGAGGCGTCGGCTGCTGCGGGCAGCGAAAGCAGGGTGGCAATCAGGGTGCCGGAGGCGACGGCGGGCTTGAGGAACATTGCTGAGAGGCTTCGGAGCGAACATGCGAATGGTACTCCGCTTGCGCAGAATGCGCTGCGGGGGCGATCGAATTGCATCCGTATGGCATTCCTCGCGAGTTCGCCGACCATTCTTGCGAAGCGTTACGGCCGAAGTTTACGTTTTGACGTATCCTGAGGTCATTCCTGTCGCGCATCGGAGCGGGGCTCCGTTTGCAGCCGATCAGTGCCCCTGAACTTCCATGGTGGTCCCGAATGAAGCTTAACCTCGTAATCCTCTCCGGCGGTTCCGGTACGCGATTGTGGCCGCTTTCGCGTGAGCAGTATCCGAAGCAATTATTGGCGCTGATCGGTGACGATACCATGCTGCAGCAGACCGCGACCCGGCTCGACGGATTTTCGGGGAGCCTCCCCGTCGCCGTCGAGCCGATTGTCGTGTGCAACGAGGAATATCGTTTCATCACTGCCGAACAGATGCGTGCGATCGGCCGGCCGACCCGTCACATCCTGCTCGAGCCGATCGGTCGCAACACCGCGCCCGCGCTGACGCTGGCCGCCCTTTCGGTCGTGCGTGAGGGCGATGACGGAGTGCTGCTCGTGATGCCCGCGGACCACGTCGTCCGTGACCGCGAGGCCTTCCACCGTTCCGTGGCAGTCGGGCTGGAGGCGGCGAAGGAGGGGGCTATGGTCACCTTCGGGATCGTCCCCGAACGTGCGGAAACGGGGTACGGGTACATCCGCTTCGGCAGCGAGTGTAGTCCGGGCGTGTGCGAGATCGCCGCCTTCGTCGAGAAGCCGGACGCGGAAACGGCAGCCGAGTATGTTGCGAGCGGTGCCTATCTGTGGAACAGCGGCCTCTTCATGGTGCGCGCGAGCGCATGGCTGAAGGCGATCGGCCACTTCAATCCGGCCATGCTGGCCGCCTGCGAGGCGAGCCTGGATGCGGCCGTCCGGGATATCGATTTCGTGCGGATCGGGCGCGGCGCGTTTGAGGCGTGCCCGTCCGATTCGATCGACTATGCGGTCATGGAGAAACTTGCTGGAACGCCCGAACTGGGCATCGCGCCGCGTGTCGTGCCGATGTCCGTCGGCTGGTCCGACGTCGGCGCCTGGGATGCGCTATGGGCGCTTGCCGAGAAGGACGGCACCGGCAATGCTGCACGCGGCGATGTCGTGTTCGAGGACACCACGGACAGCCTTGTTCATGCCACCAGCCGCATGGTCGCCTGCGTCGGTGTGGATGGGCTCGTCGTCGTCGAAACGCCCGATGCTGTCATGGTCGCGCACAAGGACCGCACGCAGGACGTCAAGAGGATCGTTGCCCGCCTCAAGGCAGACAAGCGCAGCCAGGTCTACGCCCATCGGAAAATTCACAGGCCGTGGGGCTGCTACGATTCGATCGACAACGGTCAGCGCTTCCAGGTCAAGCACATCCAGGTCAAGCCCGGGGCGGCGCTCAGTCTTCAGATGCACCACCACCGTGCCGAACACTGGATCGTCGTGAGCGGCACAGCGAAGGTCACCCGCGGCGACGAAACCTTCCTGCTCACCGAAAACCAGTCGACCTACATTCCGCTGGGCGTTACCCATCGTCTAGAAAATCCCGGAAAGCTGATGCTCGAGATGATCGAGGTCCAGTCGGGGAGCTATCTGGGCGAAGACGATATCGTCCGCTTCGAGGATACCTACGGTCGCAAGTAGCAAGGGGGCGTTACCGGACGGGGCTCGCGCCCGTCCGGCAGAAGGGTGTGGCGACTTTCGATTACCAGAGCTGCCACCACGGACGGCCGTCCTTCGGCCCGCCCGCGTAATACACGCTGTTCGGGAAGTTCTTGCGCATCACCCGCTCGGCGTCGTCACGCAGGTCGCTCATGCCCAGCGCGTCGTAGCTCTTGACCAGCATGAACAGCGCCTCTTCCGTCGCCGGGGCGTTCGGGTAGGTCTTGATCGTGGCCTGTGCCCGGTTGATGGTGGCCACGTAGGCGCCGCGCTTGTAGTAATAGCGGGCGACATGCACCTCGTGCTGGGCGAGCGAGTTCACCAGGTATTGCATGCGCTGTCGTGCGTCTTCGGCGTAGCGGCTGCCCGGAAAACGGCTCACGAGCTGGCCGAAGGTGTCGAAGGACTCCTGGGCAGCCTTCGGGTCACGCTCGGAGAGATCCTGGTTCGACAGGCCTGCGAGCAGGCCGAGGTCTTCGTTGAAGGTCGCGAGGCCCTTCAGGTAGTACATGTAATCCGCGTTGGGATGGTTGGGGTGCAGCTTGATGAAGCGGTCTGCCGCAGCGATGGCAAGCGCCGGCTCGTACGACTTGTAATGCGCGTAAGCGACCTCGATCTGAGCCTGTTGCGCGTAGCGGCCGTAAGGGAAGCGCGCCTCGAGCTTTTCGAAGAGCTTGATGGCTTGCTCGTAGGAACCCTCGGCCATGTAGTTCTTCGCTTCGGAGTACAGCTTCTGGGCATTCCAGCCCGCCGTCTCGTCGATCTGTTCCG
The DNA here is from genome assembly GCF_012910805.1 of Aromatoleum evansii. GTDB lineage: Bacteria > Pseudomonadota > Gammaproteobacteria > Burkholderiales > Rhodocyclaceae > Aromatoleum > Aromatoleum evansii. The sequence continues at coordinate 112,505 of NZ_WTVK01000001.1, forward strand.
GCAACAGGCCGCATCCGCCGAGCAGCAATGCACCGATAACCGCTAAACTTCCAAGGGTGAACCTGGCCATCGAAAAAACTCGCGTGAATGAACCGGACGATTATAGCCCACTGGGAGAGGCTGCTTCGCACCACCGGCTGACGATACCTGCCGACTGTGCCGGCCTGCGGCTCGACCAGGCCCTTGCGCGCCTTTTCCCCGCCCACTCGCGCAGTCGCCTGCAGGCCTGGCTCAAGTCCGGGCGTGTCAGCCTCAACGGCAGCCTCCATGATGCAAAGTTCAAGGTCTGGGGCGGCGAAGCCCTGGAAGTCGATGCGGCGCCGGTGCCCGAAGAGGTTGCCGAGGCACCCGAGGACATCCCGCTCGACATCGCCTACGAGGATGCCCACATCCTTGTTATCGACAAGCCGGTCGGTCTCGTCGTGCATCCCGGTAGCGGCAACTGGAGCGGGACGCTTCTCAATGCACTGCTGCACCACGCTCCGGAACTCGCCAACATCCCGCGCGCCGGCATCGTGCACCGTCTCGACAAGGACACCAGCGGACTGATGGTGGTCGCCCGCACCCTCGAGGCGCAGACGGACCTGGTGCGGCAGCTCCAGGCGCGTAGCGTCAAGCGACACTATCTCGCGCTGGTGCACGGGATGGTCACCGGCCCCGGCGTAGTCGATGCCTCTATCGGCCGGCACCCCTCGCAGCGCACGAAGATGGCCGTCCATTCGGGCGGTCGCGCGGCAGTCACGCGCTATTCCGTGCGCGAGCACTTCGCCCGCGCGACACTCGTCGAGTGTCGGCTCGAAACCGGTCGCACGCATCAGATCCGCGTCCACATGGCGCACATCGGCCATCCGCTGGTGGGCGATGCGACCTACGGGCGACGGCGCAGCGGCTGCGCGACCCTGGACGCCTTCCCGCGGCAGGCGCTGCACGCCTTCCGCCTGGGGCTCCTTCACCCGGCTACTGGCGAGGAAATGGTGTGGGAGTCGCCATTGCCCGAAGATTTCGAGAGCCTGCTTGCATCCATCCGCGCGGAGACGCCCGCATGAGTCCCGACTGGTTCGAGCCCGACTGGCCTGCTCCGGAGCGCGTGCGCGCCCTCGTCACGACACGGCACGGTGGTGTCAGCGAGGGGCCGTGGGCGAGCATGAATCTCGGTGGCCACGTTGGCGACTCGCCGCTGGCCGTCGCCCGCAATCGGGCCATCCTGCGCGCTGTGGTGCCGTCCGAGCCGTGTTGGCTGGATCAGGTGCATGGCATTGAAGTGTGCGATGCGGCAGCAGTGGGGGGCGACCCCGTTCCGCCGCGTGCCGACGCGTCGATCGCGCGCGCTGCAGGCGCCGTGTGCGTCGTGATGACCGCGGACTGCCTGCCGGTGCTGTTCTGCGATGACGAGGGGGCGGTCGTGGCCGCAGCCCATGCGGGATGGCGCGGGCTCGCGTCGGGCATTCTCGATGCGACGGTCGCACGCATGAACATACCGCCTGCACGGATCATTGCCTGGATGGGCCCGGCCATCGGCGCGGATGCCTTCGAGGTCGGCGGCGAGGTGCGCGAGCGCTTCGTTACTGCCGACGCTGGTGCCGCGCGTGCGTTCCAGCCGGCGGAGCTGCCCGGCAAATGGTATGCGGACCTGTTCGAGCTCGCACGCCGGCGCCTGCGAGCGATCGGGGTCGATCGGGTCTACGGGGGCGACGTCTGCACATTTTCCGACCCCTTGCGCTGGTTTTCCTATCGGCGCGACGGCGTGACGGGGCGCCTGGCCTCCCTCGTGTGGCTCTCCGATTGACGGGCAGCCCTTCCGACTATTGATCGATATCCGATTCGGTTCTATCGTTCGTCGGTGTCTCGTCCGGGTTTTCGCGGCGGGCGGCCGCGCGGCGGCGAGCCGGCGTCCCGGCCAGCCACAGGAACAGGGCCATTGGGCCTAGTCCCCAGAATACGAAGGTGAGCACGCCGCCGACGACCGTGGTGTCCGAGATCGCCGCGATCAGCACGACGTACAGCCAGGCGATTGCAATAATGTACATGGCGCCGATTTTACCCGCGGCAGTGCGGGTGCGGCGCCGCGGACCGTGAGCGGTCCGGGGAGAATCAAGTTGACCAGCGAATTCCGCATGTGTCCGAACCTGCGCCTCAGGAGGGGCTGATGTCCGAATCCGACAACAAACAGGGCAATCCCGCAATCGAGGGCATGCTGCAGTTCGGCCAGGCGATGGCCCAGAATTTTTTTCAGGCGATCGCGCGCCAGCATGCGGTCATGCAGGACAGCAGCGGAGACGCTGCGCCGGCCATCAGCCTGCCGGAAAACGAAGCGATTGCGCGCCTGCAGCAGGACTTCGCCGCGCGCCACGTTGCGCTGTGGTCGTCGATGCTGCAGCTGAAGCCAGGCGAGAAGGCGGCCCCCGTCATTGCCCCCGAGCCGGGAGACCGGCGGTTTACGGCGCCCGAATGGAGCGAGAGCCCCGTCTTCGACTACATCCGCCAGGCCTACCTGCTGAACGCGAGCTTTCTCAACCAGGTTTCCGACGAGTTGCCGATGGCTGATGGTCGGGCCAAGTCGCGCCTTCAGTTCCTGACCCGGCAATACGTCGATGCGCTCGCGCCGTCGAATTTCGCCGCCACGAATCCCGAATTCATCAAGACCGCCCTCGACACCGAAGGTGAGAGCATCACGCGCGGGATCAAGAACCTGATCGCCGATCTCGAGAAGGGTCGCGTGTCGATGACCGATGACGAGGCTTTCGAGGTCGGGCGCAACATCGCCGTGTCGCCAGGGGCGGTTATCTACCAGAACGAGCTGATGCAGCTCATCCAGTACGCGCCGCTCACCGACAAGGTCGCCCAGGCGCCGCTGCTGATCGTGCCGCCCTGCATCAACAAGTTCTACGTCCTCGATCTGCAGCCGGACAACTCGCTGGTGCGTTTCGCTGTGGAGCAGGGCTTCACCGTCTTCCTCGTCTCGTGGAAGAACCCCAAGGCAGCGGAGTCCACCGCGACCTGGGATGATTACCTCGAGAAGGGCCCGCTCAAAGCGCTCGAAGTCGTGCGTACCGTCACGCGCGTGAAGAAACCGAACGTGCTCGGCTTCTGCGTTGGTGGCACGATATTGACATCGGCTCTCGGCGTGGCGCGTGCGCGTGGCGAAGATCCTGTGGCGAGCCTGACGCTGATGACGACCTTGCTCGATTTCGCGGATGCGGGCGAGCTCGGCTGTCTGGTCGATGAGGCCAGTGTGACTGCCCGCGAAGCCGCAATTGGAAAAGGGGGGCTGTTACCCGGGCAGGAACTCGCGAATGTGTTTTCCGCGCTGCGTGCCAACGACCTCATCTGGCAGTACGTCGTCGGCAACTACCTGAAGGGCAACAAACCGCAGGCATTCGACCTGCTGTACTGGAATTCCGATAGCACGAATCTGCCGGGGCCGTTCCTGACGTGGTATTTGCGTAACATGTATCTGGAAAATAACCTGCGGATGCCGGGCAAGCTCAAAATGCTCGGTGCAAAGGTCGATCTCGGCAAGGTCGACGCGCCGGCATATCTGCTCGCTACGCGCGAGGATCATATCGTCCCGTGGAAGGGGGCCTATCTTTCGCGCGGACTCTTGGGTGGTGAAACGACCTTCGTGCTGGGCGCGAGCGGTCACATCGCCGGGGCGATCAATCCGGCGTCGAAGAACCGTCGCAGCTACTGGGTGAACGCCTCCGGCGCCGCCGACCCGGACGAATGGCTGGACGGTGCGGTCGAGCAGAAGGGTAGCTGGTGGTTGAACTGGATCGAATGGCTCAGGCCATACGGAGGCAAGCAGGTTGCGGCACGAGGCCGCCTCGGCAATGCCAAGTACGCACCGATCGAACCCGCACCCGGGTGTTACGTGAAGGAAAAGGCTTGACGCGTACACGCCGGTCCGGAACCGGAATTGTCCAGCGGCAGCGGACACGGGGGCGCTGCCGGAAGTGTCTGGAAACCCCTTGTGGATCGATCAACGGGAGAGGAGGAAGTTTATGGCAAGAGTCGCACTAGTGACCGGTGGCATGGGTGGCCTGGGCGAAGCGGTGTGCATCAAGCTCGCCGCGCTGGGCTACAAGGTCGTGACGACACATTCCCCGGGCAACACCAAGGCCACTGAATGGCTGCCCATGAACAACATGGGCTACGGCTTCAAGGCCTATCCCTGCGATGTCTCGGATTTCGATTCGTGCAAGACCTGTGTCGAGACTGTCACCCGGGAAGTGGGCCCCGTCGATGTGCTGGTGAATAACGCCGGGATCACCCGCGACATGACCTTCAAGAAGATGACCAAGGCCGACTGGGATGCCGTCATCTCCACCAACCTCGACAGCGTGTTCAACATGACCAAGCAGGTCATGGACGGCATGGTCGAGCGCAAGTGGGGACGCGTCATCAACGTATCGTCGGTCAATGGCCAGAAAGGTGCATTCGGCCAGACCAACTACTCCGCAGCGAAGGCGGGGATGCATGGTTTTACCAAGGCGCTCGCACTGGAAGTCGCGCGAAGCGGAGTCACCGTCAATACCATCTCGCCGGGATACATCGGCACCAAGATGGTGACGGCCATCCCGCAGGAAATCCTTGAATCCAAGATCCTGCCGCAGATTCCCGTGTCGCGTCTGGGCAAGCCCGAGGAAATTGCCGGCCTGGTGGCCTATCTCGCGTCTGAGGAGGCCGCGTTCGTGACCGGCGCCAACATCTCCATCAACGGCGGGCAGCACATGTTCTGACCGGGACCACATCCGGTTCGGTAGCGGCGCGTTTCCGACAAGGGCGCGCCGTTTTATTTTCCTTTTGCAGTGCAGCAAGCTCTCCGAAAAGTCCCTATAATTTACCGGCTTTGCGGTAATGCACTGCCGCACGGTTGTCAGAGGAGGCGCTTGCGGACGCTGGTGGCGCAGCCGCACTCGCTTCCCTTCACCAATCTGCAAGAGGATTGCACCATGACTCAGAAAGTCGCACTCGTTACCGGCGCCATGGGCGGTTTGGGCACTGCGATCTGCCAGGCCCTCGCCAAGGATGGCCTGAAGGTTGTCGCCAACTGTCTGCCGGGTTTTCCGCAGAAGGACGAGTGGCTCGCCAAGCAGAAGGAACTCGGCTTCGAGTTCATCCCCGCCGAAGGTGACGTGTCCGATTACGAATCCTGCAAGGCAATGGTCGCCAAGATCGAAGCCGACGTCGGCGTGATCGAGGTCCTGGTGAACAACGCGGGCATCACTCGCGACAAGTTCTTCCCCAAGATGGAGAAGGGCCAGTGGGATGCGGTGATCAATACCAACCTCAACAGCCTGTTCAACGTCACGCATCACGTCTCGCCGAAGATGGCCGAGCGCGGCTGGGGGCGGATCATCAACATCTCCTCGGTCAATGGCGTCAAGGGTCAGGCAGGCCAGACCAACTACTCCACGGCCAAGGCCGGCGTGCTGGGCTTCACCAAGGCGCTTGCCGCCGAACTGGCCACCAAGGGCGTGACCGTCAATGCGATCGCTCCGGGCTACATCGGCACTGAAATGGTCATGGCGATCCGCGAGGACATCCGCCAGGGGATTATCGATACCGTCCCGATGAAGCGTCTCGGCAAGCCGGAGGAAATCGGTGCGCTGTGCTCCTATCTCGCGTCCGAGCTGGCCGGCTATGTGACCGGTGCCACGATCAACATCAACGGCGGCCTGCACATGTGCTGATGCAGTATTCCGCCTCGGCGGATCGCTGCGAGACCCCGCCGAACGGCGGGGTTTTTATTTCTGCACCGCGGTATAATTTTATTGAACGTGGAGAGCGGAATTCACCGCCGACGAGGAGAGGTATTGATGGCTGAGCAGTCGCGACTTATCAAGAAGTATCCCAATCGCCGTCTGTACGATACGAGGACCAGTTCCTACATCACGCTGGCCGATGTGAAGGAGCTCGTATTGGGGCGGGAGGAATTTCAGGTTGTCGATGCCAAGACCGGCGAAGATCTCACGCGCAGCATTCTTCTCCAGATCATCCTCGAGGAAGAGGCGGGCGGTGCCCCCATGTTCACCAGCGACCTGCTCGCGCACATGATCCGCTTCTACGGCAACGCCACGCAAGGGATGATGGGCAAGTACCTCGAGAACAACATCAAGGCCTTCACCGAGATGCAGGCGAAGCTGCAGGAGCAGGCGCAGGCGATCTACGGCGAGAACAGCCCGATCAGCCAGGATCTGTGGGCCCAATTCCTCAACTTCCAGGGACCCGCGCTGCAGAGCGTGATGGGCACTTACGTCGATCAGAGCAAGAAGATGTTCTCGCAAATGCAGGAGCAGATCGAGAACCAGACGCGCAGCATCTTCACCGGCTTCCCGTTCCCGAATTACGCTCCCGCTGCCAAGGAAGAGCAGGCCGCCACGCAGGCCGCCAAGGAAGCGAAACCCGAAGCGCCTGCCCCCAAAGGCAGCCGTTCGAGCCAGAAATAACATCCAGGCCGGGGCCATTCCGGATCCCGGCCGGCATCCCCCCTTCAGAGCATGACCCAGAACAAGACCCCAGGCGTACCGCGAGTCGGTTTCGTCTCCCTCGGCTGCCCCAAGGCGACCGTCGATTCCGAGCATATCCTCACGCGCCTGCGAGGCGAGGGGTACGAAATCTCCGGCAGCTATGACGACGCCGACCTAGTGGTTGTCAATACCTGCGGCTTCATCGACGCCGCCGTCGAGGAGTCCCTCGACGCCATCGGCGAGGCGCTGGCCGAGAACGGCAAGGTCATCGTGACCGGTTGCCTGGGTGCCAAGGACGATGTCGTGATGGCGGCACATCCCCAGGTACTCGCCGTGACCGGTCCGCATGCGACCGATGCGGTCATGAAGGCGGTTCACCAGCATCTGCCCAAGCCGCACGACCCCTTCACCGACCTCGTGCCGCCGCAGGGCATCCGCCTCACTCCGAACCACTACGCGTACCTCAAGATTTCCGAAGGCTGCAACCACCGTTGCACCTTCTGCATTATTCCGTCGCTGCGCGGCGATCTCGTGTCGCGCCCGATCCATGAAGTGATGCGCGAGGCCGAATCGCTGGTGGACGCGGGGGTGAAGGAACTCCTGATCATCTCCCAGGATACCAGCGCATACGGAGTCGACACCAAGTACCGGACCGGCTTCTGGAACGGGCGCCCCATCAAGACCCGCCTGTTCGATCTCGCGAAGGCACTGGGCGAACTCGGCGTGTGGGTCCGCATGCACTACGTCTACCCCTACCCGAGCGTGGACGAACTCATCCCGCTGATGGCCGAAGGCAAGATCCTTCCCTACCTGGACATCCCGTTCCAGCATGCCAGCCCGCGCATCCTCAAGGCCATGCGGCGCCCCGCGAACGCCGAGAACGTGCTCGAGCGCATTCGCTCCTGGCGCAGCATCTGCCCGGACCTCACGATCCGCTCGACCTTCATCACCGGCTTCCCCGGCGAGACCGACGAGGACTTCGAGCTCTTGCTGCAGTTCCTCGAGGAGGCGCAGCTCGACCGCGTCGGTGCGTTCGCGTATTCCCCGGTCGAGGGCGCCGAGGCAAACCAGCTGCCTGGCGCAGTTCCCGACGAGGTTCGCGAGGAGCGGCGCATGCGCCTGATGGAGTTCCAGGAAGACATCTCGACCCAGCGTCTCGAGCGCTGGATCGGCCGCGAGATGACCGTCCTGGTCGACGACATCGAGGAAGATGGCGCGATCGCGCGCTCTCCGGGCGATGCGCCCGAGATCGACGGCCTGGTCATCATTCCCGATGGCGAGGGGCTGGAGCCTGGCGAGTTCGCCCGGGTACGCATCACCGACTGCGACGTGCACGACCTGTACGCCGAACCGATCGCCTGACGGGCAGGGCTGCCGATGTTCGAGCCGACGCCGCAGAAAACTGGCAGGTCCGGCCCCGTCATCGGATTGGCGCTTGGCAGTGGTGCTGCGCGCGGTTGGGCGCACCTCGGAGTGCTGCGCGCGCTTGCGCGCGAAGGGATCGAGCCGCAGATCATCTGCGGCTGCTCCATCGGTGCCTTCGTCGGCGCAGCGATGGCCTCTGGCGACCTCGGGAAGCTCACCCAGTGGGCAGAGGCGCTCAAGTGGCAGGATGTCGTCTCGCTGCTCGATGTGAGCCTGCGCGGTGGGCTCATCAAGGGCGAGAAGCTCATTCAGTTTTTCGAGCGCAACTTCGTCGACCGCGACTTCTCGCAGCTCGATCGCCGGTTTGCGTGCGTCGCGACCGAACTCGAAACCGGGCGCGAGGTCTGGCTGCGCGAGGGAAGTGTCGCGGAGGCGGTGCGCGCCTCGATCGCGCTGCCCGGGTTGTTTACGCCCATCGTGCGCGACGGGCGTCTGCTCGTTGACGGCGGGCTCGTGAATCCGGTGCCGGTATCCTTGTGTCGCGCGATGGGGGCCGATGTCGTGATCGCAGTCGACCTCGGTTCGGACATGATCGGCAAGGCGTGGCGTGCCGCCCCGGTGGAAGATGTCGAAGAGACCTCGGAAGGCTGGACCGAGCGGCTCTTCGCGCGTCTCGGCCTGCCGACCAATGGCAATGGACGCGGCTCCCAGGAAGGTGGCGCCGTGACTTCCCTGCCGTCCCTGATGACCGTGCTCACGTCCAGTATCAACATCATGCAGGTGCGCATCGCGCGCAGCCGCCTTGCGGGCGAACCCGCCGATGTCCAGATCTCGCCGCGGCTGGCGCACATCGGCACGATGGATTTCCATCGCGCACGTGAGGCGATCGCGGAGGGCGAAGCTGCTGTCACGGGCATGTTGCCGGCCCTGCGCTACGTGCTTGGACAAGCGGCTCCCGGAGGTGGCGCATGAACGACGTGGTTGCGGCGCTGGCGAACGTCGTCGGGGCGCAGTATGTCATGCACGACTCTGCCTCGATGGCACCCTACCTCACGGACTGGCGCGGCCGTTATACCGGCCGCGCAATGGCCGTCGTGCGGCCTGGAAGCACCCAGGAAACGGCGGACATCGTGCGCATCTGTGCTTCCGCGCGCGTTCCCATGGTGCCGCAGGGCGGCAATACCGGGCTGTGCGGGGGCGCGACGCCGCTTCCCGATGGCGACTCCGTCCTCGTCAGCATGGCGCGCATGAACCGCATCCGGACGGTCGATGCCGCAAACAACGCGCTCGTGGCGGAAGCGGGGTGCACGCTCGCGGCGGTCCAGCAGGCGGCCGAGGGTGGCGACAGGCTGTTTCCGCTCTCGCTCGCGTCCGAGGGCAGCTGCCTGGTCGGGGGCAATATCTCCACGAACGCAGGTGGGGTCCAGGTGCTGCGCTACGGGAACATGCGCGAACTCGTGCTCGGTGTCGAAGTGGTGCTTCCCGACGGGCGTGTCTGGAACGGGCTGCGCTCTCTGCGCAAGGACAACACCGGCTACGACCTCAAGCAACTTTTCATCGGCGCCGAGGGAACCCTGGGTATTGTCACCGCGGCCGCCCTCAAGCTCTTTCCCCGCCCGCAGGCAACAGCGACGGCCTGGGTTGCCGTTCCCGATGCGCGAGCCGCCGTCGATCTGCTATCGCTGTTGCGTGATTGTTGCGGGGAGCGCGCCACTGCCTTCGAACTCGTCGGTCGGTCGGCGCTCGACCTCGTTTTAAAGCATATTCCGGCCATGCGTGCTCCGCTCGCCGGCGCCCACGACTGGCATGTCCTCGTCGAGCTGGCTGACGCGTTCGATGGCGAGGCTCTGGATGGCATGCTCGAACGGACAATCGCCGCGGCGATCGACAGCGGGCTGGCAGTCGATGCCGCAGTCGCTGCAAATATTGCGCAGGCCCGTGCCTTCTGGGCGTTGCGGGAGAACATCTCGGAAGCGCAGAAGATCGAGGGGGTCAGCATCAAGCACGACATTTCCGTACCGGTCAGCGCCATCCCCGATTTCCTGCAGCAGACGCAGCAGGCGCTCATGGCCTTGTGGCCCGACGTGCGTATTGTCGCCTTCGGCCACCTCGGCGATGGAAACCTGCATTACAACCTCTCCAAGCTCGGCGCTGTCGACAACGCCGAATTCGTGGCCCGGACGCAAGACGTCAATCGCATCGTCCATGATCGGGTCGCCGCGCTGAATGGATCGATCTCGGCCGAGCACGGCATCGGCCAGTTGAAGCGCGAGGAGAATGCCCGCTACAAGTCCGAGGTCGAACTCGATCTGATGCGCACGGTGAAGCGTGCCCTCGACCCGCATGGACTGATGAATCCGGGGAAAGTCGTCTGAGCTGCGAAAAAGTCGAAATTCGGGGTTTACAGCCTGTGAGGAGCACCCTATAATGCGCGCTCTTTCGCCGTCGGGGGTATAGCTCAGCTGGGAGAGCGCTTGCATGGCATGCAAGAGGTCAGCGGTTCGATCCCGCTTACCTCCACCAGTCGAAAGAATTGCAGTCCCCATCGTCTAGAGGCCTAGGACACCGCCCTTTCACGGCGATAACCGGGGTTCGAATCCCCGTGGGGACGCCAATATGCAGCGAGGCGTCGAGGTATAATGACGAGTCGCAAGCCGGTCGGTAAAGCCGGGCAAAAGGTCAGCGCGGAGTGGTAGTTCAGTTGGTTAGAATACCGGCCTGTCACGCCGGGGGTCGCGGGTTCGAGCCCCGTCCACTCCGCCATCAACATCTCGGGCAATATGCCCGGGTGAAGTAGCAGTAAGTTTTAAAGTGCTTGCGGTTGGTAGCGCCAGAAGCTAGAATGCGCAGCTCTGTTGGGGGTATAGCTCAGCTGGGAGAGCGCTTGCATGGCATGCAAGAGGTCAGCGGTTCGATCCCGCTTACCTCCACCAATGAAGCACAAAGACGTTGTCCCCATCGTCTAGAGGCCTAGGACACCGCCCTTTCACGGCGATAACCGGGGTTCGAATCCCCGTGGGGACGCCATATAATGCAAGGCGTCGAGAAGACGAGTTGCAGCCGGAAAAGTTGCCGGCAACTGGTCAGCGCGGAGTGGTAGTTCAGTTGGTTAGAATACCGGCCTGTCACGCCGGGGGTCGCGGGTTCGAGCCCCGTCCACTCCGCCAACATATGAAATGGGAGCCTTCGGGCTCCCATTTTTTTTGCCTTTTCTCCTCCCTTTCTCCGCTTGTCGCCATGGCCCAGGTGTGTCGGGTATCGAGCCGTCGCGACCGCGCGCTGGTTCCCGTCCCGACAATGCGTTATAGTTCCATACGCATCGGTATGGTGTCGGCCGCAGATGGGCCGGAGCGTTGCTTACCAAGGGAGCGGGAAACGATGAGTCTGAAGAAGATCGGCGTCGTAGGCGCCGGCACGATGGGTAACGGCATTACGCAGGCCTTTGCGGTGGCCGGGTTCGACGTGGTGATGATGGATGTTGCCAAGGCGGCGGTGCAGCGTGGCATGGCCACCCTGACGGCGAGCCTCGATCGCCTGATCAAGAAGGAAAAGATGACCGCCGAACAGAAGGCGGAGGCGCTTGCGCGCGTCGCCACGGCCAGCGACGTGGGAGCTCTCGCGGATTGTGATCTGGTGATCGAAGCGGCAACCGAGAATCTCGAACTGAAGCTGAAGATCTTCGCGCAGCTTGATGCGATGGTGAAGGCGGACGCGGTTCTGGCGTCGAACACCTCCTCGATTTCGATTACCAAGCTCGCTGCGTCGACAAAGCGCGCCGACAAGGTTGTCGGCATGCACTTCTTCAATCCGGTGCCAATGATGGCGCTCGTCGAGCTGATTCGCGGCCTGCAGACGTCCGACGCGACCTATGCCGCGGTCGAGGCGGTCGCGCAGGCGATCGGCAAGACGCCCGTCCAAGTGCGCAACAGCCCGGGTTTTGTCGTCAATCGACTGCTTTGCCCGATGATCAACGAGGCGATCTTTGCGCTTGGAGAAGGGCTTGCGACGGCCGCCGAGATCGACGAGGCGATGAAGCTCGGATGCAATCACCCGATCGGGCCCCTGGCCCTCGCCGACATGATCGGCCTCGATGTCGAATTGGCAGTGATGCAGGTGCTGTTCGAGGGCTTCAAGGACCCGAAGTACCGTCCGGCGCCCCTGCTCGTCGAGATGGTCGAGGCGGGCTATCTCGGCCGCAAGTCAGGCAAGGGATTCTACGAGTACAAGTAAGCCTGTCGAGGCTTGCGGGCCTCATTTTGCTGCGCACAAAACAAAAACGCCACCGACAAGGTGGCGTTTCCATGTCCGGGGCGTCCGGATCAGCCGCGCCGCATCGCGTCGAAGAACTCCGCGTTGCTCTTGGTCGCCTTGACCTTGTCCATCAGGAATTCCATCGCGTCGATGTCATCCATGCCGTACAGCAGCTTGCGCAACACCCACACTTTTTGCAGCACGTCCGCCTTCATCAGCAACTCCTCGCGGCGAGTCCCCGAGCGGTTGACATTGATGGCGGGATACACGCGTTTCTCCGCCATGCGGCGATCGAGATGCAACTCCATGTTGCCGGTGCCCTTGAATTCCTCATAGATCACTTCGTCCATGCGGCTTCCAGTGTCGATCAGGGCCGTCGCGATGATGGTCAGCGAGCCGCCTTCCTCGATATTCCGTGCTGCGCCGAAGAAACGCTTGGGCTTCTGCAGGGCGTTGGCATCCACGCCGCCGGTCAGGACCTTGCCGGAGGCCGGTACCACGGTGTTGTACGCCCGCGCGAGCCGCGTGAGGGAATCGAGCAGGATGACGACGTCCTTCTTGTGTTCCGTGAGTCGTTTGGCCTTTTCGATGACCATCTCGGCGACCTGCACGTGGCGCGAAGCGGGTTCGTCGAAAGTGGACGCCACCACCTCGCCTTTGACCGAGCGCTGCATTTCGGTGACTTCTTCGGGACGTTCGTCGATGAGAAGGACGATGAGGGCGACGTCAGGGTGATTGGCCGAGATGGCGTGGGCAATGTGCTGCAGCATCACGGTCTTGCCGCTCTTCGGCGGCGCCACCAGCAGACCCCGCTGTCCCTTGCCGATCGGCGCGATCATGTCGATGATGCGGCTGGTGATGTTCTCCTCGCCGCGAATGTCGCGCTCAAGCTTCAGGCACTCGTTGGGGTGGAGGGGGGTGAGGTTCTCGAACAGGATCTTGTGCTTGCAGTTCTCGGGCGGCTCGCCGTTGATCTTGTCGAGTTTGACGAGGGCGAAGTAGCGTTCGCCGTCCTTCGGGGTGCGGATCTCGCCCTCGATGGTGTCGCCGGTGTGCAGGTTGAAGCGGCGGATCTGCGACGGCGAGACGTAGATGTCGTCGGTGCCGGCCAAGTAGGAGATGTCCGGCGAGCGCAGGAAGCCGAAGCCGTCGGGAAGCACTTCGAGCGCCCCGTCACCGTATATGGGTTCCCCTTTCTTGGCGCGGTTCTTGAGCAGGGCAAAGACCAGTTCCTGCTTGCGCAAGCGGTTGGCGCCATCGATTTCGTTTTCGATGGCCATCTCCAGCAGCTGGCTGACGTGGAGGGACTTGAGCTCCGATAATTGCATGGCGAAGGGGCGCGACGGGGCGCAGATGGATGAAACCGATGAGGGGGATGCTGCGGGAGAAGATGCTGCTGCGGCGCCGGAAGGCCGGCTTCTTGAGCGGGGGCGCCGCGCAGGCAGGGCTGGACTTTAGCCCTGGTCAGATATTGCTGTCAATGAAGGCGGTGAGTTGCGACTTGGACAGTGCGCCGACTTTGGTGGCTTCGACATTGCCGCCCTTGAACAGCATCAGCGTCGGGATGCCGCGAATACCGAACTTGGCCGGGGTTTCCTGATTCTCGTCGATGTTCAGTTTCGCGACCTTGAGCTTGCCCGCATATTCCTTAGCGATGTCGTCGAGGATCGGCGCGATCATTTTGCACGGACCGCACCATTCGGCCCAGTAATCGACCAGCACCGGGGTTTGTGCCTGGAGCACCTCGGCTTCAAAGTTGCCGTCGGTGACGTAATGGATGTGCTCGCTCATGATTCCTCGCATCAAGGTCTTGCTGTCTTTCGGATTGGGAGTCGGGCCGGTACGGCCCTCGGGGAGAATGGCGGGGGGAGGCCCGCCACTTCAGAGTGTCGGGAAAAGTTATGCCAAGCCGTCCCGCCCGTCAAGCGTTTCGCCCTTTTTTGCCGCTTGTGCGGTCGGCGTTTGCCCGTCCCTGTGACAAAACGGAGAAGGTCTCGGCTATATTGTCGGAAAAGCAGGCGCGCCCGGGGCGGTGCGTGCCGGCCTGATCAACTGGAGTCAAAGACGATGGCCTACGTAGTGACAGAAGCCTGCATCCGCTGCAAGTACACAGACTGTGTGGATGTGTGCCCCGTGGACTGTTTCCGCGAGGGGGCGAATTTTCTCGTGATCGATCCGACCGAATGTATCGATTGCACCCTCTGTGTGGCTGAATGTCCGGTCGAGGCGATTTACGCCGAGGACGACGTGCCCGAAGGGCAGCGCCAGTTCATCGCACTGAATGCAGAGCTCGCCAAGGAATGGAAGCCGATCGTCGAGCGCAAGGACCCTTTGTCGGATGCCGACGAATGGGCAGCACGGAAGGACAAGCTGGGCGAGCTGAAGCGCTGAGTCCGGCACGCGCGAGGCGTCGGGCGGTGGCGCGATTGTGCGTGGACGCGGTCTTTTCCTGATCGGTGCTATGCAATATGATGCACTTGGGTAAGTTGATATGAATTTGGAAAGGGGATTGGCATGCTGGTGAGCGAGATTCTTGCGATCAAGGGCAAGGTGCTCTACACCATAGCGCCCAACAAGAGCCTTGCCGAGGCGGTCGAGATCATGACCGAGCAGGACGTCGGTTCGCTCGTGGTCTTTTCTCACGGCCACATGGTCGGCATGCTGACCTTCCGCGAAGTATTGCGGGCGGTGCATAAGGGCGGCGCCGAATGGGGGGCAATGACGATCGAACAGGCAATGTTGTCGGGTCCGATCGCCGCGTCGCCGAACATGGAAATGGACGAGCTGCGGCGTCTCATGGTGGAGCATCGTCAGCGCTATCTGCCCGTGATGGACGGCACGACGCTGCTCGGGGTCGTTTCTTTCCACGATGTGGCGAAGGGGGTGCTCGAAGAGCAGAGCTTCGAGAACCGCATGCTCAAGAATTACATCCGGAACTGGCCGCAGGAGCCGGGCGAAGAGGCCTGAGTCAGGGCAGGCGAGGCCTGCCGCGGTTCCATCCTCGCGTCGAGAGGTGCGAGGGGCAAGGCACAAGACGACCTTCGTCCGTCGAGACGGAGGCATGCAGCTGGAAGCCGGTCGCGCCGACATGGTGTTGCCGGTGATGCCTCGGGAGGGCTCCGCCGGAAGTCGCTGGTCCGGCGCCAATTCCAACTGTTGGAGGAGTGCTGTGGAAAAGATCTGGCTGAAGAGCTATCCCCCCGGGATCCCGGCGGAAATCGACGTAAACGAGTTTTCGTCGCTTGCCGACGTCTTTTCTCAGGGCGTGCGTCAGTTCGCCGATCGTCCCGCCTACGTGAATATGGGAAAGACCATCACGTACGCGGAGCTGGACCGGCTGTCGGCGCAGTTTGCGGGTTACCTGCAGGGCGAGTTGAAGCTGCCGCGCGGTTCGCGGGTGGCGCTGATGATGCCCAATCTCCTGCAGTACCCGATTGCGATGTTCGGTGCCTTGCGTGCCGGCTATACGGTCGTGAACGTCAACCCGCTCTACACGGCGCGGGAGCTCGAACATCAACTTCGGGATTCGGGGGCGGACACGATCGTCATCGTGGAGAATTTTGCGCGCACGCTCGAGGATGTACTGCAGCGCTTAAAGGTGCGCAATGTGGTGGTGACCAGTCTCGGGGAGCTTCTCGGCTTCCCCAAGAACATGCTGGTCGATTTCGTCGTGCGCCATGTCAAGAAGTTGGTGCCATCGTGGAATATCCCCGGTTCCGTGCGATTTTCTGGCGCCTTGGCCGCGGGCGGAAGACATCTGCTGCAGGCGGTGGCGATCGGTCAAGACGACATCGCCTATCTCCAGTACACCGGTGGCACGACAGGCGTGGCGAAGGGGGCCGTCCTGACGCACGGCAACATCGTCGCGAACCTGCAGCAGGCGCATGCGTGGATCAAGCCTTACCTGCGCAAGGAGGGTGAGATCATCATCACGGCCCTGCCGCTATATCACATCTTCTCCCTGACGGCGAATTGCCTGACGTTTTTCAGGGTCGGCGCGTTGAACGTGCTGATCACCAATCCGCGGGATATTCCGGGGTTCGTCAAGGAGTTGGCGAAGTATCGATTTACAGCGATCACCGGTGTGAACACGCTGTTCAACGCGCTTTTGAACAACGAGGATTTCAGCAAGCTGGATTTTTCGTCCCTGCACATCACGCTGGGCGGCGGGATGGCCGTGCAGCAGGCGGTGGCGGAGAAGTGGCGGCGCGTGACCGGTCGGCCGCTCGTGGAGGCATACGGCCTGACGGAGACGTCACCGGCGGTGACGATCAATCCGCTCGACTTGCCGCAGTTCAACCACTCCATCGGCCTGCCGGTTTCGTCCACCGAGGTCAGCATCCGCGGCGACAGCGGCGAGGAGGTGCCGCTGGGGCAGCCCGGTGAGCTCTGCGTCCGCGGCCCGCAAGTTACGCGCGGATACTGGCAGCGGCCGGAGGAGACGGCCAATGCCTTCACCGCGGACGGTTTCCTGCGTACCGGCGATGTGGCGACGATCGACGAGCGTGGTTTCGTCCGCATCGTCGATCGCAAGAAGGACATGATTCTCGTGTCCGGCTTCAATGTTTTCCCGAACGAGGTCGAGGACGTCATCGCGAGTCATCCGGGGGTGCTCGAGGTGGCGGCGGTGGGTGTTCCCGACGAGCGGACCGGCGAGGCGGTGAAGGTGTTCGTGGTGCGCAAGGATCCGGGCCTGACGAAGGAGGACGTCATCGCGCATTGCCGGACGAACCTGACGGCATACAAGGTGCCGCACCTGGTGGAGTTTCGCGAGGAGTTGCCGAAGACGAATGTCGGCAAGATCCTGCGTCGCCTGTTGCGGGACGGGCAGGCGTGAGGGTTTCTGCTTGTGTTTCATGCGCCCGTGTGTTTAGATTCGTTCGCTAACAGTTTATTTTTGTCCCGATGACCAATCTGGTTCGCGCCCTCGTCGTAGTAGCCCTGTCCGTACGCGTAGTAGTAGGCGTAGGCGGTCGCGCGTCTCGAGGGTAAGGGCAGAAGCAAGCAACAGATTCCAACCCCCGCCGGCGCGCAAGCCCGGCGGGGGTTTTGTTTTTTGCGCCGCCGGTCTTGATGCCCGACACCAAACCGAAGGAGCGCAAGATGATGCAGATGACTGGCGCCGAGTTGATCGTGCGCCTGCTTGAACGGCAGGGTATTCGTACCGTTGCAGGAATCCCGGGGGGAGCGATCCTGCCCTTGTACGACGCCTTGTCGGGTAGCGACGTCATACGCCACGTGCTCGCTCGTCACGAGCAGGGGGCGGGTTTCATCGCGCAAGGCATGGCGCGGGTGTCCGGACGTCCCGAGGTGTGTTTCGCGTCGAGTGGGCCGGGTGCCACGAACCTGGTGACGGCGATCGCGGACGCTCGCCTCGATTCGATTCCGATGGTCGCGATTACGGGCCAGGTGCCGCTTTCGATGATCGGCACCGATGCGTTCCAGGAAGTCGATATCTACGGCATGACCGTGCCGATCACCAAGCACAACTTCCTCGTCCGCTCCGCCGCGGAGTTGCTGGAGGTTGTCCCGCAGGCATTCCGGATCGCGATGTCGGGTCGTCCCGGGCCGGTACTCGTCGACGTTCCGAAGGATGTGCAGAATCAGTTGGTGAGTTTCGAGGCCTATCCCGAGCCGGCAGTGCCGGATCCGGCGCCGACGCTGGACATGGCGGCGATCGAGTCGGCGGCGAAGATGATCGACGAGGCCGAGCGTCCGGTGTTGTACCTCGGCGGGGGCGTGGTGCATTCGGGGGCCTCGCGGCTGGCTGTGACGCTGGCCGAGCAGGCGGGGCTGCCGACGACGATGACGCTGATGGCGTTGGGCACGATGCCGGTCGATCACCCCTTGTCCATCGGCATGCTCGGTATGCATGCCGCGCGCTATACGAATTTCATTCTCGAGGAGTCGGATCTGCTGATCTGCGTGGGGGCGCGTTTCGACGATCGTGCGATCGGCAAGGCGGCGCAGTTCTGTCCCAATGCGCGGATCATCCATATCGACATCGACCCCGCCGAGTTGCATAAAATCAAGACCGCTCACGTGGCGATCAACGGCGATGTGTCGACCGTTCTGGAGGCCCTGCTGCCGCGTGTGAAGCAAAGCCTGCGCAAGCGCTGGCTGGCGCACGTGGACAGTCTGAAGTCGCGTTTCCCGATGGCGATGCCGGGGTGCGACGATCCGCGCACGCACTACGGGCTGGTGCATGCCGTTGCCGCCGCGCTTGATGACGAGGCCGTCATTGCTACGGACGTGGGGCAGCATCAGATGTGGGTCGCCCAGGCATATCCGTTCAGACGGCCGCGCCAGTGGTTGACGTCGGGCGGCCTCGGGACGATGGGTTTCGGGGTGCCGGCCGCGATCGGCGCCGCGCTGGCGGAGCCCGATCGTACCGTGGTGTGCTTCACCGGCGATGGCAGCTTCAAGATGAACATCCAGGAGCTCGCGACGCTCGCCGAGGAGGGGCTGAACGTCAAGATCGTGCTGATGAACAACAACTCGCTCGGTCTGGTGTACCAGCAGCAGAGCCTGTTCTACGGCAAACGCGTGTTTGCCTCGAAGTATCGCGGCGAACCTGACTTCCTCAAGATCGCCGAAGGCTTCGGAATTGCGGCGGTCGATCTGGACAGTTCGCCGAACCCGCGTGCGGTGCTCGCGCAGGCGCTGCAAAGCCGTGGGCCGTGCCTGATCCATGCGTCGATCAGCCGCGAGGAATTCGTGTACCCGATGGTGCCGCCGGGTGCTGCAAATACTGAAATGATCGGAGGTTGAACATGATCGAACAAGTCGCCGAGCCCTTGCAGCATCAAGGTTTCGCCAAGGTGGTCCTGGAGTTGGAGGTCAACAACCATCCCGGCGTGATGAGTCACATCTGCAACCTGTTTGCGCGCAGGGCGTTCAACGTCGAGGGCATCCTGTGCATGCCGATGTCGGATACGAGTCGCAGCCGCATCTGGCTGCTGGTGTTCGAGGATCAGCGGCTCGAGCAGATGGTGCTGCAGGTGGAGAAGCTGGTCGATGTGCTGTCGGTGCGTCGTCACGGTGCCGAGCACGAGGTATTCGAGCGTCTCGAGAAGTTCTTCGATTGACCCAGGGCCGGGCGCGGGCCCGGTCGCCCGGAAGGGGCTGGCTGACGCTGTGTTAAACTGCACAGCTCCTTCCGATTCACGTTCTGGTCGAGATTGCGATGTCCGGCAACGCCCTAGGCAAACTCTTTTGTGTCACCTCCTTCGGTGAGTCCCACGGCCCGGCGATCGGATGCGTTGTGGATGGGTGCCCGCCGGGGCTGCCGATATCGGCGCAAGAGATCCAGGTGGAGCTCGACCGTCGCAAGCCGGGCACTTCGCGTCACGTTACCCAGCGCCGCGAGCCGGACGAGGTGGAGATCCTGTCGGGTGTGTTCGAGGGGGTGACGACCGGTACGCCGATCGCGCTCCTGATCCGCAACCAGGACCAGCGATCGCGTGACTACGGCAATATCTCCGAGACTTTCCGTCCGGGGCATGCCGACTACGAATACTGGCAGAAATACGGGATTCGCGACTATCGCGGCGGCGGGCGCTCCTCCGCGCGCGAGACAGCGGTGCGGGTGGCGGCTGGCGCGATCGCGCGGAAGTGGTTGAAGGAGCGCTACGGCATCGTGATCCGCGGCTTCATGTCGCAGCTCGGCCCCATCCCGATTCCCTTCGAGAGCTGGGACGAGGTTTCGCGCAACCCCTTCTTCGCGCCCAACGCGGGAATCGTTCCGCAGCTCGAGGCCTACATGGACGAGTTGCGCAAGTCCGGGGATTCGATCGGTGCGCGTATCGACGTTGTCGCGACGGGTGTCCCGGTGGGGTGGGGGGAGCCCGTCTATGACCGGCTCGATGCCGACATTGCGTACGCGATGATGGGCATCAACGCGGTCAAGGGGGTGGAGATCGGTGCCGGTTTCGAGTGCGTGACGCAGCACGGCACGGAACACTCGGACGAGATGACGCCCGAGGGGTACCTGACGAATAACGCGGGCGGTGTGCTCGGCGGAATTTCCAGCGGCCAGGACATCATCGTGAGCATGGCGGTCAAACCCACCTCCAGCATCCGCCTCGATCGCCGCTCGATCGACAAGCAGGGCAAGCCCGTGATCGTGAACACGCACGGGCGTCACGACCCCTGTGTCGGCATCCGGGCAACACCGATCGCCGAGGCGATGCTCGCAATCGTGGTGATGGATCATGCGTTGCGCCACCGCGCGCAATGCGGCGACGTGATGACCGACACGCCCCGGATTGCACGGCTGGCGCCGCAGGGCGTGCAGCGTGTCCCGCCGCCGCGCGCGTGAGCGGGCCGGTTTTTCGTCGCGTGCCGTCGCCGGTCGTCGGGGCGTGAGAGCCTGAATTGCAGCCAGGCGTCGCAGTGGTTCCATACTGGCGGCTCTCTGCCTACTACTTTTCCTATTTCGCGTTCGTCGGCGCCTTTTCGCCTTATTTCACGCTGTACCTGCAGTCGATCGCGCTGTCGGCGACCGACATCGCGCTGCTGATGTCCCTGATGCAGGTCATGCGCGTGCTTGCTCCGGGTATGTGGGGTTGGCTGGCCGAGCATCTAGGCCGGCGGCTCACGATCATCCGCTTGTCTGCCTGGGCGAGTCTTGTCGGCTTCAGCGTCTTTTTCTTCACGACGCGTTTCGAAGGCCTGTTCCTGGCGATGGCCTTGATGGCGTTTTTCTGGAGCGCCGCCCTGCCTCTGGTCGAAAGTCTGACGTTCGCCCATCTGGGCGACCAGGCGGGGCGTTACGGAAGCATCCGTGTGTGGGGGTCCGTCGGATTCATCGCGGCGGTGCTCGGGCTGGGTTACCTGCTCGACTTCCTCCCGCTCGATTCGGTGTTGTGGATCACCGCCGCGATCCTCGCGGCGATCGCCTTGAGCGCGGCGGTGTTGCCCGAAGCGGCGAGACCGCTTGCCCATCGGGAAAGCGCGAGCCTGCATGAGACGCTGCGGCGTCCGGAGGTGCGGGCGCTCCTGGTTGCCTGCTTCCTGATGTCGGCGGCGCACGGCGCCTTGTATGTGTTTTATTCGATCTTCCTCGTCGAGCACGGCTACGACAAGTCGGTCGTCGGCTGGATGTGGTCGCTTGGCGTGGTCGCGGAGATTGTCGTCTTCATGTTCATGCCGCGGGTGCTGCGCCGATATTCGATGCGTGCAATCCTGATCTTTGCGTTTGCCTGCGCAGTTGTGCGATTCGTGGCGATAGGCTGGGGCGTGGGCTCGTTTGCCGTGCTGGTGTTTGCCCAGCTGCTGCACGGAGCAACGTTCGGGGCTTACCATTCGGCAGCGATCGCGGCAGTGAATCAATGGTTCCGGGGCAGGCTGCAATCGCGTGGACAGGCCCTCTACGGCAGTATTTCGTTCGGTGCGGGCGGGATGCTCGGTGGGCTGGTGAGCGGCTATACGTGGGAATCGGTGGGGGCGGCGTGGACCTATACTCTGGGGTCGCTGTTCGCGCTGGCGGGCCTTGCGTGGCTGGTGCTCGGCTGGCGCAGCGGAGCCGGGTCGAAGGCGGAAGGAGGGATCGGATGAAGAGTCGATTTGCGAAGATGGTCGGGGTTGCCGCGGCAGCCTGGCTCGTGTCTGCCTGTCAGACCGTGCAGACGACCGGGGGCGGTGCGGTGGGCGTCGATCGCGGCCAGATGATGATGGTGTCGGCGGCCGAGGTGGAGCAGGCGTCCGGCAAGCAGTACCAGCAGGTGATCGGGGAGGCGCGCCAGAAGGGCGTGCTCAATCGCGACCCGGCGCAGCTCGCGCGCGTGCGCGCGATTTCCAATCGCCTGATCCCGCAGACCGTGGCGTTCCGGCGCGATGCTCTGCAATGGCAGTGGGAGGTCAATGTGATCCGCTCCGATGAGCTCAACGCCTGGTGCATGGCGGGAGGCAAGATGGCAGTCTACTCCGGTCTCATCGAGCAGCTGAAACTCACCGATGATGAACTTGCCGCCGTGATGGGCCATGAGATCGCGCATGCCCTGCGGGAGCATTCGCGCGAGCAGATTTCCAAGGCAATGGTGACGAGCGTCGGGGCTTCCGTTGCCGGTGCGATCCTGGGGGTGGGCCAGCTCGGAACGGATCTGATGGGCATGGTCGGCAAGGTGACCTTCGAACTGCCGAATTCGCGGCTGCACGAAACCGAGGCCGATCGCATCGGCGTCGAGCTTGCGGCGCGCGCAGGCTACGACCCGCGAGCGGCCATCAGCCTCTGGGACAAGATGGGGGCGCGCTCGAACGGCGGCCCGCCACAGTGGCTTTCGACTCACCCCGGGCACGATAGTCGGCGCAGGGATCTGGGCGAGTACGCCCAGCGGGTGATGCCGCTCTACGAGCAGGCGCGCCGCTGAGCGGCTCGCTGCCTATCCAGTCGGCGACGCGTGTGAAATAATCAAAATCTTTTCCTTGTCTTTCCGCGGGATATATCGGATGGAAGCCCAGACGCTGTACGAAAAGTTGTGGTCCAGTCACGTCGTCCATGAAGAGGCCGACGGCACTGCACTGATTTACATCGACCGCCACCTGGTACACGAGGTAACCAGCCCGCAGGCTTTCGAAGGGCTCAAGCTCGCCGGGCGCAAGCCGTGGCGCGTGAGCTCGATCGTTGCGACCGCCGATCACAATACGCCGACCGATCACTGGGAGCGGGGTATCGTGGATCCGGTCTCGCGCCAACAGGTCGAGACACTGGACGCCAACATCCGCGAAGTTGGCGCGCTGGCCTATTTCCCGTTCAAGGACGCGCGCCAGGGCATCGTGCACGTGATCGGGCCGGAAAACGGCGTCACGTTGCCCGGCATGACGGTGGTTTGTGGCGACTCGCATACCTCCACGCATGGCGCGTTCGCCTGTCTCGCGCACGGCATCGGCACGTCCGAGGTCGAGCACGTAATGGCGACGCAGTGCCTGCTGCAGAAGAAGTCCAAGACCATGCTCGTGAAGGTCGAGGGGCAACTCGGGCGTGGGGTGTACGCCAAGGACATCGCCCTTGCCGTGATCGGCCGTATCGGCACGGCCGGCGGTACGGGGTACGCGATCGAGTTCGGCGGCAGCGCGATCCGCGCGCTGACGATGGAAGGGCGCATGACCCTGTGCAACATGGCGATCGAGGCGGGTGCGCGTGCGGGCCTGGTCGGCGTCGACGACAACACCATCACCTACCTGCGTGACAAGCCCTTCGCGCCCAAGGGCGAACTGTGGGACAAGGCCGTGGCGTATTGGCGCACCCTGAAGTCAGATGAGGGGGCGCGTTTCGATCGCGTCGTCGAACTCGACGCTGCCGAGATCCTGCCGCAGGTCACCTGGGGGACCTCTCCCGAGATGGTCGAGACGGTGGCCGGCCGCGTGCCCGATCCGGCGAAGATCGCCGATCCGGTCAAGCGCGAAGGCGTCGAGCGCGCCCTCAAGTACATGGGGCTCGCCCCGAACACGCCGATCAGCGAAATTCCCGTGGATCAGGTGTTCATCGGCTCGTGCACCAACTCGCGCATCGAAGACCTGCGCGAAGCCGCCGCGGTCGCCAAGGGCCGCAAGAAGGCGGCGAGCGTCAAGCGTGTGCTGGTCGTTCCCGGATCGGGGCTGGTGAAGCGCGAGGCCGAGGCGGAAGGCCTCGACAAGGTCTTCATCGACGCCGGCTTCGAGTGGCGTGAGCCGGGATGCTCGATGTGTCTCGCGATGAACGCCGACCGTCTCGAGCCCGGCGAGCACTGCGCCTCGACCTCGAACCGCAATTTCGAGGGGCGGCAGGGGGCGGGCGGACGCACCCATCTCGTCAGTCCCGCGATGGCCGCTGCTGCGGCCGTCACCGGACGCTTCGTGGATGTCCGCGAACTGGCCTGAACGCAGCTGGCGCGACGATGCGCCGACGACCGATATTGACAGGGATGGCCGAGCCATCCAGAGGGTAGTGAAAGAATGAAACCGTTTACCACACTCGACGCGCTGGCCGTGCCGCTCGATCGTGCGAATGTCGACACCGACGCGATCATCCCCAAGCAGTTCCTGAAGTCGATCAAGCGCAGCGGCTTCGGCCCGAACCTCTTCGACGAATGGCGTTACCTCGATCACGGCGAACCGGGGCAGGATTGCAGCGGCCGTCCGCAGAATCCGGACTTCGTGCTGAACAAGGCGCGCTACCAGGGCGCGCAGATCCTGCTCACCCGTGACAACTTCGGCTGCGGCAGTTCGCGCGAACATGCGCCGTGGGCGCTGGAGGATTACGGCTTTCGCGTGCTGATCGGCACGAGCTTCGCCGACATCTTCTTCAACAACTGCTTCAAGAACGGCGTGCTGCCCATTGTGTTACCGTCGGCGCAGGTTGACGAGCTCTTCCGTCAATGCGAGGCGGCCGAGGGATATCGCCTGGTCGTCGATCTGGCGGCGCAGACGATCACCCGTCCGGACGGAGCCCGCATCAGCTTCGATGTGGATCCGTTCCGCAAGGAATGCCTGCTCAACGGCTGGGACGACATCGGCCTGACGCTGCGCCACGCCGACAAGATCCGCGCTTTCGAGGAAAAGCGCCGCGCCGATCACCCCTATTATTTCGCCTGAGCAGCGCTGCGAGGGCACCAGGAGAAAACTGCTGATGAAGATTTGCGTTCTGCCGGGCGACGGGATCGGTCCGGAAATCATGGCTGAAGCCGTTCGCGTGATTCAGGCGCTGGACCTGAAGTTCGAACTCGAAGAGGGACTGCTGGGCGGCGCCGCGGTCGATGCAACCGGCGACCCGTATCCGGAAGCGACGCGCAAGCTCGCGCGCGAAGCCGACGCCGTGCTGCTCGGTGCGGTCGGTGGCCCGAAGTGGGACAGCCTGCCGCGCGAACAGCGCCCCGAGCGTGGCCTGCTGGGCATCCGCAAGGATCTCGGGCTGTTCGCCAACCTGCGTCCGGCGATCCTCTACCCCGAGCTCGCGAATGCTTCCACGCTCAAACCCGAGGTCGTGTCCGGCCTGGACATCCTGATCGTGCGCGAACTGACCGGCGATATCTATTTCGGCCAGCCGCGCGGCATCGAGAATCGTGACGGCGAGCGCTACGGCTTCAACACAATGCACTACACCGAGTCCGAGATCCGTCGCATAGGCCGCGTCGCCTTCGAGGCCGCCCGCAAGCGCAACAAGCGCCTGTGCTCGGTCGACAAGATGAACGTGCTGGAAACGACGCAGCTGTGGCGCGACGTGATGACCGAACTTGCGCCGGAATATCCGGATGTCGAGCTCACCCACATGCTGGTCGACAACGCCGCGATGCAGCTCGTCCGTGCACCCAAGCAGTTCGACGTGATGGTCACGGGCAACATGTTCGGGGACATCCTGTCGGATGAGGCCTCGATGCTGACCGGCTCGATCGGGATGTTGCCGTCGGCCTCGCTCGACGCGAACAATAAGGGCCTCTACGAGCCGTCGCACGGCTCCGCCCCCGACATCGCCGGCAAGGGCGTCGCGAACCCGCTCGCGACCATCCTTTCGGCGGCGATGATGCTGCGCTATACGTTCAATAACGAGGCCGCCGCTGCCCGCGTCGAGACGGCCGTGAAGAAGGTGCTCGCTCAGGGGTATCGCACCGGCGACATCTATGAGCCGGGTACGACGAAGGTGGGCACGAAGCAGATGGGCGATGCAGTTCTGGCTGCGCTCTGAGATTTTTGGCAATTCGAGGTATAGCAAATGAACAAGGTTGGTCTGGTCGGTTGGCGTGGCATGGTCGGTTCCGTGCTGATGCAGCGCATGGTCGAGGAGGGCGACTTCGCCCACATCGAGCCGGTGTATTTCTCGACGTCCGCCGCGGGCGGCAAGGCGCCTGCCTTCGGTGGCAAGGAAGCAGCGCTGCCGCTGCAGGACGCGTCGAACATCGACATGCTCAAGCAGATGGACATCGTGATTACCTGCCAGGGCGGCGACTACACCAAGGCCGTCTATCCGCAGTTGCGCGCAGCGGGCTGGAAGGGACACTGGATCGACGCCGCGAGCGCGCTGCGCATGGAAGACAATGCGGTGATCATCCTGGATCCGGTCAACATGAACGTGATCAAGGATTCGCTCGTGAAGGGCGGTCGTGACTGGATTGGCGGTAACTGCACCGTCTCCCTGATGCTGATGGGCCTCGGTGGCCTGTTCAGGCACGACCTCGTCGAGTGGGTCTCAGCGATGACCTACCAGGCCGCCTCTGGCGCTGGCGCACAGAACATGCGCGAGCTGCTCGCCCAGATGGGCGCCCTGCACGACGCCGTGAAGGCGGAACTCGCAGATCCCGCGTCGGCGATCCTCGACATCGACCGCAAGGTCGCTGCGACCATGCGCTCCGCCGATTTCCCGGTGAAAAACTTCCGCGGCGCCGCACTGGCGGGCAGCCTGATCCCGTGGATCGACGTGCCCGTCGATAACGGACAGTCGAAGGAAGAATGGAAGGGTGGCGCCGAGTGCAACAAAATCCTGGGCCGCCCCGCATTCCGCAGCCCCGGCAGCATCCCCATCGACGGGCTGTGCGTGCGCATCGGCGCGATGCGCTGCCACTCGCAGGGGCTCACGATAAAGCTGCGCAAGGACGTGCCACTCGACGAGCTTAGCGACATCATCGCGAATGCAAACGACTGGGTGAAGGTCGTGCCGAACGAGCGCGAGATTACCGAGCGCGAACTGACCCCGGCGGCCGTCACCGGCACCCTTGCCGTTCCGGTCGGGCGTCTGCACAAGATGGCGATGGGGCCGGAGTACCTCGGCGCCTTCACCGTCGGCGACCAGCTGCTGTGGGGGGCCGCCGAACCCCTGCGTCGCATGCTGCGCATCCTTCTCGATCGTTGATCGCCATGACATGAGGAAACGGCGGTCGTTCAGCCGTTTCCGATGTCCTATGCCGCGGTCCTCGAGGCAGGATGGCGGCGTTCATGCCGTGGAAAATAGTCTGCGCAATTAAAGAATTGCTGCCAAGACTTAAACAAAATGTTAGATTGCCGGGGCATGACGGATGCCCGGCTGCGTCCGCGACGTCCATATTCCACGCAGTTTGGTACCCAGACTAGGGTGCGGATGATAAGACAATGATGAAAACATCGATCAAGGCCTCCCTGATCGCGACGGCGATCGCCATGCTCCCCTTTGGCAGCAATGCCGCAGGACTCGGTTCGATCCATGTTTTCAGCGGTATCGGACAGCCGCTCAGGGCAGAGGTGGAGCTGAACGCGAGCAATGAGGAGCTGCAGTCGCTTTCGGCGCGCGTCGCTCCCCCCGAAGCCTTCCGTCAGGCCAGCCTTCAATATACCGTTGCAATTTCCGGGCTTCGCTTCGCGGTCGAGCGCAGGGGCAGCCGCTCCGTGGTCAAGATTACCAGCGACCGGCCGTTCAACGATCCGTTCGTCGATCTCCTCATCGAACTGAACTGGGCCTCCGGACGGTTGGTGCGCGAATACACCTTCCTGCTCGACCCCGTGCCAGCGGGGCCTGCCGCGCCTGCCGTCGGGCGTGGGGCAGCTCCGGTTGCTGCGCCGCTTGGGGCTCCGGCAACGTCAGCCCAGCGCAAGACGCCGGCGGTGAGCCCAGCGCCGGCGGTCGCCCAGACGGCCGGTGGCGAGCGCCATGAGATCAAGAAGGGCGATACGCTGCACCGCATCGCCGAGGCGAACCGACCCGAGGGCGCGAGCCTCGATCAGATGCTGATCGCCCTGTTTCGCGAAAACCCCGACGCATTTGAAGGAAATAACATCAACCGCCTGCGCACCGGTTCGATTGTGACGGTTCCGTCCGATGCGCGCGTTCGCGAGATCGATCCCGTCCAGGCGCGTCGTGAAGTCCAGGCGCAGTCCGCCGATTTTGCCGCCTATCGCAGGAAGCTCGCCGGAGCCGTCGCCGCGCGGCCGGCCGCCCCGGAGTCGGCTCCGTCGCGCAGCGATGCCGGCACGATCGTGCCGAAGGTCGACGAACCCGCGCGACCGGCCGCCGGTGATCAGGTCAAGGTTTCCGGTGCACCAGCCGAGCAAGGTGCAGCGAAGGGCGCCGACAGCGCCCGTCTCGCCCGGCTGCAGGCGCTTGAGGAAGAGCTCGTTGCGCGCGACAAGGCGCTGCAGGAGGCGAACGAGCGAGTCGCCGCCCTGGAGGCCAGTGTCAAACAGATGCAGGAGTTGCTGAACCTGCGCAGCGAAAGCATGGCGCAGTTGCAGCAGCAGGCAAGCTCGGCACCGGCACCGGCACCGGCGCAGGAGCCTGCCGCCGCGCCGGCGGCGCCCTCGCAACAGCCGTTGGCCGCCGAGCCGCAGCAGGCCGCGCCGGCCAAGGAGGAAGCGCCCGCTCCCGTGGCGACTCCCAAGCCGGCGCCTGCACCGAAGCCCGCGCCCGAGCCGGTCGAGGAGCCCGGCTTCGTCCAGGGGCTGCTCGGCGATCCGGCCGTATTGGCTGGAGGCGGGGGGATTCTCGCGCTGCTTCTGGCCTATGCCGGCATCAAGGCGCGTCAGCGCCGCAAGCAGGATGCGGGGCACGCGGTCGAATCCATTGCGAGCGAATTCCCGCCGCCGACCAATTCGGTTTTCGGGGCAACCGGTGGGCAGAGCGTCAATACCGGCGAGAGCAGCGTACTGCATACCGATTTCAGTCAGTCCGGGCTGTCGGCCATCGACACCGATGAGGGCGTCGATCCTGTCGCCGAAGCCGATGTGTATATGGCCTACGGGCGCGACGCGCAGGCTGAAGAGATCCTGCTCGACGCCCTGAAGACCGATGCCTCGAGGATGGCGATCTACGTCAAGCTGTTGGAGATCTACGCCCAGCGCAAGAACCTCAAGGCGTTCGAAAACACTGCGACTGATCTCTACTCACGGACCGGCGGCGAAGGGGGGGATTGGGACAAGGCCGCCGAGATGGGACGCCGCCTCGATCCCGAGAATCCCCTTTATCGTGCTACGGCTGGCGGGGGGATCCCGACCGCCGGGCTCGTCGCAGGTGCCGCTGCCGTCGCCAGCCTTGCGACTGCAGGCGTCCATGGAGGCGATTCAGGCTCCGCTCCTGCTGCATCGTTCGAGACGCCCGCCTCGCCCACTCGCGAGCCCGTGCCGACCGAGATGCCGGGTGATGCCGGTATCGAAGCCTTGCCGGAAGTGGATGCGGGTGCGCTCGACTTCGATCTCGATGCCGGGCTCGATTTCGGTAGTGACGCCGCGACTGCAGAGACGCCGATGCCTCAGATCGATGCCGTTCCGTCCGTCGAGGCTGCGCAAATGCGCGAGGAGGCTCCTTCCTTCGATCTTGACGTAGGGGGCGTTGCCGAGCAGGTTTCCAAACATGAGCCGGTCGCGACGCCTGTGGCCGATCCGATGCTTGCCACCGTGATCGGTCAGGGGATGGATTTTGCTGCCGCGGACCAGGCGCTCGAATTCGATCTGGCTTCGGAGTTGGATGTTGCTGCGGCGCCGGCGGTTGGCGAAGTCAGCCTTGATCAGACCATGATCTCTCCGGAAGGGGCGCCAGCGGCGGGTGGCTCGGGGACAGCAGAGGATCTCGAAAAGACGTCTTTTGACAGCAGCCTGCTGGATTTCGACTTCAACCTCGACGGCGGGGCGAACCAGGCGGCGGCGACGCCGCCGGCGCTCGATCTCGCAGGAATCGACCTGAACCTCGAGGCGACCTCACTGGCATCCGGAGCCGCAGCGATGGACGCCGGCGACGCTGCTGCGGCGTCGGCTGGTGGGCTGGCGGCCGATGCGGACGTGATCGAAGAGGTCACACGAAGCTGGAGCTCGCGCGCGCCTATGAGGAAATGGGTGACACCGAGGGGGCAAGGGAGCTTGTCGAGGAGGTGTTGCGCGAGGGATCGGCCGAACAGCGGGAGGCGGCGGCTCGTCTGGCTCAGCGACTCGGCTGACGGCCGAATTTGCTTCTGCGCGGATGTCGTGGGGCCGCCGCAAGGCGGCCCGTTCATTTTCATGCACTCCGGATTTCTGATCGCATTATGGATGGCGTGTGTCGTCGTCCTGCAGTTCCTGTCGCCGCCGGCTTTGGCCGTAGCGCTTGCATTCTGTGCGCTCGCGGGGTGGTGGCTGGCGCCATCGCGTAGCCTCAAGCTGCTACGGCGCGTGCGCTTCCTGATTCTTGCGATACTCGTGTTGTTCGCCGGATTCACGCCCGGCGAGGCTCTGTTGTCCGGGTTCCCGGGGCTCAGTCCGAGTCGCGAAGGTGTGACATTGGCTGCCGAGCATGTCGGGCGGCTGATCGCGGTCGTTTTGTGCGTGGCTGTGTTGATGGAGGGGCTTCCGGTGTCGCGACTGGTCGGCGGGCTGCATGCCCTGTTGAGCCCGCTCGGGCGGGTAGGGCTCCCCACCGAGCGACTCGCAGTGCGCCTCATGCTTGTCCTGCGCTATGTCGAGTCGGCGCCTCCGGCCTCCTGGCGCGAGTGGTTGACCAGCGATGGTAGCGGCGGCAACGGTACCGAGAAGATCGTATTTGCGCGCGAGCTTTTGGCGTGGCGGGAATGGACACTCCTGCTCGCGATGTTTGTCGTGGCAGTGCTGTGGTTCGGAGTGGCGCGATGAGAATCGCACTTGGTGTCGAATATGCCGGCGATGCATTTCAGGGCTGGCAAAGCCAATCCCACGGGCGGACCGTGCAGGATCATCTCGAGGCGGCACTTTCCGGGATGGCCGGTCATCCGGTACGGCTCCACTGCGCCGGGCGGACCGATGCGGGCGTTCACGCGACAGCGCAGGTGGTGCATTTCGACACGCCCTCCGTGCGCGAACCCTACAGTTGGGTTCGCGGCACGAATGCGAGGTTGAAGGGCCCGGTTTCGGTACGCTGGGCGGTGGAAGTTGCCGACGATTTTCATGCACGCTTCTGCGCCGTCTCGCGCCGTTACCGCTACATCCTGTACAACTCGCCGGTACGGCCGGCTCTCCTTGCCGGTCGCGTGGGCTGGTTTCACCCCCCGCTCGATGAATCCGCGATGGCGGAGGCGGCGCGTTCGCTCATCGGCTGGCACGACTTTTCGGCCTTCCGCGCTGCGGGCTGCCAGGCGAAGTCGCCGATAAAGCTCATGCACGAGGCCGAGGTCAGGCGCGACGGCGACTACATCGTCTTCGATTTCTGGGCGAATGCCTTCCTGCACCACATGGTGCGTAACCTCGTCGGGTCGCTGCTGTATGTCGGCAAGGGGCATTTCCCTGCGGGGTGGATGGCGGAAGTGCTGCAGTCGTGCGACCGCAGCCGGGCGGCGATGACATTCACTCCCGATGGGTTGTATCTCGCCGGTGTCGAGTACCCGTCGCACTGGCCGCTGCCTGATGAAGGGCGTATCATCGCGCTCCCGCGTATCCCTTTCGTCTGAGTGTCCAGAACCCGAATCAAGATCTGCGGCCTGACCCGCGCCGAAGACGTGCTCGCTGCCGTCGAGGCTGGCGCGGATGCGATCGGACTGGTTTTCTATCCACCGAGTCCGCGTTTTGTCGCGTTCGAGCGTGCCGCGGAGCTGGCAGCGCTGGTGCCACCCTTCGTCACCACGGTGGGCCTGTTCGTGAATCCCGATCCTGCATACGTGCGGCAGGCGCTTGCTCAGGTGCCCTTGCAACTCCTGCAGTTTCACGGCGACGAGAGCGAGGCCCAGTGCGCGGCGTTCGGTCGTCCCTGGATCAAGGCTGCGCGAGTGCGCCCCGGGATCGATCTGGTAGAATTCTCCGCTTCCCACCCGTCCGCTTCCGGATTGCTGCTCGATGCGTTCGTCGACGGCTATGGCGGCGGAGGCAAGGTATTCGATTGGTCCCTGATTCCCGAGCGCCTCGGGCGACCGCTGATCCTTTCCGGTGGTCTGGATCCCGACAACGTCGCCGAGGCAGTCCGCCGCGTAAGACCGTGGGCTGTCGATGTGTCCAGCGGCGTGGAATCGGGAAAGGGTATCAAGGATGCGGCGCGGATTGCCGCGTTCGTCGCTGGAGTACGCAATGCAGACGGCTGACAAGCCATACCGGTTTCCTGATTCGCGCGGCCATTTCGGGCCGTACGGTGGCGTCTTTGTTGCCGAGACGCTGATTCCCGCGCTTGACGAGCTCAACGCTGCCTACGAGGCATGCCGGAACAACCCGGCGTTCATGGCCGAGTTCGAATACGAGCTCAAGCATTACGTCGGTCGGCCGAGCCCCATCTACCACGCGAAGCGCATGTCGGATTCGCTCGGCGGTGCGCAGATCTATCTCAAGCGCGAGGATCTGAATCATACCGGCGCGCACAAGGTGAACAACTGCATCGGCCAGGCGCTCGTTGCGCGCTACATGGGCAAGCCGCGGGTGATCGCGGAGACCGGGGCGGGGCAGCACGGTGTCGCCACGGCGACCGTGGCTGCGCGCTACGGCATGGAGTGCGTGGTGTACATGGGGGCCGAGGACGTCAAGCGCCAGGCCGCCAACGTGTATCGCATGAAGCTCCTCGGGGCGAAGGTCGTTCCAGTGGAGTCCGGCTCCAGGACGCTGAAGGACGCCCTCAACGAGGCGATGCGCGATTGGGTCACGAACATCCATAACACCTTCTACATCATCGGCACGGTTGCCGGTCCTCATCCCTACCCGATGATGGTGCGCGATTTCCAGGCGGTGATCGGAGCGGAATGCCTCGTGCAGATGCCGGAAATGACCGGTCGCCAGCCCGATTACGTGATCGCCTGCGTCGGCGGCGGATCGAATGCGATGGGTATCTTCTACCCTTACATCGATGTCCCCGGGGTCAGGCTGATTGGAGTGGAGGCTTACGGCGAGGGCTTGGACTCCGGGCGTCACTCGGCCAGTCTCACCGGCGGCACCCCGGGCGTGCTGCACGGAAACCGCACCTACCTGCTGCAGAGCGAGGATGGCCAGATCATCGAGACGCACTCGATATCGGCGGGTCTCGACTATCCCGGGGTTGGGCCGGAGCATGCCTGGCTCAAGGACAGCGATCGCGCCGAATATGTCGGGGTTACCGACGAGGAGGCGCTGGCTGCATTCCACAATCTGTGCCACCTCGAAGGCATCATTCCTGCGCTCGAGTCGTCCCACGCCATCGCGTATGCTGCGAAGCTGGCACCGACCCTGCCGCGCGACAAGATCCTGCTGGTCAATCTCTCCGGTCGTGGCGACAAGGACATGCACACCGTCGCCGAAAAATCCGGCATCCAGTTCTGACTCCGCGGGCCATTGACGGCCCGCGCATCCCGATACCGCTTATGTCCAGAATCCAGTCAGTTTTTCAGAGCCTGCAAGCCTCCGGGCGGCGGGCTCTGATCCCCTTCATCACCGCAGGCGATCCCGCTCCCGAACTCACCGTGCCGCTGATGCATGCGCTCGTTGAAGGCGGGGCAGACATCATCGAACTGGGTGTTCCGTTCTCCGACCCGATGGCGGACGGCCCGACTATCCAGCGCGCTTCGGAGCGTGCGCTCATCAACGGAATGAGCCTGCGCAAGGTGCTCGCGCTGGTGTCCGAGTTCCGCACGACGAACGCCAGCACCCCGGTCGTCCTCATGGGCTATGCGAATCCGATCGAGGCCATGGGCGTCGAGCGTTTCGTCGCCGCAGCCGGCGCAGCCGGGGTGGACGGGGCCCTTGTCGTCGACTACCCGCCGGAGGAGTGCGAAGCGTTTGCACGCACGCTCAAGGCGGGCGGCATGGATCCGATCTTCCTGCTCGCGCCGACTTCCACCGAGCAGCGCATCCGGGAAGTCGCGACGATCGGCAGCGGCTACATCTACTACGTATCGCTCAAAGGAGTGACCGGCTCGGGCGCACTCGATTTCAACGACGTCGCAGCGCGCATGCCGCAGATCCGCCAGGGTGTCGGCATGCCGGTTGGCGTGGGATTCGGCATCCGCGATGCCGAATCGGCCCGCCGCATCGGCGAGGTGGCCGACGCGGTGGTGATCGGCAGTCGCATCATCGAGGAGATCGAGAACAGCCCCCGCGATCAGGCCGTAGCGCGGGTAAAGAACTTCGTTGAAGGAGTGCGTGCCGCGCTCGACCAGATCCAAGGAGCTCCGCGATGAGTTGGCTTCAGAAACTGCTGCCGCCCAAGATCAAGCGCGCAGAGAGCGCTGCGCGCAAATCGATTCCGGAAGGTCTTTGGAGCAAGTGCCCGGCCTGCGAGGCCGTGCTCTACCGTTCCGATCTTGAAAGCAATCAGAGCGTGTGTCCGAAGTGCGGCCACCATCAACGCCTGCGTGCGCGTGCCCGGCTTGACATGCTGCTCGATGCGGAAGGGCGCTTCGAGATCGGCAATGAGGTCGTGCCGGTGGATCCGCTGAAATTCAAGGACTCGCGGCGCTACACGGAGCGCTTGTCGGCGGCCAACGACGACACCGGCGAAGCCGATGCCATGGTCGTGATGCAGGGGGCCATCCTGACGGTGCCGGTCGTGGTTGCCTGCTTCGAGTTCGAGTTTCTTGGCGGATCGATGGGTTCCGTGGTCGGCGAGCGCTTCGTGCGCGGCGCGAAGGCGGCTCTCGAGCAGCGCCTGCCCTTCATCTGCATCACCGCCACAGGTGGGGCGCGTATGCAGGAGGGGCTCTTTTCGCTCATGCAGATGGCGAAGACGACGGCCGCGATCACGCAACTTGCCGAGCGCAAGCTGCCGTTTCTCACCATCCTCACCGACCCGACGATGGGCGGCGTGTCGGCGAGCTTCGCCTTCATGGGTGACGTGGTGATCGCCGAGCCCGGCGCGCTGATCGGTTTTGCCGGCCCGCGCGTGATTGAGCAGACCGTGCGGGAAACCCTGCCGGAAGGCTTCCAGCGCTCCGAATTCCTGTTGGAAAAAGGCGCGATCGACATGATCGTCGATCGGCGAGAGATGCGCTCGAAGGTTGCCGAAATTCTGACTCTCTTGACCCGCCAACCCGCAATCGGCGTCTGATTTCCGTTCCGCTTCATGCAACTTCCCGATACCCTGAGCGGCTGGCTCGAGTTGCTCGAAAGCCGCCATGCGGCGCAGATTCAGCTTGGCCTGGATCGCGTCTCGCGCGCGCGCGATGCGCTCGCCGTGCGCAGCGACGCCGTGGTGATCACCGTCGGCGGTACCAACGGCAAGGGCTCGACCTGCGCGATGCTCGAGGCGATCCTGCTCGCCGCCGGCTATCGTGTCGGCTGCTACACCTCGCCCCATCTGTTGCGCTACAACGAGCGCGTGCGCATCGACGGACGCGAGCTTGAGGACCGCGTCCTGGTGGATGCCTTTCGTGCCGTCGAGGTGGCGCGCGGAGACACCCCGCTGACCTATTTCGAACAGGGCACGCTCGCCGCCTGGTGGGCATTCTGCCGCGAGCCGCTCGACGTGGTCATCCTCGAGGTCGGCCTCGGCGGGCGCCTCGATGCGGTCAATGCGATCGACCCCGACTGTGCCATCGTGACCGGCATCGCAATGGACCATATGGACTGGCTGGGCGACACGCGCGAGAAGATCGGCTTCGAGAAGGCCGGCATTTTCCGCGCCGGCCGCCCGGCGATCTGCTCCGATCCGATGGTTCCCGCCACCTTGGTCGACCATGCGCGTGCGATCGGCGCCGACCTGAAGCTCGTCGGCGAGGATTTCGGATACAGCGGTGACCGCACGCAGTGGGCGTGGTGGAGCAAGGGCTCCGCCCGCCGCGGCGGTCTTGCCTATCCCGCGCTGCGCGGTGCCAATCAGCTGCTGAATGCCTCGGCGGTGCTGATGGCACTGGAAACCCTGCGACAGCGGATCCCCGTGTCGATGCAGGCTGTGCGCCAGGGTCTGATGCTCGTGGAGCTACCCGGCCGCTTCCAGGTGCTGCCGGGAAAGCCTTCGATAGTGCTCGACGTCGCGCACAATCCTCAAGCCGCGGGCGTGCTGTCGGAAAACCTGTCGAACATGGGTTTTTTCCCGGAGACCTGGGCTGTCTTGGGCATGCTCGCGGACAAGGACGTCGAAGGCGTGGTGACGCTAATCCAGGAGCGCATCGATCACTGGATGCTCGTCAGTCTCCCCGGGGCTCGCGGGCTCAGCGCCGAGCGGCTCGAAGAGCGGCTGCGCAGCGTCGGGGTGCGTGGTGACATTCGGCGTTTCGCAAGCCCCGCGGAGGGCTATGAGGCTGCCCGGAAATCTGCTGGCGAGGGTGATAGAATCGTAGCCTTTGGCTCATTCCTGACAGTCGCGGATGTGCTGGCAGCAGCCCGCGCCGCGCGTCATTGAGGCTCCGCGTGACCGATAGCGACAACGTCGAACTCAAGAAGCGCGCCAGGCGTCGCTTGGTTGGGGCCGCTGCCTTGGCGCTGCTCGCCGCCATCGTCCTCCCCATGGTGATGGACCAGGAGCCGAGCGCTCCGGCGCAGGATATTCAGGTCACGATTCCCGACCGTGAGGCCGACAATGCGTTGTCGCGCCCGATTGCCGGCCGCCCGACACGCGATCCCGAGCCGCAGCTCGCGCCTCCACCCGAGGAGCAGCCGCCCACCCCTGCCTCCTCAGAGGCGCCGCGGCAGGAAATCGCGACGAACGTACCGTCTCCGCCACGCCCTGCCCCAACGCAGGAGGGCGCCCCCAAGGGCGGCCCCGCGACATCGGCGGCGGTCGAGCCGTCGAAGTCCGCCCTTGCACCGGCTCCAACGAACACGATATCCGACAGCGCCCGCGCCCAGGCGATTCTCGACGGCAAAGCGGCGCTACCTTCCGCGCCCGCTGCGGGAAACAGTTTCGTCGTCCAGATCGGTGCCTTCGGTGATGGAGCCAAGGCCGCTTCCATTGCGGCGGACCTCAAGAGAAGGGGCTTTGCAGCCTACACTGAGAAGGTTGGGGCGATGACGCGCGTGCGGATCGGGCCGTTTGGTGGGCGCGACGACGCCGACAAAGCCGCCCAGCGCGTGCGGGCGAGTGGATTGAGCGGTTCGGTCGTGCCGAAATGAGCGCGAGCCGACTCCTTCGATGACGGTATTCGATTACGTATTCCTTGCCGTTCTCGCTTTGTCGGCGGCGGTCGGCATGTGGCGCGGTTTGGTGAGCGAAGTGATCGCGTTGCTCGCGTGGGCGGTTGCGCTCTTCGCGGCCTGGCGCTATGCGGGCGACGCGGCGGTGCTGCTCGCCGACATGATTCTCGATCCCGCCTGGCGCCAGATCGCCGCATTTGCGCTGATCTTCGTCGCGGTGTTGATGCTTGCAGCCTTGTTGCGTTTCTTGCTGCGCGAACTGCTCAAGGCGGTGGGGCTGGGTACCGCCGACCGGGTGTTCGGCGCGCTGTTCGGCGTCGCCCGCGGTGTCGCCATCGCCCTCGCGGTGGTGCTGCTGGGCGGCCTGATCGGGATTGCGCGCGAACCGTGGTGGTCGAACGCAATGTTCGCTCCACCGCTGGAGACGGCGGTGATTGCTGCCAAACCGTGGCTGCCCGATGTGGTGGCCACAAAGATTCGATTCAGATAGGTGCTATTCCATGTGCGGAATCATTGGGGTCGTTGCGAAATCCCCGGTCAATCAGTTGCTCTATGACGGCCTGCAGGTGCTGCAGCACCGCGGACAGGATGCGGCAGGCATCGCGACGTCGGAGGGCGGGCGCTTCCTCATGCACAAGGGGCCTGGGCTCGTGCGTGATGTGTTCCGCACCCGCAACATGCGCAATCTGGTCGGCAACTGGGGTATCGGCCACGTCCGCTACCCGACCGCAGGCTCGGCATGCAATCCCGCCGAAGCGCAGCCGTTCTATGTGAATTCGCCGTTCGGCCTGCTGTTGGCCCACAACGGCAATCTGACGAATTCCGAGGAACTGAAGCGCGAGATGTTCCTGTCGGATCTGCGTCACATCAACACCAACTCCGACTCGGAGGTGCTGCTGAACGTGCTCGCGCACGAGCTGCAGGCTGCAGCCAAGGGCTTCAAGCTCGACGAAGACGCAGTCTT
Source organism: Aromatoleum evansii (assembly GCF_012910805.1). Lineage (GTDB taxonomy): Bacteria > Pseudomonadota > Gammaproteobacteria > Burkholderiales > Rhodocyclaceae > Aromatoleum > Aromatoleum evansii. Next base: position 150,449 of record NZ_WTVK01000001.1, read on the forward strand.
TCGCGCCGTGGCGGGCGTGCATCGCCGCTGTCGTGGCGCGTACGCGGTCGTCGTGATGATCGCGGGTTTCGGCCTGCTGGCCTTCCGTGATCCGTATGGCATACGACCCCTGGTCGTGGGGCGCAATGACGTCGACGGCGGTCATGAGTGGCTCGTGGCCTCCGAGTCGGTCGCGATGGATGTGCTCGGATTCAAGACATTGCGCGACGTGGCGCCCGGTGAAGCGATCCTCATCGATACCGAAGGCAATTTCCGTAGCCGCCAGTGCGCCGAACGGACCGTCGAAGCGCCCTGCATGTTCGAGTTCGTCTATCTGGCGCGTCCCGACTCGGTGATCGACGGAGTGTCGGTATACGAGTCGCGCGTGAAGATGGGCGAGTTCCTCGCCGACAAGCTCAAGCGCGTGGTGCCCCACGCCGATATCGACGTGGTGATCCCCATCCCGGACTCCAGCCGCCCCGCTGCGATGGAGATGGCGCACCGACTGGGTCTCCCTTATCGCGAAGGCTTCGTCAAGAACCGCTATATCGGGCGCACCTTCATCATGCCCGGCCAGGCCACCCGGCGTAAGTCGGTGCGCCAGAAGCTCAACACCATCCCGCAGGAGTTCAGGGGCAAGAAGGTTCTGCTGGTCGACGATTCGATCGTTCGCGGCACCACGAGCCGCGAGATCGTCACGATGGCCCGTGATGCGGGCGCCGTGAAGGTGTATCTCGCGTCGGCTGCGCCTCCGGTCCGCTATGCCAACGTTTATGGTATCGACATGCCGACCCGCGCCGAACTTATCGCTGCTGACCGCAACGAGGACGAGATTTGCCGCGTGATCGGCGCGGATGGACTGATCTACCAGGACATCGACGATCTCAAGGCTGCCGTGCGCGCGGTCAATCCTGCCATCAAGTTCTTCGAGACCTCCTGTTTCGACGGCTGCTACGTCACTGGCGACATCACTCCCGAGTACCTGAACGGTGTCGAGAACCAGCGCGGCGAGAGTAAATCGGGCGACGACGGTGAAGGCGGCCAGCTCGACCTGAACCTGGTGGCAAATCAGGACAACTGAGCAGAACGACCGAGCGGAAATGAGCGAGTACGAGTTTGACACCCTGGCTGTGCGCGCAGGCATTGCGCGCAGCCAGTTCAATGAACACAGCGAAGCCCTCTATCTGACCTCGAGCTTCGTCTTCGAGAGCGCCGCCCAGGCGGCGGCACGCTTCTCGGGGGCCGACGACGGCAACGTCTACGCGCGGTTCACCAATCCGACCGTGACGGCAATGCAGCAGCGCCTTGCTGCGCTGGAAGGGGGCGAAGCCTGTGTCGCGACGGCCTCGGGCATGGCGGCGATCCTGTCGCTCGCGATGGCTACATTGCAGGCCGGCGACCACGTGGTCGCGTCGATGGGGCTCTTCGGCGCCACGCAGCAGCTCTTCGGCACGATCCTGGCCAAATTCGGCATCGAGACGAGCTTCGTGCCCGCGACCGACCCGGACGCGTACCGTGCTGCGATCAAGGCGCGCACGCGGCTCTTTTTCATCGAGACGCCGTCGAATCCCCTCACCGAGGTGATCGACATCGCCGCGGTGGCCGACATCGCCCATTCATGCGGTGCGATCCTCGCCGTCGACAACTGCTTCTGCACGCCGGCACTGCAGCGTCCGCTCGAATTGGGTGCCGACGTCGTCGTGCATTCGGCCACCAAATACCTGGATGGCCAGGGGCGGGTGCTCGGTGGTGCGGTGGTGGGCAATAAGGTCATCGTCGACGACGTGCTGAAATTCCTGCGCACGGCCGGTCCCTCGATTTCGCCGTTCAACGCGTGGGTGATTCTCAAGGGGCTGGAAACCTTGCGCATCCGCATGGAGGCGCAGTCTGCCACTGCCCTCGAGCTGGCGCGCTGGCTCGAGCAGCAGGCAGGCGTGGAGAGGGTCTATTATCCCGGCCTGGTTTCCCATCCGCAGCACGATCTTGCGATGCGTCAGCAGAAGTCGGGGGGCGCGATCGTGAGTTTCGAAGTCGCCGGGGGGCGCGAGGGGGCATGGAGGGTCGTGGATTCGACGCGTTTGATGTCGATCACGGCCAACCTCGGCGACACCAAGACCACCATCACCCATCCGGCGTCCACCACGCATGGGCGCATCACCGCCGAAGCGCGTGCTGCCGCGGGCATTACCGAGGGCTTGCTGCGGGTCGCCGTCGGTCTCGAGTCGGTCGAGGATCTGCGCGCGGATCTCGCGCGCGGTCTGGCCGGCTGAAGCGCTCAACCTAGGCGAGCGCGTCGTGCTCGCCTACGTGCGCCGGTAATTCCCTTAGGGGCCGGTGCGGAAGGCCTGCCCGTCCCACTGCAGCCAGCTCGCCCTCCCGCGCCAGTCGGAGAGGACCCAGCGCTCGCACTGCCGTCCGTCCACCCGATGCAGATGGAGCGCCGGCCGATGCGTGTGGCCGTGGATGAGGGTCGGGTAATCGTGAGCGCGCAAGAGGGCGTCAACGGCTGCGGCGTTAACGTCCATGATCTCCTCGGCCTTTTCCTGCTTTGCGGTTTCGCTGTGCTTGCGCAGCCCCTCGATGACCAGCCTGCGTTCCGCAAGGGGGCGGGCTAGAAATGCGCGCTGCCATTGCGGATCGCGCACCTGCTGCCGAAACGCCTGATAGGCGTGGTCGTCGGTGCATAGGCTGTCGCCGTGGGTGATCAGCACCCGGCGGCCGTCGAGGTCGATCTCGCTGGGGTCGGGGAGGATGGTGAGCCCGGCAGCCCGGGCGAAATCCGTGCCGACGAGGAAATCGCGGTTGCCTGCGACGAAGCCGACCCGCGTGCCATGGTCGGCAAGTGCGGCAAGGGCCTCCGCGACCTCCCGGTTCAGGGGGGCGTCACGGTCGTCGTCGCCCGCCCAGTATTCGAACAGATCGCCGAGGATGTACACGGCGTCCAGCTCCCGCGCCTTCCCCGCGATCAGGTCGAGGAAAGCGCGGGTGTTGTCCGGGCAGTTCCCGGACAGGTGCAGATCCGCGATAAACAGGGCCGACATGTGCGACTGGACGGTTGAAACGGGTCGGCCCGGCGAGATCAGACGATCTCTGCGCGTTCGATGATGACGTCCTCGACCGGCACGTCCTGGTGGAAGCCGCTCGAGCCGGTGCGGACCGCGCGGATGCTGTTCACGACATCCATGCCTTCCGTGACGCGGCCGAACACGCAGTAGCCCCAGCCCTGGATGTCCGGTGCGCGGAAATTGAGGAAGTCGTTATCGACGACGTTGATGAAGAACTGGGCGCTGGCCGAGTGGGGAGCCTGGGTGCGCGCCATGGCGATCGTGCCCGTGAGGTTCTTCAGGCCGTTGTCGGCTTCGTTCTTGATCGGCTCGCGGGTGGGCTTCTGCTTCATGCCCGGCTCGAACCCTCCGCCCTGGATCATGAAGTTCTTGATCACGCGATGGAAGATCGTGTTGTCGTAGTGGCCGGCGCTGACGTAGTCGAGGAAGTTCTTGACCGTCTCGGGGGCCTTCTCGGCATCCAGTTCGAGCGTGATCGTACCGTGGTTCGTATGCAGCTTGACAGCCATTGGGAGCTCCTTGGGATTCGTTACTTGGTTTGGCCGGTCTTCGCAGCCTCGATGAGGCGGACCGATTCGATGATGACCGGTTCGGTCGGGACGTCGCGCATGCCACGAACGACACCGGTGCGCGTCTTGCCGATGTTCCGGACGACGTCCATGCCGCTGCTCACCTTGCCGAACACGGTGTAGCCCCAGCCGTCGCGCGACGGGTAGTCGAGGAAGCTGTTGTCGACGAGGTTGATGAAGAACTGCGCGGTGGCGGAGTGGGGGTCGGAGGTCCGTGCCATGGCGAGCGTCCCGGCGTCGTTGCGCAGCCCGTTCTTGGCCTCGTTCTGGATCGGCGCGCGGGTCGGCTTCTGATTCAGCGATCCGTCGAAGCCTCCGCCCTGGATCATGAAGCCATCGATGACCCGATGAAAGATCGTGCCGTCATAGTGGCCGCTTTTCACGTATTCGAGGAAGTTCTCGACAGATTTTGGGGCCTTGTCGGCAAACAACTCGAGTACGACGATACCCTGGTTGGTGCGCATCTCGACTACGGGATTGGCGGCTTGCGCCACGGCGCAGCAGACGAAGAGGATGAGGCTTGCGAAAACGCGTTTCATGTCTAGCTTCCGTTCGGGGGAGTTAACTTTTCGGACGGCCGTCAGGCCTTGCCTTCATAGACGATCTTCCAGCGACCGCCTTCCTTGAGCCAGTACTGGCGCTTGCGGACACGGTCGGACAGGTCGTCGCTGCGATAGTCCTGTTCGAAGGTCACGACCACGATGTCGTCGCGCCCCGGATTGCGGAACATGCTCAGCTTGTCGAGACGCACCTTGATCCAATCGCGGCTCGCAGCGATCTTGCGTTTCTGTTCCGACCATTCCGCAAGATTCTGAGTGTCGCTGCGGAAGTCCTTCGAATAGTGGGAGAGGTAACGGGTCACGTCCGTGGTCTTCTCCCAGTCGCGCCGCCAGTCCTCGATTGCGAGCTGCAGGTTGCGCCGCTCGGCTTGCCAGTCGTCCAGCGACAGCCACTCGATCTCGTTGCTGATGATCACCGGCGTGAGCCCCGGCTGGACGAAGTTGGAAAGCTTGAGAAAATCCTGATTCGCGAGCGTGACGCAGCCCTCTGAGGAGAGCGGCGGGCGAGCATAGGTGTCGCTCGGCGTTCCGTGCAGCCAGATTCCGTGCCCCGTGCGTCCGAGACGCCGGTCCCATTCGTTCGGGTAGTTGATCGGGAAGGCCCCGCTGCCGTACAGGTCGGGAAGTTTGGCCTGCTCGATGAAGGACGTCACTTCGTAGACGCCGAGGGGGGTCTTGTTGTCGCCCTCGACGCGCTTGTCCGCGCCAGCCTTGCCGTGGCTGATGTAGTAGTCGGCTACGAAGCGCGGCTTTCCGCCCTCGTTTGCATACACGTACAGGCGCGCACGCTTGGTGTCCACGACGACCGCGAAGCGCTGGTCCGGTCCCATCTGCAACAGGTAGCGCGGGATGTAGCTGGCTGCGGCGGGGCGTTCGCGATATGCACGCAGGCGCGCGGTCGCCTCGTCGCGCAGTTCGTTGACACGTTCGGCCGGAGCCGATGCGTTGCCGAACGTAGCGATCGGCTTGGCACGCGCCAGCAGCAAGTCGCCCTTGATCAGATGGGCCAGGCGGAAGTTCGGGTAGACCCGCAGCAGTTCCTCGGTGCGTTGGAGCGCCGCGTCGAGCCGGTTGGCTTCGATTTCGGTGAAAACGTACTCGAGCGACGCGTCCGGGCCGGAGTCGGAAATGCCGCGCGGAGCGGGTGCTGCGGCGGCCGCCAGCGGCAGCGCCGCAGCGGCGAGCGTTGCGATCATTCGGACGAACGCAGCTCGTCCGATTGTCAGAACCTTCATCCTCCGACGCGCTCCTGGCGGATGCGCCACGAGCCGTTACGCTTGACGAGCTCGAGCGTCTTGGTCGTGCTGGAGCTGAAGCCGGCGGATTCGTAGTTCTGGCGGAAGCGCACCGTTGCCACTTCGCCGTCCACCTTGGCATCGGGCTTCTCGATGTCGATGGCAATGCGGCCGGGCTTGCCCACGCGTTGTGCGCGCTCGTTCTCCCATGCCTTGCGGGACGTTCCTCCCGGGGTTCGGAACTCCTTGTCGTAGAAGCCGAGATACGCCTTCACGTCCTTGCGTGACCACGCCTTGGCCCAGGCTTCCACCGCCTGCAGCACTTCGTGCTCGGTGCCGGCTGCAGCGACGGTCGCCGGCTCCTGCGCTGCGGGGCGTGACGGCGCCATGGGGGCGGGCGAAGCGGCCGGGGGCGTCGGCGCCGCCGCAGCGGCTGGAGCCGCGGCAGTGGTGGCTGGCTTCGCCGCAGGGGCGGCCGTGGCGGAGGCTGGCGCGGAAGCTGCCGCCGCGGCAGCCGCAGGGGATGCAGCAGGCGCTGTGACCGGAGCCGGAGCCGGTGCGGGTGTGACGGCAGGCGCCGACGCGACCGCGGTGCGCGTCGGCGCGCCCTGTGCGGCGGTGCGGGTTCTGGAGCCGGAGGACATCATCTCGCGGATCAGCGCGAGCTTGGACTGCGCCGCCGTATTGGCCGAGTCGAGTTGCAGGGCCTTGTCATAGGCCTGGCTCGCCAGGCGCGCGTAGACGTCGCCGAGGTTCTCGTGCGCGGTCGCATAGCTCGGGTGGGTGCGAATCGCCATTTCCAGGGCCGAGCGCGCCTTGTCGTACTGGCGCTGCTGGGCATAAAGGACGGCGAGGTTGTTATAGGGCTCCGGAAGTTCGGGGAAGTCCTCGGTGAGCTTCTGGAATACCGCGACCGCTTCGTCCGCGCGGTTAAGCTCGGTGAGCGCGATTCCCTTCAGGAAACGTGCCTGCGGCTCCTTGGCATTGCCGGCAAGTACCCGGTCGGCCATCGCCAGCGCCTGCGCATGCTGGCCCTGATTGACGAGCGTTTGAATCTGGGCGACGTTGTCGGCTGCCTGCAGCAGCGGAGCCGCGCCGAGACCGACGATGAGGGCCATCACGGCCAGGGCGGAATTGGGACGCATGTTCATTGTGTTAGAATCGGTCGGTTTCCGTTGATCCACGCGGATTTAACGCGACATTCTATCAAATAACGGGAGCTGCATCACGGTGGGGCGGTGGTCGCTGTGCGAGCGCTGCGGGTGTTCCCCGTGCTTTCCGGATCGCGGTGTTGCCGCGAGCGGACAGGCGTCCCGTCGAATGCTGTCCTTCTGCGCCGCCTTGCGGAAAATGCCATGCTTCAGATTCACAACTCATTGACGCGAAAAAAAGAAATTTTTGCCCCGATCGAGCCCGGAAAGGTTCGGATGTATGTGTGTGGCATGACTGTGTATGATTTTTGCCACCTCGGCCATGCTCGCGTAATGGTTGTGTTCGACATGGTGGCGCGCTGGTTGCGCGCGAGCGGATTTGATCTCGTTTATGTCAGGAACATTACCGACATCGATGACAAGATCATTCGCCGTGCCGGCGAGAATAGCGAGTCGATCCGTGCGCTGACGGACCGCTTCATCGCCGCGATGCACGAGGACGCCGACGCGCTCGGCGTGATGCGGCCCGACCACGAACCGCGCGCGACGGAGTACGTGGGGCAGATGCAGTCCCTGATCGAGCGCCTTCGCCAAAAGGGCCTCGCATACGTGGCCGAGAATCGCGACGTATGCTATTCGGTGCGCAAGTTCGACGGCTACGGCAAGCTTTCCGGCAAGTCGCTCGACGAGCTGCGCGCAGGGGAGCGCGTGGAGATCGCTGGCGAGAAGCAGGATCCGCTCGATTTCGTGCTGTGGAAGCATGCGCGCACGGACGAACCGGCAGAGGTGAAGTGGGCCTCGCCTTGGGGCGCGGGGCGTCCCGGCTGGCACATCGAGTGCTCCGCAATGAGTTCGGACCTGCTGGGCGATCATTTCGACATCCATGGCGGCGGGCAGGATCTTCAGTTTCCCCATCACGAGAACGAGATTGCGCAGTCCGAGGGGGCCCACGGCCACACCTTCGTCAACTACTGGATGCACAACGGCTTCGTTCGCGTCGACGACGAGAAGATGTCCAAGTCGCTCGGAAATTTCTTCACGATCCGTGATGTGCTGAAGAAGTACGACGCGGAAGTGGTGCGCTTCTTCATCCTCCGCGCGCACTATCGCAGTCCGCTCAATTACTCGGATGCTCATCTCGAGGATGCGCGCCAGTCGCTCACGCGCCTGTACACGGCGCTGCGCAACGTCGCGCCGGCGGATGTGGCGATCGACTGGGAGGAGGCGCACGCCCAGCGCTTCCGTGAGGCGATGGATGACGACTTCAATACTGCCGAGGCCGTTGCCGTACTGTTCGATCTCGCGAACGAGGCGAACCGCAGCGGCTCGGCGGCCATGGCGGCGCAGCTGAAGGGCTTGGGCGGGGTGCTGGGCTTGCTCGGGCGCGATCCGGTGGCCTTCCTCCAGGGGGGGGCTGCGGAGGCAGGGACAGACGAGGCCGACGAGATCGAGGCCTTGATCGAACAGCGCGCGCAGGCCAAGAAGGCGAGGAATTTTGCCGAGGCGGACCGTATCCGTGCCGATCTGCTGGCGCGTGGCATCGCACTCGAGGATACCCCGCAGGGAACCCTGTGGCGGCGCGCCTGAACGCCTGAGCCTGTTGCTCTCCGCGCTACGGAGCGCAACAGGGCGGATTCGGGCGATTCAGGATCGGCCGCAGCGCAGCTTGTCCGCCGCGGCCGATCCGTGCGTGGCGTCAGCCGCCGAAGAACTCCTTAACCTTGTCCATCCAGGACTTCGCCTTGGGGTTGTGGCGATCCACGTCCCCGCGTGAGACTTCCTCGAATTCCCGCAGCAGTTCCTTCTGGCGCTCGGTGAGGTTTACCGGGGTTTCGACGACGACCCGGCACAGCAGGTCGCCGTGCGCCTGCGAGCGCACGTTGCGGATACCCTTGCCGCGCAGGCGGAACAGACGGCCGCTCTGCGTCTCGGCCGGGATCTTGAGGCGTGCCATGCCCTCCAGCGTCGGAATTTCGATCTCGCCACCGAGTGCGGCCGTCGTGAAGCTGATCGGCATCTCGCACAGCAGGTCGTCGTGGTCACGCTGGAACACGGCGTGCTGCCGGATGTGGATCTCGACGTAGAGGTCGCCCGGAGGGCCTCCGTTGACGCCGGGCTCGCCGTGGCCGGCGTGGCGCAGGCGCATGCCTTCGTCGATGCCGGCAGGAATCTTCACTTCCAGCGTCTTCTGGCGCTTCACGCGACCGGCGCCGCCGCAGTCGCGGCAGGGGTCGGGGATGATGCGGCCGGTGCCGTGGCACTTCGGGCAGGTCTGCTGGATCGAGAAGAAGCCCTGCTGGATGCGCACCTGGCCGGCGCCGCCGCAGGTGGGGCAGGGCTTGGGTTGCGTGCCGGGCTTTGCGCCGCTGCCGTGGCAGGTATCGCACTCTTCGACGGTCGGGATGCGGATCGTCTTCTCGGCGCCGCGTGCGGCCTCCTCGAGCGAGATCTCGAGGTTGTAGCGCAGGTCGGCGCCGCGATAGACGTTCGAGCGGCCGCGACCACCGCCTCCGCCGAAGATGTCGCCGAAGATGTCGGAGAACGCGTCGGCAAAGCCGTCAAAGCCCTGGCCGCCCGGACCGGCCCCGGCTGAGGGATCGACGCCGGCGTGGCCGTAACGGTCGTATGCGCCGCGCTTCTGTGCGTCGGAGAGGATCTCGTAGGCCTCCTTGGCCTCCTTGAACTTCTCCTCGGCTTCCTTGTTGTCCGGATTGCGGTCCGGATGGTGTTTCATGGCCAGCTTGCGGTAGGCCTTCTTGATTTCGTCGTCCGCGGCGTCGCGATTGACGCCAAGTACGTCGTAGTAATCCCGTTTCGTTGCCATTTCCTGTCGCTCAGGCTGGGGCGGCCGCGCGGGCCGCCCTGTCATGCAAAGGCCGAGCCTGCCGGAAGTGCTGCTCCGGCGTCGGCTCGGCCATCATCTCGCCGCCCGGCGAGCGATCACTTCTTGTCTTTTACTTCGGTGAACTCGGCGTCCACGACGTCGGCATCGGCCGCCTTCGAGCTCCCCGACGAACCGCCGGCTGCACCTGCGGCGCCGGCTTCGGCGCCCTGGGCCTGGGCGTACATCTGTTCGCCGAGCTTCTGGCTGGCCATTGCGAGGGCCTGGGTCTTGGCTTCGATCGTCGCCTTGTCGTTGCTCTTGAGCGACTCTTCGGCGTCCTTGATCGCAGCTTCGATCTTGGCCTTCTCGTCGGCATCGATCTTGTCACCGTATTCGGTGAGCGACTTCTTCACCGAATGCACCAGCGCGTCGCACTGGTTGCGGGCGTCGACCAGTTCGTGGGCCTTCTTGTCCTCTTCGGCGTGCGCGGCGGCGTCCTGCACCATGCGCTGGATCTCGTCGTCCGAGAGGCCCGAGTTGGCCTGGATCTTGATCTTGTTTTCCTTGCCGGTGGCCTTGTCCTTGGCCGAGACGTGCAGAATGCCGTTCGCGTCGATGTCGAAGGTAACTTCGATCTGAGGCATGCCGCGCGGCGCCGGCGGAATGTCGGACAGGTTGAACTGGCCGAGGCTCTTGTTGCCGGCCGCCATTTCGCGTTCGCCCTGGAGTACGTGGATCGTTACCGCGTTCTGGTTGTCGTCGGCCGTCGAGAACACCTGCGAGGCCTTGGTCGGGATCGTGGTGTTCTTCTGGATCAGCTTCGTCATGACGCCGCCGAGGGTCTCGATGCCCAGCGACAGCGGGGTGACGTCGAGCAGCAGCACGTCCTTGACTTCACCCTGCAGCACGCCGCCCTGGATGGAGGCGCCGACCGCGACGGCTTCGTCCGGGTTCACGTCCTTGCGCGGCTCCTTGGCGAAGAACTCCTTGACCTTCTCCTGGACCTTGGGCATGCGCGTCATGCCGCCGACGAGGATAACGTCGTCGATGTCGGAGACCTTCACGCCGGCATCCTTGAGTGCGATGCGGCACGGCTCGATCGTGCGCTCGACGAGGTCATCCACCAGCGACTCGAACTTCGCGCGGGTGATCTTGATCGCAAGGTGCTTCGGACCGGTGGCGTCGGCAGTGATGTAGGGCAGGTTCACCTCGGTCTGCTGCGAGGAGGAGAGCTCGATCTTGGCCTTCTCGGCGGCTTCCTTCAGGCGCTGCAGCGCGAGCACGTCGTTCTTCAGATCGACGCCTTGTTCCTTCTTGAATTCGGTGACGATGTAGTCGATCAGGCGCTGGTCGAAGTCCTCGCCGCCGAGGAAGGTGTCGCCGTTGGTCGCCAGCACTTCGAATTGGTGTTCGCCGTCGATGTCGGCGATCTCGATGATCGAGATGTCGAAGGTACCGCCGCCGAGGTCATAGACGGCGATTTTCGAGTCGCCCGGCTTCTTGTCCATGCCGAAGGCGAGCGCAGCGGCCGTCGGTTCGTTGATGATGCGCTTGACTTCGAGGCCGGCGATGCGGCCGGCGTCCTTGGTCGCCTGGCGCTGGCTGTCGTTGAAGTAGGCCGGCACGGTGATGACGGCTTCGGTGACTTCCTCGCCGAGGTAGTCTTCGGCGGTCTTCTTCATCTTGCGCAGCACTTCGGCCGAAACCTGCGGCGGGGCGATCTTCTTGCCGCGCACTTCGACCCACGCGTCGCCGTTGTCGGCTTTGGCGATCGTGAAGGGCATCAGGTCGATGTCCTTCTGCACTTCCTTTTCCTCGAAGCGGCGGCCGATGAGGCGCTTCACCGCGAACAGGGTGTTCCGCGCGTTCGTGACGGCCTGGCGCTTGGCCGGCGCTCCGACGAGGATTTCGCCGTCTTCCGCGTATGCGACGATCGACGGGGTCGTGCGTGCCCCTTCGGAGTTCTCGATGACCTTGGGCTTGCCGCCTTCCATCACGGAAACGCAGCTGTTGGTGGTGCCCAGGTCGATACCGATGATCTTGCCCATGTCAGTTCCTTTCGTTTTGGGGAAGCCGGGGTGGCGGGCGGTTTGTTCCGCCCGGGGGCCGGCTTGCCGGATTGCGCTGTCAGTTATTTAGGGGTGAGGTCGTCGATTTCAAGGGGGGCGAACTCAGGCGCTCTTGCCCTTGGAAACGGTCACCATGGCAGGACGCAGCACGCGCTCATGCAGCAGATAGCCTTTCTGCAGGACATTCACCACGGTGTTCGCCTCGCCTTCCGCCTCGATCATCGCGATGGCCTGGTGGCGGTTGGGGTCGAACTTGCTGCCGACCGGATTTTCCTCCGTCACGCCTGCGGTCTGGAATGCCGATGCGAGCTGCTTCAGGGTCAGTTGGACCCCTTCGCGCAGGCTTTCGATGGTCTGGTTCTCGGTCGCAAGTGCCGCTTCGAGGCTGTCCTTGACCGGCAGCATGGCATTCGCGAATTTTTCCGCGGCGAACTTCGATGCCTTGGCAATGTCTTCCTGTGCGCGACGACGGATATTCTCGGCCTCGGCCTTGGCGCGCAGCCACGCATCGTGATGTTCGGCGGCCTTGAGCTCCGCCTGCCGCAGAGATTCCTCCAGGCTGGGCATCGAGTCGCCCGCGCGTTCGTCGGCCGCTTCGACTTGCGGGGCGTCGCCGGATTGTCCCGTGGGGGCCTGCAGCAGCTCTTCGGGGGCCTCGGCGGAGGGCTTGTTTTCCTGCATGGGGTAGAACTCCCTATGTTCTTTCGACGGGCGGAACATGGGGGCGGGTCTCGTCGTTTCAAGGGCTTGGTTACAAATAGTTCGCCGGGTTGCCGATGCGCGCCCGCGTGTGTCAGGATTCAACCGCGCGCGGTGCCAGACAGAGGCGCGGGAGGCCGGGTCGGACCAGACATGAGCGAGATGCCGCTGACAATCGGGAAGTACCGCATCGTGAAGGAGGTGGGGCGCGGTGCGACGGCGGTCGTCTATATGGCGGAATCTGCCGATTGGCCGGTACCGATCGCCCTCAAGCTGATCCGCTTCAATGACAAGTCGAAGGATGAGTCGAAGTGGAACCGGCGCCTGCTGAAGCTGCTCAAGGCGGAGAAGGCCGTCTCGACGCGCCTTGATCATCCGCACATCATCCATGTGCACGACGTCGTGATCGAGGCCGAGCAGGCCTATGTGGTGATGGAGTATTTCCCGGGCGAATCGCTCGAGCGCTATTGCAGCTTCGAGCGCATGCTGCCGGTCCACCGGGCGATCGGGATCGTCTTCAAGTGCTGCATGGCGCTCGATTACGCCTATCGCCAGGGTATCGTCCATCGCGACATCAAGCCCGCGAACATCCTCGTCGACGATCAGGACAACGTGAAGATCACCGACTTCGGCCTCGCGTTGAACATCAGCAAGAAGGTGGAGTCGGACTCGACCTTCATCATGGGGGTCGGTTCGCCCGCCTACATGAGCCCGGAGCAGATCAAGGGCTATCAGCTCAACCAGAAGACGGATCTTTATTCGCTCGGGGTCGTGCTGTTCAACCTGCTCACCGGGCGCCTGCCGTTCCGGGCGAGCAACCCGGCCCAGCTGATCTACAAGATCATCAATGCGGATCCGCCGCGCGTCTCGCAGCTCAATCCCGAACTGCCCGAGCAGATGGATGCGGTGATCCGCAAGGCGCTCGAAAAGGATCTGTATTCGCGCTACAAGAATGGTGCCGAGTTCGCGAAGGAGCTGTCGGCGGTGCGCTACCAGCTGGTGGACGACACCTACGTGCCGCCCGACACCAGTCGGTTTTCGCTGCTGCGCAAGCTGGCGTTCTTCACCGAGTTCGACGATATCGAGCTGTGGGAAGTGTTGCGCCTGTCGGCGTGGCGTGTCGTCGACTGCGGGACGACCCTGATTCGCGAAGGGGACGCGGACCAGCGCTTCGGCGTCGTCGTCGATGGCGAGATCGAAGTGTCTGTCGACGGGCGCCGTGTGAGCCTGCTCGGTGCGGGCGAGGTGTTCGGCGAGATCGCATGGCTCGACAGCGTCCGCCACAGGCACATGACGACGGTGACCTCGGTGAGTCAGACCACCTATCTCGAGGTCAACCCTTCCGCGCTGGCGCTTGCGACGGACGAACTGCGCGAACTGTTCCGGGTCATGCTGGCGACGATTGCCGTCCGGCGCCTCGGCGAAGCGCTGCACGCACTCTCGGCGGACGGTGAGCCGGCTGTGGCCAGCAAGTTCACGGCCTCCGGGCTCGACCTGCAACTGGTCGAGGACTGAGGCGCGGGTTCAGGTCGCCCTACACGCTCAGGTCGATCTGGCTGAGCGTGCCGGTTGTGCCGTCCTCGCGCAGATATAGGCTGGTCGAGCGCATCTCGCCCAGCGTGTCGTTCGCCGCGCCGCGCAGCGCGAACGGCGTGGCGACCCGTCCGAGGTAGAGGGCGCCGACCCCGGCTTCAGCTGCCGTCATGACGCTGCCAGTGCCGTCGGCTGCCGGCAGCCAGGCGCGCAGGTCGCCGAAACTTGCGTCGGCTTCATCGATCCAGCCGTTGCCGTCGGTGTCGAGGCTTGCCAGTTCGGCGAATCCGTCCCCGGTGGTCGGGCCGAAGAGCTCGCGGCCGTCGTCGATGCGTCCGTTCTGGTTGCGATCGATGGCAAGGTAGCCGCGGCCGCCGCCAAGCATTGGTACGTTTTCGGCCTGACCGTCGGTGTCGAGGTCGAAGGAGAAGCGCATGTCCGAAAGCTGGGCCGACGTGCCGGCAAAATCAAGCACCAGGGGGTCTTTTACGCGTGCGTCGCCAAGGCGCACCTGGACGCTGGAGGCCTCTACGTAGCTGCGCTCCATCTCGAGTTCCAGATCGAAACGGATTTCGCGCCCGTCGGCGGTCCTGATCACGCCTTCCGCTTTGAAGTTCGTGTATTCGTATTCCTCGGATAGCGAGTGGTATTCATACTCGACGCCGAATCCGGCGCGTTGCGTGGCGTTCGCGCCGCGGCCTGCGGCGGGTGCTTGACCGATGTTTACCTCAGCCGCCTCGTCGAGGCGGAGGTCGCCGGGGTGTAGGGTGTTGATCGCACGTCCCGTAAGCGCCTCGATGAGATGCTTGAGGAAGCGCAAGCGCGGGTCGAGAGCCTCTTCGCCCGATTCGTCCGTGGCAGCCTCGGCCTCGCGGGCGGCGAGGGCATCGGCCGAGATCTCCACTTCAGGGCGCGCACCCGCTGCTGCGAGGGCGCCGATGCCAAGGTTCATGCCGCCGGCCGGGCGTTCGCCGACCCACATCTCGAGCCGCTCGGAGACCTCGCGGCGATGGAAGGATAGGTGCGAAGCCTGGAGCTGAACGTCTGCCGATGCAATCTTCATTGCGATCCCCTGCGGGCTGCTTAAGTGCAGGTTTTAACGGCAGATTTCCGAAAAACTTCAGGTTGTCCGCAAAAAGAAAAATCGACGTCGGCGCATGCTCTCCCGCACGGCCGCCAGGCGGTCGACCCGCAAGCGGTTGATGAGCTCAGGCATGAGCATCACTGCGGATTCATCGTCAGCACTTGGCACCGGCGACGCGTGCGCGTTGGGCGCTGGCGGCGAGTGCCTGCGGCTCGACTGATGGACGGGTCAGCCAGTTGCCGAGGTTGTCCTGCACGATGTCGCGCAGCGCGGTGATCCAGTCGTCCCGTTCGTTCAGGCAGGGTATGTAATGGAATTCCTTTCCGCCGCAGGACAGGAACGCATGGCGGCATTCCATCGCGATCTCCTCCAGGGTTTCCAGGCAGTCTGCCGGAAAACCCGGGCACATCACGTCCACCCGTGCCGTGCCCTGGCGCGCCAGCGATTCGAGCGTCGGCTGGGTGTAGGGTTTCAGCCATTCGGCCTTGCCGAAGCGCGACTGGAAGGTCAGCTGCCAGCGGTCATCCGTCAGTCCGAGTTCTCTGGCGACAAGGCGCGCCGTCACATGGCATTCGCAGTGATAGGGATCGCCGAGATCGAGCGATCGCCGCGGGATGCCGTGGAAGCTCATCACCAGCTTGTCGCCCTCGCCGTTCTTCATCCAGTGGTCGCGCACGCTCTGCGCGAGTGCCGCGATATAACCAGGGTGGTCGTGGAAATTGCGCACGTAGCGGATCTCGGGCTGGTTGCGCCAGTGTGCAAGGCAATCCGCGACTTCGTCGAGCACGCTCGCAGTCGTGCTTGCGGCATATTGGGGATACATCGGCACGATCAGGATGCGATCGCAGCCGTCTGCCTTCATGCGGTTGAGCATCTCGGGCACGGATGGCGAACCGTAGCGCATCGCCCACTCGACCTGCAGCCCGGTGATGCCTGCGTGGCCGAGGTAGCCCGCAAGCAGCTTCGTCTGACGTTCCGTATGCACCTTCAGCGGCGAGCCTTCGTCCATCCAGATCGTCGCGTATTTCGCGGCCGACTTTCGCGGGCGGGTGTTCAGGATGATGCCGTTGAGGATCGGCCACCATATCGGCGCCGGGATCTCGACCACGCGCGGGTCGGACAGGAACTGCTTCAGGTACGGGCGAACGGCTGCGGCAGTAGGGGCCGCGGGCGATCCCAGATTGACGAGCAAGACGCCGGTGCGTACGGGTGTGCCATGCGTCCAGGCGGGTTCGGGCCAGTAACGGGCCATGCTGATCCTTGTGTGAGTGTTGCGCGCCGCTCAGTTGGCGTTCGACAGCGCGTTCGAGAGCAGGCGGGCCGTGATGTCGACGATGGGTATCACGCGATCATAAGCCATGCGCGTCGGTCCGATCACGCCGACGGATCCGACGATGCGACCGTTGACCTCGTAGCCGGCGGTCACGACGCTGCAGCCGTCGAGCTGCGACAGTCCCGATTCGTCACCGATGAAGATCTGCACCCCCTGGGCGCGATTGGACAGGTCGAGGAGCTGGATGAGTCCCGTCTTCTGCTCGAACAGCTTGAACAGCTCGCGCAGCCGCGCCATGTTCGACGACAGGTCCTCGATGTCGAGCAGATTGGTTTCTCCCGACAGCACGTAGCGGGAGCTGTCGTCCTGGACTGCCGCGCTGCCGGTTTCGACCGCCGCGTTCATCAGCTCGCTCATGTCGCTGCGCAGCTGCTTCAGCTCGGCCCGGATGCGGGTGCGAATGTCGTCGAATCCCAGTCCGGCGCAGTGTTCGGTGAGATAGTTGGCTGCTTCCACCAGTTCCGATGGCGAGTACGAGCGCCGGGTATGGATGATGCGGTTCTGCACGTCCCCTGCCGTCGTGACGATGATCAGCAGGATGCGGTTTTCCGACAGGCTGATGAACTCGATCTGGCGGATCTTGATCAGGTCGCGACGCGGCGAAACGACGACCCCGGCGAACTGCGTGAGCTCCGACAGCAGGTGCGATGCGGAACTGATCAGGCGTTGGGGCTGGTCGGGCTGCAGCTGCCCCTTCAGTTCGCGCAGCTGCGCCTGTTCCAGGGGTTGCACGGTCAGCAGCGAGTCAACGAAGAAGCGGTAGCCGAGTGCCGTCGGAATGCGCCCGGCCGAAGTGTGGGGGCTCGCGATGAAGCCCATTTCCTCGAGGTCGCTCATCACGTTGCGTACCGTTGCGGGCGACAGCTCGAGACCCGAGTAGCGCGAAAGCGCACGCGAGCCCACCGGCTGCCCTTCCACGATGTAGCGTTCGATGAGGGTCTTGAGCAGGATCTGGGAGCGCGGGTCGAGCGGTTTCATGACGGTAAGAAGTAATTTCCCCGATTCTATGGAAGTGCCGGCGCCTCTGCCAAGGTTCTCGGCGATTGTGGTTTAATCCGCGGCATGAGCCAGAGCTTCAATACCATTGCCCTGATCGGCAAATACCAGAGCCCGGATGTCGCTGGCGCGGTCCTCTCGATAGCCAGTTTCCTGCGCGAAAGGGGGCTGGCTGTATGGATCGAGCAAGGTACCGCAAGTTCCATCGGGCTCGTCGGCGAGTTCGCCACCGTGACCTATGACGAGATCGGCGCCCAGGCCGATCTTGCCGTCGTCCTCGGGGGCGACGGCACGATGCTGAATACCGCCCGCCGGTTGTCCGAACATGCGGTGCCACTCGTCGGCATCAACCAGGGCAGGCTGGGCTTTCTCACGGATATCCCGCGCAAGGAAGCCTTGAACAAGCTTGCCGAGATCCTCGACGGACGTTTTGTCGAAGAGGCGCGCACCATGCTCGACGCCGAAGTCGTTCGCGGCGGGCAGCGCGTTTTCCACACGCTCGCGTTCAACGACGTCGTCGTGAACAAGGGCGATTTCGGCCGCATGATCGAGTTCGATCTGTCGATCGACGGCGAGTATGTCTACACGCAGCGTTCGGACGGCATGATCATCACCACGCCGACCGGGTCCACCGCCTATGCCTTGTCGGCCAACGGCCCGATCCTGCATCCCACGGTCGGCGGCATCGCCCTCGTGCCGCTGTGTCCGCACGCCCTTACCGCCCGGCCGATCACCCTCCCGGACAGCTGCCGGATCGCGATCGAGCTGCTCTCCCCGCACGACGCCCGCATCCATTTCGACGGCCAGACGCGTTTCGATGCACATGCCGGCGACGTCGTCAGGATTACGCGTTCGCCCAAGGTGGTGCGTTTCCTGCACCCCGAAGGGTACAGTTACTTCGCCATGCTGCGCGGCAAGCTCCACTGGAGCGCCACGCCGCGACTGCCCTGATCTCCTTTCTCACTTCAGCCTCCTTCTGCGACGCCTATGCTCCGCCGCCTGACCATCCGTGATTTCGTGATTGTCGATCGCCTCGAACTCGATTTTCTGGCGGGTTTCGGCGCGCTTACGGGCGAGACGGGGGCGGGCAAGTCCATCCTGCTCGACGCGCTGGGGCTTGCTCTGGGGGGGCGTGCCGACGCCGGCGCGGTGCGTGTCGGCCGCGACAAGGCCGATATCGCGGCCGAATTTGATCTTCCCGCTGACGGCAGCCTCACCGACTGGTTGGCCGCGCAGGACTTGCCGGCCGACGAGGGCATGGCGATCCTGCGGCGCGTTGTGGAGGCGGGGGGGCGGTCGCGGGCCTGGATCAACGGCGTGCCGGTCACGCAGGCACAGTTGCGCGAGGCTGGGGACCGGCTCGCCGACATTCATGGGCAGCATGCGCATCATGCCCTGCTCAGAGGCGATGCACAGCGTGCGCTGATCGATGCGCACGCCGCTGCAGAGCCCCTCGCCAAGGAGGTTGCCGACCGCTTTCGCGACTGGCAGCGGCTGGTCGAGCTGCGCCGGGCGGCCGAGCAGGACTCGGCCGCTTCCGAGCGCGAACGGGACCTGC
The DNA here is from genome assembly GCF_012910805.1 of Aromatoleum evansii. Lineage (GTDB taxonomy): Bacteria > Pseudomonadota > Gammaproteobacteria > Burkholderiales > Rhodocyclaceae > Aromatoleum > Aromatoleum evansii. The sequence goes on from NZ_WTVK01000001.1 coordinate 169,104, forward strand.
TTGCGTGGCAGATAGATGAACTGCGTAACCTTGCGTTCGACGCCGGCGAGTGGGCCGAGATCAATCAGGAGCACGCACGCCTGGCGCATGCCGCGGGTCTCATGGAGGGGGCGGACGAGGCCCTTGCGACGCTGGGCGAAGGGGAGGGTGCCGTCACCTCCCTGTTGCGTCACATATGTGTGCGTGTCGACGCCATGGCCGACATCGACCCGGGGCTCGGGGACCTGCGGGAACTGCTCTCCGGGGCTGCCATCCAGGCGGACGAGGCCTTGCATGCGCTGCGGCGCTATCGCGACCGGCTGGACCTCGATCCGCTGCGGCTCGCCGAGATCGAGCGCCGCATCGGCGCCGTGACCGACCTCGCGCGCAAGTATCGGGTTGATCCCGAGGGGCTGCCCGACTTGCTCGACGAGTGGGTGCGGAAGCTCGATGAACTGGTCGCGCAGGCGGATCCCGTCCATCTCGCCGAGCAGGAAGCTCAGGCAAGGGCAGCATACGATCAGGCGGCGTCACGCCTCTCGGCGGCGCGTCGCCCGGCTGCCGAGCGCCTGTCGAGCGAGATCAGCGAGGCGATGCAGACGCTGGCGATGGCGGGTGGCCAGTTTGCGGTGGCGCTCGAACCGTGTGCGCCCTCCGCGCATGGCGTCGAAACCGTCGAGTTCCGCGTCGTCGCCAATCCGAGCCAGCCCTTGCGCCCCCTGGCCAAGGTCGCTTCGGGGGGCGAGCTGTCGCGCATCGGCCTGGCGATCCAGGTCATGACGAGCCGCGATTCCGCGACGCCGACGCTGATCTTCGATGAGGTCGATGTCGGCATCGGTGGCGGTGTCGCGGAAATTGTAGGGAAGCTCCTGCACCGGCTCGGTCGGGAGCGACAGGTCCTGTGCGTCACCCATCTTCCCCAGGTTGCCGCATGCGCCGATTGGCAGTGGAACATCGCCAAGTCGAACCGCGGCGACGAGGTCGTCAGTGCCGTCACGCCGCTCGAGGCCGATGGTCGGATCGAGGAGATCGCGCGCATGCTCGGGGGGGTCAATATCACCGACACCACCCGCCGCCATGCCGCAGAAATGCTCGGGGTAAGCCCGGCGCTATAGTCGCCGATGACTCGTCCGGAAGGTCGCGGCCTCACAGCTTGCGATTCGGGCAGTCTTTCCTGAGGCAGTCGACGTACAGGTACAGCGCGTGCTCGCGGACCGCGAAACCGCGCTCCTGTGCGATCTGATTCTGCCGGCGCTCGATCTCCGCGTCGAAGAATTCCTCCACCTTTCCGCACTGTACGCAGACGAGGTGGTCGTGATGGCCGCTTTCCTTCAGTTCGAAGACGGCCTTGCCCGACTCGAAATAGTGCCGTTCGAGCAAGCCGGCCTGCTCGAACTGCGTCAGGACGCGGTAAACGGTGGCAAGTCCGATGTCCATCCCTTCCGCCATCAGCAGACGATACACGTCCTCGGCGGTGAGATGCCGCAGGTCCGACGTCTGGAACAGATCGAGGATCTTCAGGCGCGGGTAGGTGGCCTTGAGGCCTATATTTTTTAGGTTTTGCGAGTTCTCTGACATAGTCGCTCTGTTGGCTTGCAGTTCGCGCGGCAGCGTGGCTGCTGGCTACGTATGATATATTTTTTCGCCTTTGTCTGAAAAAGATACGCCGTTCGGCGCCAACGACCAAGATCTCCATTCATGCGCGCATTGATTCTTCCGGCGGTCGTCGCCGTCGCGGGCCTCGTGGCCGGTTGTTCCTTTACCTCCCTGGCCGATCGGTTGAATCCCCATCGCGTCGACGTGCGCCAGGGCAATTACGTCGATCAGGAAATGGTCGCGCGCCTCAAGAAGGGCATGACGCGAGAGCAGGTGCGCTTCGCTCTCGGTACCCCGCTCGTGACCGACGTCTTTCATGCCGATCGCTGGGATTACGTTTATATCTTCCGCCCCGGGCGTGGCGAACCTCAGCAGCGGGTCCTCAGTGTCTTCTTCGTGGGTGACAAGCTCGAGCGGGTTTCCGGCGATGTGCAGTCGGGCGATGCGTCCGGCGCTGCGGCTGCGGCGCAGACCGAGCGATCGCGCGTGATCGAGATCGCGCCCGCAACCAAGCAGTGATGTCGTTATTCGCATCGCCCACAGGATCTGACTGAATGAATCCCTTGCGTATTGCAATTGCAGGCGCATCCGGCCGTATGGGGCGGATGCTGATCGAGGCCGTGCTGAACGACGGCGAGGTTGTCCTTGCGGCGGCGTTCGATCGCGCCGGAGCGCCTTTTGTCGGTCGTGATGCGGGCGAACTGGTCGGCAGCGCCTGCGGTGTCATGGTCACCGACGACGTGCGCGCGGCGATCGCAGCCACCGATTGCGTGATCGACTTCACCCGCCCGGAGGGAACCCTTGTCCATCTCGGCATCGCGCGCGAGCTTGGCAAGGCGATGGTGATCGGCACGACAGGCTTTTCTGCGGCGGAGAAGGAAGTCATCGCTGCTGCGGCGAAGGATATTCCCGTGGTGTTCGCGCCGAACATGGCTGTCGGCGTGAATGCCGTGTTCAAGCTCCTCGAGGTCGCCGCGCGCATCCTCGACGAGGGTTACGACGTGGAAGTCATCGAGGCGCATCACCGCTTCAAGGTCGATGCGCCGTCCGGCACCGCGCTGCGCATGGGCGAGGTGGTCGCGCGCGAGCTCGGGCGGAATCTCGAAGACTGCGCGATCTACGGACGCGAAGGTGTCACCGGCGAGCGCAAGCCCGAGACGATCGGCTTCTCGACGATTCGCGGGGGCGACGTGGTGGGTGACCATACCGTCCTGTTCGCGGGCATCGGCGAGCGCATCGAGATTACGCACAAGTCCGGCAGCCGCATGCCCTACGCGCTGGGTTCTGTTCGTGCGGCGCGTTTCCTGGCGGGGCGGAAGAGCGGCTTGTTCGACATGCAGGACGTCCTCGGCCTGCGCTGAGCCGTTGCGGCGGATCGTCGCCGTCGTTGCCTCGGGCGGCGCCAAACGATACAATTCAGCGGTTTAGACAAGCGGGATTGGCCGACCAGCGGCTCGTCCCGTTTTTTTCACGTTCGGGCAGGCCTGCTGCGCTTGCCCCTGTCTTTTCGGCTGAACTCAGGAGTTTGTCGTGACTGCTTCCCCGCCCGCCCTACTAGCACTCGCCGATGGGACGGTATTTTTCGGCAAGGGAATCGGTGCGGCCGGCAGCACGGTTGGTGAGGTGGTGTTCAACACCTCGATGTCCGGTTACCAGGAAATCCTCACCGACCCGAGCTACTGCCGCCAGATCGTAACGCTGACTTATCCGCACATCGGGAATACCGGCGTGAACCGCGAGGACGTGGAGTCCGGACGTGTGCACGCGGCCGGCCTCGTCATCCGCGATCTTCCCATCCTTCCGTCCAACTTTCGCATGGACCAGACCCTCGATGCCTATCTCAAGGCCGAGAACGTGGTCGCCATCGCCGGTATCGATACCCGCAAGCTGACGCGCGTGCTGCGCGAGAAGGGCGCCCAGGCCGGCTGCATCGTCACCGCGGCCGACGGAGCGCCGCTCAATGCGGAAGCCGCGATCGCCCAGGCGCGTGCCTTCCCGGGTCTTGCCGGCATGGACCTCGCAAAGGTCGTGAGTGCAGACCGTGCCGTCGAATGGAGCGAAGGCGAATGGATCCTCGGCGCCGGCTACCAGGCCGACCCGAAGGCCCGCTTCCACGTCGTCGCCTATGACTTCGGGGTCAAGCGCAACATCCTGCGCATGCTGGCGAGTCGCGGCTGCCGGCTCACCGTCGTGCCCGCGCAGACTCCCGCAGCGGACGTGCTCGCGCTCAATCCGGACGGGATCTTCCTGTCGAACGGTCCCGGCGACCCTGAGCCCTGCGACTATGCGATCGCCGCGATCCGCGAGTTCCTCGCCCGTGGCATCCCGACCTTCGGCATCTGCCTCGGTCATCAACTGATGGCGCTCGCGTCGGGGGCGAAGACCGTGAAGATGAAGTTCGGCCATCACGGCGCGAACCACCCGGTCAAGGATCTCGACACCGGACAGGTGCTCATCACCAGCCAGAACCATGGCTTCGCGGTCGATGCCGACACGCTGCCGGCGAACCTGCGTCCGACCCATGTGTCGCTGTTCGACGGCAGTCTGCAGGGTATGGAACGCACCGACGTGCCGGCGTTCTGCTTCCAGGGGCATCCGGAGGCGAGCCCCGGTCCGCACGACGTCGCCTACCTGTTCGACCGCTTCATCAAGCTGCTCGAAGCGCGTAAATGATTCGCAAGCGGCAGCCCGCGCTGCCGCTCCCCAACGCAAGACCGAGGTTAGGCAATGCCTAAGCGCACAGACATACACAGCATTCTCATCATCGGCGCCGGCCCGATCATCATCGGCCAGGCGTGCGAATTCGACTATTCCGGCGCCCAGGCCTGCAAGGCGCTGCGCGAGGAAGGCTACAAGGTCATCCTCGTCAACTCGAACCCGGCAACGATCATGACCGATCCGGGTACGGCCGATGTCACCTACATCGAACCGATCACCTGGCAGGTCGTCGAGCGCATCATCGAGAAGGAGCGCCCGGACGCGCTGCTGCCGACCATGGGCGGCCAGACCGCGCTCAACTGCGCGCTCGATCTCGCCAAGCATGGTGTGCTGGAGAAATATGGCGTCGAACTGATCGGCGCCTCGCGTGAGGCGATCGACAAGGCCGAGGACCGCCTGAAATTCAAGGACGCCATGACCAAGATCGGTCTCGGTTCGGCGCGCTCCGGCATCGCCCATAGCATGGAAGAGGCGCTGCAGGTGCAGGGCGGTATCGGCTTCCCCGCGATCATCCGTCCGAGCTTCACGCTGGGCGGCACCGGTGGTGGCATCGCCTACAACATGGAAGAGTTCCAGGAGATCTGCAAGCGCGGCCTCGAGGCGAGCCCGACCAACGAGTTGCTGATCGAAGAGTCGCTGCTCGGCTGGAAAGAGTACGAGATGGAAGTCGTCCGCGACCGCGCGGACAACTGCATCATCGTCTGCTCGATCGAAAACCTCGATCCGATGGGCGTGCACACTGGCGACTCGATCACCGTTGCGCCCTCGCAGACGCTGACCGACAAGGAATACCAGATCCTGCGCAACGCCTCGATCGCGGTGCTGCGCGAGATCGGCGTCGATACCGGCGGTTCCAACGTGCAGTTCGCGATCAACCCCAAGGACGGTCGCATGATCGTCATCGAGATGAACCCGCGCGTGTCGCGTTCGTCGGCGCTCGCGTCGAAGGCCACCGGCTTCCCGATCGCCAAGGTCGCGGCCAAGCTTGCCGTAGGGTACACGCTCGACGAGCTCAAGAACGACATCACCGGCGGCGCCACGCCAGCCTCGTTCGAGCCCTCGATCGACTACGTCGTCACCAAGATCCCGCGTTTCGCCTTCGAGAAGTTCCCGCAAGCGAACGACCGCCTCACCACCCAGATGAAGTCGGTGGGCGAAGTCATGGCGATGGGCCGTACCTTCCAGGAGTCCTTCCAGAAGGCCCTGCGCGGCCTGGAAGTCGGCGTCTACGGTCTCGACGAGGTCGAGACCGATCGTGCCGATCTCGAGCACGAACTCGCCAACCCCGGCGCCCAGCGCATCTGGTACGTGGGGCAGGCCTTCCGCGAAGGCTACACCCAGGAGCAGGTGTTCAACCTGACCAAGATCGATCCCTGGTTCCTCGCCCAGATCGAGGACATCGTCCTCACCGAGAAGGCCATCACCGGCCGCTCGCTGAAGGCGATCCAGGCACCCGAGCTGCGCGAACTCAAGCGCAAGGGCTTCTCCGATCGGCGCATCGCCAAATTGCTCGGCGTCGATGAAACGGCCGTCCGCCTGCACCGCCACGCCAGCGGCGTGAGGCCGGTGTTCAAGCGTGTCGACACTTGCGCGGCCGAGTTTGCCACCTCCACCGCCTACATGTACTCGTCCTACGAGGAAGAGTGCGAGGCGCGCCCGACCGACAAGAAGAAGATCATGGTGCTCGGCGGCGGCCCGAACCGCATCGGCCAGGGCATCGAGTTCGACTATTGCTGCGTCCACGCTGCTCTTGCCCTGCGCGAAGACGGCTACGAGACCATCATGGTCAACTGCAACCCCGAGACCGTGTCGACCGACTACGATACCTCGGATCGCCTGTATTTCGAGCCGATCACGCTTGAGGACATTCTCGAGATCGTGCATATCGAGAAGCCCGTCGGCGTCATCGTCCAGTTCGGCGGCCAGACCCCGCTCAAGCGTGCGCGGGCGCTGGAGGAGAACGGTGTGCCCATCATCGGCACGAGCCCGGACATGATCGATGCGGCGGAAGACCGCGAGCGCTTCCAGAAGCTGCTAAACGACCTAGGTCTCAAGCAGCCGCCCAACCGCACCGCCCGCACGCCCGAGGCGGCCGTTCGGCTCGCCGCGGAGATCGGCTATCCGCTCGTCGTCCGCCCCAGCTATGTGCTCGGCGGTCGCGCGATGGAAATCGTCCATGAGCAGAAGGACCTCGAGCGCTACATGCGCGAGGCCGTGAAGGTCTCGAACGAGTCGCCGGTGCTGCTCGATCGCTTCCTCAACGATGCCACCGAAGTTGACGTCGATGCGCTCTCCGACGGACAGCAGGTCATCATCGGGGGCATCATGGAACACATCGAGCAGGCCGGCGTCCACTCCGGCGACTCGGCGTGCTCGCTGCCCCCGTACACGCTGTCGGCCCGGCTGCAGGACGAGCTCCGCCGGCAGACCGAAGCGATGGCGCGTGCGCTCAACGTCTGCGGTCTCATGAACGTGCAGTTCGCCATTCAGGGCGAAGGCGACGAGGCGACCGTCTACGTCCTCGAAGTCAATCCGCGTGCCTCGCGCACCGTGCCCTTCGTCTCCAAGGCCTGCGGCCTGCAGCTCGCGAAGATCGCCGCGCGCTGCATGGCTGGTCAGAGCCTCGCCAGCCAGGGTGTCACGGGTGAAATCGTTCCGCCGTACTACTCCGTGAAGGAAGCGGTGTTCCCGTTCGTCAAGTTCCCGGGCGTCGACACCATCCTCGGGCCCGAGATGAAGTCGACGGGTGAAGTCATGGGGGTCGGCCGCAGTTTCGCCGAAGCATTCGTGAAGTCCCAGCTTGCCGCCGGCGTTCGCCTGCCGCAGTCGGGCACGGCCTTCATCAGCGTGAAGCCGACCGATCGTGGTGCCGCGGTCGAGGTCGCGCGCGAACTGCAGGAACTCGGTTTCCGTGTCGTCGCCACGCGCGGAACGGCTTCGGCGATCGAGGCGGCGGGCATCCCCGTGAATGTCGTCAATAAGGTCACCGAAGGCCGTCCGCACATCGTGGACATGATCAAGAACAACGAAATCAGCATGGTCATCAACACCGTTGAGGAGAAGCGCCAGGCGATCGTCGACTCGCGCTCCATCCGCACGAGCGCGCTGGCTGCCAAGCTCACGGTGTTCACGACCATCGAGGGGGCGCGTGCAGCCTGCATGGGCATGCGCCATCTCGAAGGACTCGAGGTCTATGGCCTGCAGTCCCTGCACGCGGAACTGAACAAGCAATCATGAACAAGACTCCTCTTACTGTGAACGGTGCGGAGAAGCTCCGCACCGAATTGCATCGCCTCAAGACCGTCGATCGTCCGAACGTGATCGCCGCCATCGCGGAAGCGCGCTCGCATGGCGATCTCTCCGAAAACGCGGAGTACGATGCCGCGAAGGAGCGTCAGGGCTTCATCGAGGGGCGGATCAAGGAAGTCGAGGGAAAGATTGCGAACGCGCAGATCATCGATCCGCGCCTTCTCGATGCCGATGGGCGGTGTGTGTTCGGTGCCACCGTCAACCTCGAGGACATGGAGTCCGGGCAGACGGTCACCTATCAGATCGTCGGGGACGATGAGGCCGACGTCAAGGAGAACAAGATTTCCATCAGTTCTCCGATTGCCCGCGCGCTGATCGGCAAGTACGCCGGCGATATCGCCGAGGTGCAGGCGCCGGGCGGCGTGCGTGAGTACGAAATCATCGAAGTGCTCTACATCTGAACGCAAACGGGCCGGGAGTGCGGTTCCCGGCCCGTTTCGCGATCCGACGCGGGGCTGCATCCGTCCCGCAGCAATCCTGGATTACCTGCCGCCGAGAGGTCCCGTCTTGCGAACGATCTTTCGGGTGCGTTTTTCTGCCAGCCGCTTCTTGTCGGCGGCGGCCTTGATCAGCGCAGTGCGCCGCGCGGCCGCGGCAAAAGCACGGGCGGACTTCGCTTTCGCTGCTCCCGGCACGTTGCCCGCCGAGGCAAGCTTCGGCGCGGCGGTCGCTTGTTCTTCGCGACGTTCCCTCCACACGATGAGGATCGTCCCGATGTGCTGGACGGGCGCTGCGCCGAGTTCCGTGCAGATCGCCTGCATCAGTGCGTCGCGGTCGGAGCGCTCGGTGCCGTGAACCTTGATCTTGATAAGCTCGTGCGCTTGCAGGGAACGGTCGATCTCGCCCAGGACGGTGGCCGTCAGCCCGTTGCCGGCGACGCTGACGACCGGGTTCAGATGATGGGCCGCCGCCCGCAATTCGCGGCGACGGGCAGGGGATAGGTCGATCATCGTTTTCTCAAATCTTTCAGGGGCATGGATTCTACTCCCATGACTAGGACCAAGACCAGCAAGGCATGGATGCACGAGCATGTGAACGACGCCTACGTGCAGCGTGCCAAGAGCGAAGGCTACCGTTCGCGTGCCGCATACAAGCTGATGGAGATCGACGACAAGGATCACCTGCTGCGTCCCGGCATGGTCGTTGTCGATCTCGGTGCGGCCCCGGGGTCGTGGACGCAGGTCGCCTTGCAGCGTGTAGGCAGGGCCGGGCGCGTGTTCGCGCTCGACCTTCTTCCTGTCGAGCCCCTGCCGGGCATGGAGTTCATCCAGGGCGACTTTCAGGAAGATGTCGTGCTGGCCGACCTCGAAAGCCGACTCGCGGGTGAGCCCGTCGACCTTGTACTTTCCGACATGGCCCCCAATATGTCGGGTATCGACACCGTGGATCAGGCGCGTTCGATCCACCTCGGCGAACTGGCGCTCGATTTTGCGGCGCGGCACCTGAAGCCTGGCGGCAATTTCCTCATCAAGGTGTTCCAGGGCGCCGGGTTCATGGAGTTCCGCAGCGAGATCCAGCGCCATTTTGCCACGCTCCAGGTACGCAAGCCGAAGGCCTCGCGCGACCGCAGCGCCGAGGTTTATCTCCTCGGGCTGAAGCGCAAGGCGGACTGAGTCGGGCCTGCGGTGCCGATTGGCTGTGTTGATCGTGGCCATTGGTTTACGCAGCGGAACGTTCGCCACTAGAATGGGTCAATGTTTCGCTGCCCCCCCTACGGGCACATAAGGAAAGAAGTTGAATAATCTCTTCAAGAATCTCGCGATCTGGATGGTCATCGGCGTAGTGCTGATGACGGTGTTCAACCAGTTCAATTCGCGCCAGGTCTCGACCAACACGATGGAATACTCCCAGTTCCTCGAGGAGGCGAAGGCCGGTCGCATCGCGAAGGCGACGGTCGATGGTCGGCTCGTGCGCGCGACCACGCAGGAAGGCCGCCAGATAACGGTCTACACTCCCGGCGTGCAGGACATCTGGATGGTGTCCGACCTGATCCGCGCGGGCGTGGCCGTCAATGCGACGAAGCCCGAGGAGGAACAGTCCTTCCTGATGAGCATCTTCGTGTCCTGGTTCCCGATGCTCCTGCTCATCGGCGTCTGGGTGTTCTTCATGCGCCAGATGCAGGGTGGCGGGCGCGGTGGTGCCTTCTCGTTCGGCAAGTCCAAGGCGCGCATGCTCGACGAGTCGGCGAACTCGCTGAGCTTCGCCGATGTCGCCGGTTGCGACGAGGCCAAGGAAGAAGTGTCCGAGCTCGTCGATTTCCTGCGCGATCCGTCCAAGTTCCAGAAGCTGGGGGGCCACATTCCGAAGGGCGTCCTGATGGTAGGCTCGCCTGGTACCGGCAAGACCCTGCTTGCGAAGGCCATCGCCGGTGAGGCGAAGGTTCCCTTCTTCTCGATTTCCGGTTCGGACTTCGTCGAGATGTTCGTCGGTGTCGGTGCCGCGCGTGTCCGCGACATGTTCGAGCAGGCCAAGAAGCACGCCCCGTGCATCATCTTCATCGACGAGATCGATGCCGTCGGTCGCCAGCGTGGTGCCGGCATGGGCGGCGGCAACGACGAGCGCGAGCAGACGCTCAACCAGCTGCTGGTCGAGATGGACGGTTTCGAGGGGCAGACCGGAGTGATCGTGATTGCGGCCACCAACCGCCCCGACGTGCTCGATCCGGCGCTACTTCGTCCGGGGCGCTTCGACCGCCAGGTCGTCGTTCCGCTGCCTGACATCCGTGGTCGCGAACAGATACTCAAGGTGCACATGCGCAAGGTTCCGATCGCGCCGGATGTCGAGCCGGTCGTGCTCGCCCGCGGCACCCCCGGTTTCTCCGGTGCCGATCTCGCGAACCTGGTCAATGAGGCGGCTCTGTTCGCCGCCCGCGGTAACAAGCGCCTGGTGGACATGGAGGATTTCGAGCGCGCCAAGGACAAGATCATGATGGGCTCCGAGCGCCGCTCCATGGTCATGCCTGAGGAAGAGCGTCGCAACACCGCCTACCACGAGTCGGGTCATGCGGTCGTCGCCAAGCTGCTCGACAAGACCGATCCGGTGCACAAGGTCACGATCATTCCGCGCGGCCGCGCACTGGGTGTGACCATGCAGCTGCCCGAGTCCGACCGCTACAGCCAGGATCGCGAACGGCTGCTGCAGACGATTGCCGTGCTGTTCGGCGGCCGCATCTGCGAAGAGATCTTCATGAAGCAGATGACCACCGGGGCTTCCAACGACTTCCAGCGCGCCACCGATCTTGCGCGGCGGATGGTGACCCAGTGGGGCATGTCCGACAACCTCGGCCCCATGGTGTATGGCGAGGAAGAGGGGGAGATCTTCCTGGGGCGGCAGGTGACGACTCACCGCAACGTCTCGGAAGCCACGATGCAGAAGGTGGACGCCGAGATTCGTCGCATCATCGACCAGCAGTACGCACTGGCGCGCCGCCTGATCGAGGATAACAGCGACAAGATCGAGGCGATGACCAAGGCGCTTCTCGAATGGGAAACGCTGGATGCCGACCAGATCAACGACATCATGGAAGGGCAGGCTCCCCGCGCGCCCAAGCCCACTTCACAGTCGATCCGGCGTTCGCGCGACGATGATGCGCCCGGTGCCGCACCGACGGCGGCAGCGCCCGCAGCCTGATCCGATCGACTATTGAAACGAACCGAATCGGGCCGACACGAGTCGGCCCGATTCTTTTTCAGGAGAAGAAAATGGCGGTTCTCAAGTGCGGGCGGTTCGATCTCGATCTCGAGCGCCCGCGCATCATGGCCATCATCAACACGACGCCGGATTCGTTCAGCGGCGACGGATTGGGACACGATCTCGATGCCGCCCTGAGACGCTGCGAGAACGCCGTCGCGGCCGGTGCGCATATTCTGGACATCGGCGGAGAGTCGACCCGACCCGGTTCCGAATCGGTCTCCGAACAGGAGGAGCTCGACCGGGTCATCCCGCTGGTCGAGCGCTTGGCCGACTGGCCCGTTCCGGTCTCGATCGACACCGTGAAGCCCGCCGTCATGCGTGCTTCACTTGCCGCGGGCGCAAGCCTGATCAACGATATCAACGGGTTCCGCACGCCCGGGGCAGTCGAGGCGGTGCGTGATTCCGATGCAGCCTTGTGCGTCATGCACATGCAGGGCGAGCCGCGCAGCATGCAGGCGGCCCCTCGCTACGACGACGTCGTCGGGGAGGTGATCGATTTCCTGCTCCACCAAGTGCATGCGCTTGAGGTACAGGGCGTCGCCAGGGCGCGCATCCTGCTCGACCCCGGTTTCGGCTTCGGCAAGACGCTCGAGCACAATCTCGCCTTGATGCGGGCACTCGATCGCTTTCTCGCGACCGGCTATCCGCTGCTCATCGGCGTTTCGCGCAAGTCGATGCTGGGCGCGATCACCGGGCGCGGCGTTGACGAGCGCACTACCGCCAGTGTCGCTGCCGCCCTGGTCGCCATCGAGCGCGGCGCGCGCATCGTGCGCGTTCACGACGTTGCGGCGACGCGCGACGCTGTCGCGGTGTGGGAGGCGGTGCGCTTCGGCGCATCCTGAGCGGCGGGGGCCGCCTGGGATGCGATAATTCCCTTTTTTGTGATCGGAAGCAGTCATGGCGCGCAAATATTTCGGGACTGACGGAGTCCGTGGCAAGGTCGGTGAATCCGCGATAACCCCTGATTTCGTGATGCGACTCGGTTACGCCGCGGGCGTGACGCTTGTCGGGCGGGAGCAACTCCCGCGAGGCGATCGTCCGGCCGTGCTGATCGGCAAGGACACCCGCATTTCGGGCTACATGCTCGAAGCCGCGCTGGAGGCGGGCTTTGCTGCCGCCGGTGTCGACGTGTTGCTCGCAGGCCCTGTTCCGACCCCCGCCGTGGCCTACCTCACGCGCGCCCTGCGCCTGCAGGCCGGAGTGGTGATTTCTGCATCACACAACCCCTATTACGACAACGGGATCAAGTTTTTCTCGGCTGACGGAAGCAAGCTGGCCGACGCCGTGGAGATGGAGATCGAGGCGCGCGTCGAGCAGCCCATGGGCTGTGCGGAGTCCGCCAGGCTCGGCAAGGCGAGGCGCATTGGCGATGCCGCGGGTCGGTACGTGGAATTCTGCAAGAGCACCTTCCCGAACGAGCTCGATCTGCGCGAACTGAGGATCGTGCTCGACTGTGCCAATGGTGCGGCTTACCAGATCGCGCCCAGCGTCTTTCATGAGCTCGGTGCCGAAGTCGTTTCGGTGGGAGTTGAGCCCAACGGACTCAACATCAACGAGCGCTGTGGCGCTACCTCGCCGGAACACCTGCGCGCCGCAGTTCTGGCCAACAAGGCGGATCTCGGTATTGCGCTCGACGGCGACGGCGACCGTCTCATGATGGTCGATGCCAGCGGTGAACTCTACGACGGCGACAAGCTGCTGTACGTGATCGCATCGGCGCAACGGGCGCAGGGGCGTCTGGATGGAGTCGTGGGCACCCTCATGAGCAACCTCGGGTTCGAGCATGCCGTCGGCAGGCTGGGTGTTCCCTTTGCCCGGGCGAAGGTCGGCGACCGCTACGTCCTCGAAATGCTCCAGGAGAAGGGCTGGAAGCTCGGCGGGGAGAACTCGGGGCACATCATCTGTCTCGATCGCCACACCACCGGAGACGGCATCATCTCCGCGCTTCAGGTCCTCGCGGCCCTGCAGCTCACGGGCAAGAGCCTTGCGGAGGCATGTTCCGACCTCGTCTTCTATCCGCAAAAATTGATCAACGTGAAGCTTCCGGCCGGATTCAACTGGCAGGCGCATGCCGGTATCGCCGCGGCGGCCAGGGACGCAGAAGCGCGGCTGGGAAGCCGCGGTCGTGTGCTCCTTCGTCCGTCCGGGACCGAGCCGCTGCTGCGGGTCATGGTGGAAGGGCAGGATGGGGGCGAGGTCGAGGGGCTTGCACGCGAGATCGCAGACTGCGTCGCGAAGGCCACCGTCGCGCAATATTAATCCCGGTATATGAACTGTCACATTCCTGAAATGTGTCGCAACTAAAGTGGGCGCACTTCGGAATGCACCGGGCCGGCCGAGCTATCGGCATGCCATGCCGACTTGGCCAGGTGCATCCGGTTCGGGCAATGACTCGGTTCATTCACTGGAGATTCACTATGTCGGGTTTCAAGCAGACTGCGTTCGCAGCCGCCGTCCTCGTACTGGGAGCGCAGGCCGCGCATGCGCAGTCGCTGGTCAAGATCGACGGTTCGAGCACCGTGTTCCCGGTCACCGAGGCGGTCGCCGAGGACTTCCAGTCCTCAAAGAAAGGTGCAGTGAAGGTCACGGTTGGCATCTCCGGGACCGGTGGTGGTTTCAAGAAGTTCTGCCGCGGGGAGATCGACATCGCCGACGCCTCGCGCCCCATCCTGAAGAAGGAAATGGAGGCCTGCTCGCAGGCCGGGATCAAGTACATCGAGCTTCCGGTTGCCTTTGATGCGCTGACCGTCGTGGCCAATCCCAAGAACGCATTCATCAAGCAGCTGTCCGTCGAGCAGCTGAAGAAGATCTGGGAGCCGGGCGCGCAGGGCACCATCAAGAGCTGGAAGCAGGTCGATCCCTCCTTCCCGGATGCGCCGCTCAAGCTGTTTGGTGCCGGGTCCGATTCGGGCACCTTTGACTACTTCACGGAGGCGATCGTCGGCAAGGCGAAGGCCTCGCGCGGTGACTACACAGCGTCGGAGGACGATAACGTGCTGGTGCAGGGCGTCTCCCGCGACGTCAATGCGATCGGTTACTTCGGTTATGCCTATTACGCCGAGAACCAGGGCAAGCTGAAGGCCGTGCCGATCGTCAACAAGGAAGGCAAGCCGGTCGAGCCGGGTGCTGCGACCGTGCTCGATGGTTCGTACAATCCGCTGTCCCGTCCGATCTTCATCTACGTAGCGGAAAAGTCCCTCGAAAAGGCGGAGGTTCGTGATTTCGTCACCTACTATCTGAAGAATGCGAGCAAACTTGCGACCGAGGTGAAGTACGTTCCGCTTCCCGCCAAGGCATACGAAATTGCCCTGGATCACGTCAACAAGAAGAAACTCGGTACCGTTTTCGGTGGCGAGGCTGAAGTCGGTGTGACGATCGAGGCACTCCTGGCTCGCGAAGCCAAGCTCTGATCGTGTCTGAAGCATGCGGTGCCCGGGTGTCCAGCCCGGGCGCCACTTTGTTGTTCTAGGCCTCCAATGCAAGAAACCAATTCCGGTGGTGCCGTGACCGTTGCACCCTATGGGCCGCTGTCCGTCAGCGACCGGCTCGCGAAGAAGGCGCTGCGCAACTTCAAGGAGCGCGTCATCGAGCTCCTGCTCCTGGGGGCTGCGTGCGTCTCCGTGCTGACCACCGTCGGCATCATCTGGGTGCTCGTCAGTGAGTCGGTGAATTTCTTCGGCACCGTGTCGATCTGGTCCTTCCTCACCGATACCATGTGGACCCCGCTGTTCGCCGAGCCCCGCTACGGGATTCTGCCTTTGCTCGCGGGCACGCTGACGACTTCTGTCGTCGCGCTTCTCGTTGCGATTCCGCTGGGAACGACGATTGCGATCTACCTTTCGGAGTTCGCTCGCCCGACGGTGCGTGAGGTCGTGAAGCCCTTCCTTGAGCTGCTCGGCGGCATTCCCACCATCGTGTACGGCTACTTCGCCCTCATGGTCGTGATTCCGCTGCTTCAGCTGATCATGCCGGAGCTGTCGGGATTCAACATGCTCGGCGCCGGCATCGTCATGGGCATTGCCATCATTCCGTACGTCAGCTCGCTGGCCGAGGATGCCATGCGCGCGGTGCCGATGAGCATGCGCGAAGGCTCTTACGCGATGGGGGCGACCCGCTTGCAGACCGCATTTCGGGTGGTCTTCCCGGCGGCCTTGTCGGGCATCCTGTCGGCCTACATCCTGGGGATTTCGCGCGCTGTGGGCGAGACCATGATCGTGGCCGTCGCTGCGGGGATGCAGCCCAACTTCACCGTCAATCCGCTCGAGCCCGCCCAGACGATTTCCGCCTACATCGTCCAGGTCGCCCTTGGGGATCTCCCGCACGGCTCGATAGGCTACCAGTCGATTTTTGCGGCCGGCCTGAGCCTGATGCTCATGACGCTCGCACTGAATCTCGTCGGGCACGTCGTGCGCCGTCGATTCCGCGAAGCATATTAAGAAGAACGGCATGAAAGCAGAAGACATTCCCCTGATCAGGAAGATCATCCGACGCAACAAGCGCCTCGAGGTGCTGTTCGCGGTCGCAGGCTTCCTTGCATTGCTGGTGGGCGTGCTGACCTTCGTGGCGCTGTTTGCCCAGATGGCCGTTGCCGGCTGGGAGCGCATCTCCCCGGATTTCTTCACCAACTTCCCGTCGCGCCGTGCCGGACAGGCGGGCATCCTGTCGGCGTGGGTCGGGTCGCTGCTTGTGATGCTGGTCACGGCGGTCTCGGCCGTTCCCTTGGGCGTAGCGGCGGGGATCTACCTCGAAGAATATGCGCCGAAGAACTTGTTCACCGACATCATCGAGATCAATGTGACCAACCTCGCCGGCGTGCCGTCGATCGTGTATGGTCTGCTGGCGCTCGGCGTGTTCGTATACACCTTCGGCTTCGGGCAGAGCATCCTCTCGGCCGGCCTGACGCTCGGGCTGCTCATCCTGCCGGTGGTCATCGTCGCAACGCGCGAATCGATCCGCTCCATTCCCTTGCACATCCGCGAGGCGGCATACGGACTGGGGGCAACGCGCTGGCAGGTGACCCGCGACCACATCGTTCCCTACTCGCTGCCCGGCATCATGACCGGCGTCATCATCGGCATGTCGCGAGCGATTGGCGAGACGGCCCCCATCATCACCATCGGCGCGCTCACCTTCATCGCGTTCCTCCCCGAGTCGCCCATCGGTCCCGAGTTTCCCTGGGTGAACTTCGAGTGGCTGAAGTCGGGCTTCACGGTGATGCCGATCCAGATGTTCAACTGGACCTCGCGTCCGGAAGAGGCTTTCCAGCAAAACGCTGCGGCAGCCGGTTTTATCCTCGTCCTGATGACTTTGGCAATGAACGCCGTCTCTATCTGGATTCGTTACCACGTGCGCAAGGACATCAAATGGTAAGCGTTGCTACGATGCGAATGAGCGAACAAGCCGCTGCGGACACCGCGGCGCAGGCCGGCGCTGCCTCGGGTGAGGCACGCAATCCGAATTCCTCCGACATGGCTGCGCGCAATGCCGGCGGGGTTCCCGTGAAGGCGTCCGTGGAAAACTTCAGTTTCTATTACGGTGACTTCAAGGCGCTCAAGTCGATCTCCATGCCGGTGCACGAGAAGCGCGTGACGGCATTGATTGGTCCGTCCGGTTGCGGAAAGTCCACGCTCTTGCGGACGTTCAACCGCATGCATGACCTGTATCCGGGGAATCGCTACGAGGGGACGATCCGCCTGCACCCGGACAATACCAACCTGCTCGATCCCGCCGTCGACCCCATCGAAGTGCGCATGCGCATCGGCATGGTGTTCCAGAAGCCCAACCCTTTCCCAAAGTCGATCTACGAGAACGTCGCCTACGGGCTGCGCATTCGGGGCGAGCGCAATCGTTCCGTGATTGACGATAGCGTCCGTGAGGCGCTGCGGGGCGCGGCCCTGTGGTCGGAGGTCGAGCACCGCTTGCACGATCCCGCCACCGCCTTGTCCGGCGGCCAGCAGCAGCGGCTGTGCATTGCGCGCTGTCTCGCCACTCAGCCTGAAGTCCTGCTTTTCGACGAGCCGACCTCTGCGCTCGATCCGATCGCCACGGCCAGCATCGAGGAGCTGATCCACGAACTGCGCGACAAGGTCACCATCCTCATCGTCACTCACAACATGCAGCAGGCCGCCCGCGTCTCCGATTACACCGCGTACATGTATCTCGGCGAACTGATGGAGTTCGGCGAAACGAACCAGATCTTCGTCAATCCGAGGCGCAAGGAAACCGAAGATTACATCACCGGACGTTTCGGCTGAGCCGGATGAAGTCGGGTCGGCACGCTGTCGTCCCGTCCTGTCGGCGGCCGAGCGCGGCGCGCTGAGATTCGCCGGGAGTTTGCTGCATAAGGGAGGGGCGCTGTTTCAGTGTCCCTCTCTGTCTTTGTCAAGCAGCCTTTCTTTACCTCGCGAAGGCCTGCAGATACAATCCGAAAATTTGGCTGGGGCGCAGTGCATGAAACGAAAGCTAGTCGTCGGCAACTGGAAGATGAACGGCGACCGTGCGCGCAACAGTGCTCTGCTGGACCAGTTGCTGGGTGCCGTGCCTGCGGGCGTAGACTGTGCGGTCTGTCCGCCGTTTCCGTATCTCTCCCAGGTTGGCGAAATCCTCCGCGGCAGCGATGTCGCGCTTGGCGCCCAGGATGTGAGCGAATTCCCTGATGGCGCCTATACGGGCGATGTCAGCATCACGATGCTCGGCGACTTCGGCGTGCGGTTTGTCATCGTTGGTCATTCTGAACGAAGGGCGCTGCACGGAGAGTCGGATGTGTTGGTGGCCCGCAAGGCGGGTGTGGCGCTCGAAGGCGGCGTCATACCCATCGTCTGCATTGGCGAGACGCTGGCTGAACGCGAGTCCGGCGTGACGGAGCAGGTGCTCCTGCGGCAACTCGATGCGCTGGCGGCCACACTGTCGCCCGAGGCGCTGCAGCGAATCGTGCTCGCCTACGAGCCTGTGTGGGCGATCGGTAGCGGGCGTGCAGCCACGGTCGAGCAGGTGCAGGCGGTGCTGGGGTTTGTCAGGCGGTGGCTGGGGGGGCATGTATCCGCGCCTGAGCGCAGTCGCATCCTGTATGGTGGCAGCGTGAAGCCCGAGACGGCGGGGGGCTTGTTCGGCTTGCCGGATGCGGATGGAGGCTTGATCGGTGGGGCTTCGCTCGATGCGCAGTCCTTTGTTGAAATCTGTCGAGCGGCAACGGTCGTGCAGGGCAGTTGAGATTCAAAACAAGGTCATATTATGAGCAATTACTTATTTTCCATTGTCTTGACCGTTCATGTGCTGGTGGGGCTTGGCATCATTGCTCTGGTTCTCATGCAGCATGGCAAGGGGGCGGACGCAGGTGCGGCGTTCGGAAGTGGTGCATCGGGAAGTGTGTTTGGCGCCTCCGGTTCGGCGAATTTCCTCAGTCGCACGACTGGCATGCTTGCCGCCGTATTCTTCCTCACCAGCCTCGGGCTCAGCTACCTCAGTAGTGGCACGACCGCCAAGCCTGCCAGCATCATGCAGGACGCTGCAGTGACGGCTCCCGCACCTGCTGGCGAGGCAGCTCCTGCAGGCGCGGCGGATGATTCGAAGGCACAGTCGATCCCCAAATAAGTTCCCCTTGGGGCTTTGCGGGATACGGGAAAGGTCGTATAATTTCGAGCTGTAACAAACGTGCCGACGTGGTGAAATTGGTAGACACGCCATCTTGAGGGGGTGGTGGCGAAAGCCGTGTGAGTTCGAGTCTCACCGTCGGCACCAGAATATTGAATCGCCCGCGAAAGCGGGCGTTTTCATGCAGTGGGTAAAAAAAACTAAAACAATCTGTATTCAATACGGGGTGTCACGCAATGCTGGAAAACTACTTTCCTGTTCTGATGTTCATCCTCGTGGGGCTTGGTTTCGGCCTTGTTCCTGTCATTCTGGGGCGACTCGTTGCGCCCTATCGTCCCGGCAGCGAAAAGCTGTCTCCCTATGAGTGTGGCTTCGAAGCCTTCGAAGATGCGCGCATGAAGTTCGACGTGCGCTACTACCTCATTGCGATCCTTTTCATTCTTTTCGATCTCGAAATCGCCTTCCTCTTTCCGTGGGCGACGGTGTTCCAGGAATTCATTGCGGCAGGTCAGGTCGCGTGGTTCGTATTCGGTTCGGTTATGGTCTTCATTGCCGTGCTGGTCATCGGTTATGTCGTCGAGTGGAAAAACGGTGCGCTCGACTGGGAGTGATGCATGAGTATTGAGGGCGTCTTTCGCGAAGGGTTTGTAACCACTTCGCTTGATGCGGTAATCAACTGGACTCGCACGGGGTCGCTCTGGCCGATGACTTTCGGTCTGGCTTGCTGTGCAGTCGAGATGATTCATGCCGGTTGTTCTCGTTACGACCTGGACCGCTTTGGTGTGGTGTTTCGGCCGAGTCCGCGCCAGTCTGACCTGATGATCGTTGCGGGTACGCTCTGCAACAAGATGGCGCCCGCGCTGCGCAAGGTGTACGAGCAGATGGCGGAGCCGCGCTGGGTCATTTCCATGGGGTCCTGTGCCAATGGCGGTGGCTACTACCACTATTCCTACTCGGTCGTGCGCGGTTGTGATCGCATCGTGCCGGTGGATGTGTATGTTCCGGGTTGTCCGCCGACCGCTGAAGCGCTGCTCTACGGCATCATTCAGCTCCAAAACAAGATCAAGCGCACGAATACCATCGCGCGCTGACGGATGGTTCATCTATGAGTCCCAAACTTGAGCGTCTGAGCCAGGTCCTGCAAGAGGTCCTGGGTGACAAGTTGCGGTCGATTGTTGTCGATCGTGGTGAGGTGACCATCGACGTTGCGCCGGAAAATTATCTCGGCGTGGCCCAGTGCCTGCGTGATCACGCAGACCTGTGCTTCGAAGAACTGGTCGATGTGTCGGGTCTCGATTATTCGACCTACGGGAATGGTGCCTGGAGCGGAAAGCGCTTCGCGATTGCTGTGCATCTCCTTTCGGTTGCGAAGAACTGGCGTCTGCGTCTGAAGGTCTTCGCCGACAACGATGATTTCCCGGTTCTTGAGTCGGTAGTGGGGATCTGGCCGAGCGCGAACTGGTACGAGCGCGAGACCTTCGATCTCTACGGGATCATGTTCTCGGGTCACCCCGATCTGCGGCGGATTCTGACCGACTACGGCTTTGTGGGGCATCCGTTCCGCAAGGATTTTCCGGTCACCGGGTACGTCGAGATGCGCTATGACGCGGAGCAGGGGCGGGTTGTGTATCAGCCCGTGACGATCGAGCCGCGCGAAAACACGCCGCGCATCGTGCGCGAAGAGAATTACGGGGATGTCGGCCATGGCTGAGATTCGCAATTACACGATCAACTTCGGCCCTCAGCACCCGTCTGCGCACGGCGTGCTGCGCCTGGTTCTTGAACTCGATGGCGAGGTCGTCGAGCGCGCCGACCCGCACATCGGACTGCTGCACCGGGGAACCGAGAAGCTTGCCGAGACCCGCACGTGGATACAGTCGGTGCCCTACATGGACCGTCTCGACTACGTGTCCATGATGTGCAACGAACATGCGTACTGCATGGCGATCGAGCGGCTGCTCGGAATCGAGGTGCCGATTCGTGCGCAGTACATCCGCGTGATGTTCGACGAGATTACGCGGATCCTGAATCACCTTCTGGGGATTGGCACGCACGCGCTCGACATCGGTGCGATGACGATGGTGCTGTACACCTTCCGCGAGCGCGAAGATCTCATGGATGTGTACGAGGCGGTGTCCGGTGCGCGGATGCATGCTGCGTACTATCGTCCCGGTGGCGTATACCGCGATCTGCCTGATCGCATGCCCCAGTACGAGGTCAACAAGTTCAAGAACGCCAACACGGTTCGTCAGCTGAACGAGAGCCGTCAGGGGTCGATGCTCGACTTCCTCGAGGACTTCACCAACCGTTTCAACGGCTACTGCGACGACTACGAGACGCTGCTGACCGACAATCGGATCTGGAAGCAGCGTACTGTCGGCATCGGCGTCGTGACGCCCGAGCAGGCGAAGGCCTGGGGCTTCACCGGCGTCATGCTGCGCGGCTCGGGCGTGCCTTGGGATTTGCGCAAGAAGCAGCCGTACGAGGTTTACGACCAGGTCGAATTCGACGTGCCGGTCGGCAAGACGGGTGACTGCTACGACCGTTACCTCGTCCGTATGGAGGAGATGCGCCAGTCCAACCGCATCATCAAGCAGTGCATCGAATGGTTGCGCAAGAACCCCGGCCCCGTGATCGCCGACAACCACAAGGTTGCCCCGCCGCCGCGCGAGCGGATGAAGGCGAACATGGAGGAGCTGATTCATCACTTCAAGCTCTTCACCGAAGGCATGCACGTCCCCGCGGGGGAAGTCTACGCGGCGGTCGAGCACCCGAAGGGCGAGTTCGGTGTGTATGCGGTGTCTGACGGCGCAAACAAGCCTTACCGGCTGAAGATGCGCGCACCGGGCTTCGCCCACCTCGCGGCGATGGACGACATTGCGCGCGGCCACATGATCGCGGACGTCGTGGCGATCATCGGAACCATGGACATCGTGTTCGGCGAAATCGACCGCTGAACGCCTGAGCTTGAAACGTCGGCAGGCAACCCGGGAAGACGAGTACGAAATGCTGAGTCAGGAATCGCTACAACAGATCGATCGCGAGATCGCGAAATATCCACCCGATCAGAAGCAGTCCGCCGTGATGGCTGCGCTGCGCATCGCGCAGGTCGAGAAGGGCTGGCTGCCGAAGGAGTTGATCGAGTTCGTCGCCAGCTACCTCCAGATGCCCGCGATTGCGGCCTATGAGGTGGCGAGCTTCTACAACATGTATGACCTCGAGCCGGTCGGGCGCCACAAGATCACCGTGTGCACGAACCTCCCCTGTGCGCTGTCGGGGGGCGTGCATGCGGCCGACTACCTCAAGGAAAAGCTTGGTATCGATTTCAACGAGACTACCCCGGACGGGAAGTTCACGCTGAAGGAAGGCGAGTGCATGGGCGCCTGCGGGGATGCCCCCGTGCTGCTGGTGAATAATCATCACATGTGCAGCTGGATGACGAAGGAAAAGATCGATCAGATCCTCGCGGAGCTGGCAGACAAATGAGCGCAAGCGGACTGATTCTCGCCGGGGTTGACGGCGATCGCACCTGGGGGCTGCAGGACTACGTTGCGCGTGGAGGCTACTCCGCGCTGCGGAAGGTCATCAGCGAAAAGATCCCGCCCGAGACGATCATTGCGGAGCTGAAGGCGTCTTCCCTGCGGGGCCGCGGCGGCGCCGGATTCCCGACCGGTTTGAAATGGAGCTTCATGCCCCGTTCCTTTCCGGGGGCAAAGTATCTTGCGTGCAACTCGGATGAGGGCGAGCCGGGCACCTTCAAGGATCGCGACATCCTGCGCTACAACCCGCACACCGTCATCGAAGGGATGACAATCGCCGCGTATGCGATGGGTTGCGAGCGTGGCTACAACTACATTCACGGCGAGATCTTCGACGTGTATGAGCGCTTCGAGGCCGCCCTCGCCGAGGCCCGCGAGGCGGGGCTGCTCGGTCAGAACATCCTTGGATCGGATTTTTCGTTCGAATTGTTCGCCCATCACGGGTACGGCGCGTACATCTGCGGCGAGGAAACTGCGCTCCTTGAGTCGATCGAAGGCAAGAAGGGCCAGCCGCGCTTCAAGCCGCCATTCCCCGCCAGCTACGGCCTGTACGGGAAACCGACGACGATCAACAACACGGAAACCTTTGCTTCCGTGCCGTTCATCATCAACATGGGCGGGGAAGGCTTCCTCAATCTCGGCAAGCCGAACAACGGCGGGACGAAGCTGTTCTCGGTTTCCGGTCACGTGAATCGTCCCGGCAATTACGAAGTCGCAATGGGTACGCCGTTTTCCGAACTGCTGGAGATGGCGGGCGGGATGCGCGGCGGGCGCAAGCTCAAGGCCGTGATTCCGGGCGGCTCGTCTGCGCCTGTCCTTCCCGGCAGCGTGATGATGGACTGCACGATGGACTACGATTCGATCTCCAAGGCGGGGTCGATGCTCGGGTCCGGCGCGGTCATCGTGATGGACGAAACGACTTGCATGGTCAAGGCGCTCGAGCGTCTGTCGTACTTCTATTTCGAAGAGTCCTGTGGTCAGTGCACGCCCTGCCGCGAAGGCACCGGCTGGCTGTACCGCGTGGTCCATCGCATCGAAAACGGCCTCGGCCGGAAGGACGACCTCGATCTTCTCAATTCGGTGACCGGAAACATCATGGGCCGCACGATCTGCGCGCTCGGCGATGCCGCATCGATGCCCGTGCAGAGCTTCGTCAAGCACTTCGGGTCAGAGTTCGAGTACCACATCGAAAACAAGAAATGTCTAGTGCCGCCTGAAGTTCAGTATGAAGGCAGCCAAATCTACGTGAGACCGTAATGCTAGAGATCGAAATCGACGGCAAGCAGGTGACGGTCGAGGATGGCAGCACCATCATGGATGCTGCCACCAAGATCGGTGCATTCGTTCCGCACTTCTGTTACCACAAGAAGCTCTCCATCGCGGCGAGCTGCCGCATGTGCCTGGTGCAGGTCGAGAAGGCCCCCAAGCCGCTTCCCGCGTGCGCCACGCCCGTGACCAACGGGATGAAGGTGTGGACCCGTTCGGAGCAGGCGGTGAAGGCCCAGAAGGGCGTCATGGAGTTCCTGCTGATCAACCACCCGCTGGATTGTCCGATCTGCGACCAGGGCGGCGAATGTCAGCTGCAGGATCTGGCCGTGGGTTACGGTGGCAGCCAGTCGCGGTATGAGGAAGAGAAGCGCGTCGTTCTGAACAAGAATCTCGGACCGCTCGTCTCGACCGACATGACGCGCTGCATCAACTGCACGCGCTGCGTCCGCTTCACGACCGAGATCGCCGGCCAGATGGAGTTGGGCCAGGCGTTCCGTGGCGAGCATGCCGAGATCATGCCCTTCGTCGAGAAGACGGTGGACTCGGAACTGTCCGGCAACATCATCGACCTGTGCCCCGTCGGCGCCCTGACGTCGAAGCCGTTCCGTTTCTCCGCCCGCACGTGGGAGCTCGCGCGCCGCCGTTCGGTCAGCCCGCACGACTCGCTCGGCTCCAACCTGATCGTGCAGGTGAAGCACGATGTGGTCAAGCGGGTGCTTCCGTTCGAGAACGAGGATATCAACGAGTGCTGGCTGTCCGACAAGGACCGCTTCTCGTATGAAGGTCTCAACAGCGAAGACCGCCTCACCGTCCCCATGCTCAAGCAGGACGGCGTGTGGAAGGAAACGGACTGGCAGACGGCACTCGAGTTCGCCGGCAACGGCCTGCGCAAGACCGCCAAGCAGAACGGTCCGGATTCGATTGGCGCCCTCGCTTCGCCGCATTCGACGATCGAAGAGCTGTATCTTCTGCAGAAGCTCACCCGCGCCATCGGCTCTGACAGCGTCGATTTTCGCCTGCGTCAAAGCGATTTCCGCGCTGACGGTTTCCGTGAAGGCGCGCCGTGGCTTGGCATCCCCATCAACGAGGTGGCGGGTCTCAACCGCCTGCTCGTGATCGGCAGCTTCCTGCGCAAGGACAGCCCGCTTCTCGCGCAGCGCGTGCGACAGGCTGCCAAGCGTGGTCTGCATGTCAGCGCGATTGGTGCGAGCGCCGAGGAGTGGCTCCTGCCGGTGAAGAACCGCGTGCTGGTAGCCCCGTCCGCAATCGTTCCCGCACTCCTGCAGGTGGTTGCGGCCCTCGCAGCCGAGAAGGGTGTGGCGGTCGCAGAGCACCTCGCCGCGGCCATGCCCGCCTCGGTTTCCGACGACGCCCGTGCGATCGCCCAGAGCCTCGCTTCCGGTCGCAAGGTCGCCGTCTGGCTCGGCAACCTGGCGGTGCAGTGCGAGTACGCGACCGAGATTCAGCAGCTTGCCGAGGAGATCGCCCGCCTGACCGAAGGTGCATTCGGCGTCATCGGCGAGGCGGCGAACAGTGTCGGCGGTTATCTCGCGAAGGCGGTGCCGCTGGTCGGCGGGCTCAATGCGAAGCAGATGCTGGAGCAGCCGCGCAAGGCCTATCTGCTGCTGAATGCCGAGCCGGCTCTGGATTTCGCCAACCCGGCACTCGCGCAGTCGGTGCTCGGAGCGGCCCCCCTCGTCGTCGCCTTGTCGGCATTCAAGTCCGAGTCTCTGCTCGCGGCCGCTGACGTGTTGCTGCCGATCGCTCCCTTCACCGAGACGTCGGGCACCTTCGTCAACTGCGAAGGGCGTGCGCAGAATTTCAACGCGGTGGCTCGTCCGCTCGGCGATACCCGCCCCGGCTGGAAGGTGCTGCGGGTTCTCGGCAACCTCCTGGAGTTTGAGGGTTTCGAGCACAACGATTCCGAAGCCGTCGCCGCAGAAGCGCTTGCGGCAGGTAGTCGCCCGGATCTGGGCAATCGCCTGTTCGGTCTCGAGTTCAATTTCGCCGCACAAACGGTCGCCGGACTCGAGCGTGTCAGCGATGTGCCGATCTACGCCGCCGACCCGCTGGTGCGGCGCGCCAAGTCGCTGCAGAAGACGCGTGACGCCAAGGGACCTGTGGCCAGCGCGAGTGCCGCGACCCTCGCGGCGATCGGTGTCGAGTCGGGTGGGCGTGTGCGCCTGAAGCAGGGGCAGGCTTCGGTCGAGGTGCCGATCGTCGCCGACGAGTCGGTCGCGGCGAACTGCGTGCGTGTTGCTGCGGCCACCGCGGCAACCTCCGTCCTCGGCGCAATGTGCGGCGAGATCAGCGTGGAGCGTGTCTGATGGAAGCGTTGCTGGAACCCGTGTCCCAATTTTTCGGGCCCGCGTGGCCTGCCGTGTGGACGCTGGCGAAGATCGTCGCGATCATCGCCCCGCTCATGATCGGCGTGGCCTACCTGACGCTTGCCGAGCGCAAGGTCATCGGCTACATGCAGGTGCGTATCGGCCCGAACCGCGTCGGCCCGAAAGGACTGTTGCAGCCGATCGCCGACGGCATGAAGCTCCTGTTCAAGGAGATCATCGTTCCGTCCGGCGCGAGCAAGGGGCTCTTCATCCTGGGGCCGATCCTCGCGATCGCCCCCTCCCTTGCGGCGTGGTCGGTGGTGCCGTTCGATGACGGCCTGGTGCTCGCAAACGTGAATGCCGGCCTGCTGCTGCTGCTGGCGATCACGTCGATGGAAGTCTACGGCGTCATCATCGCGGGCTGGGCCTCGAACTCGAAATATCCCTTCCTCGGATCCATGCGCGCTGCGGCCCAGATGGTGTCGTACGAGGTGGCGATGGGCTTCGCGCTCATCTGCGTGCTGCTGATCTCGTCGAGCCTCAACCTGAGCGACATCGTGCATTCCCAGGGGCAGGGCAGGTTCCATGAAATGGGCCTGTCGTTCCTGTCATGGAACTGGCTGCCGCTCCTGCCGATGTTCATCGTGTTCCTGATCTCGGGCATCGCCGAAACCAACCGCGCGCCGTTCGACGTGGTCGAGGGCGAGTCGGAGGTGGTTGCGGGCCACATGGTCGAGTATTCCGGCATGGCCTTCGCGCTGTTCTTCCTCGCCGAATACGCGAACATGTTCCTCGTGTCGGTGATGACGGCGGTGCTCTTCATGGGCGGCTGGCTGTCGCCGATCGGCGCGATTCCCGACGGTTTCCACTGGCTGGCGCTGAAGACGGCATTCTTCCTGTTCGTGTTCCTCTGGGTGCGTGCGACATTTCCGCGCTTCCGCTACGACCACATCATGCGGTTGGGCTGGAAGGTGTTTATTCCGATTACCCTGGTGTGGGTGATTGTGGTGGCGGTGTGGATGATGTCGCCGCTGTCTATCTGGAAGTGAGAGGCTGAAGATGGGTGCCAAGGATTACATCGGGAGCCTGTTCCTCACGGAACTGTTCAAGGGCATGGCGCTTACCGGGCGCCACCTGTTCGCGCGCAAGATCACGGTGCAGTTTCCGGAGGAGAAGACTCCGCAGAGCCCGCGTTTTCGCGGCCTCCATGCGCTGCGTCGCTATCCCAACGGGGAGGAGCGCTGCATTGCGTGCAAGTTGTGCGAGGCCATCTGTCCGGCGATGGCGATCACGATCGAGTCCGATCAGCGCGACGACGGTTCGCGTCGGACGACGCGTTATGACATCGATCTGACGAAGTGCATCTTCTGCGGCTTCTGCGAGGAGGCCTGTCCGGTGGATGCGATCGTCGAGACGCGCGTGCTCGAGTACCACGGCGAGCAACGCGGCGACCTGTATTACACGAAGCAGATGCTGCTCGCGGTCGGTGACCGGAACGAAGCGCAGATCGCTGCAGACCGGGAAGCCGACTCGAAGTACCGCTAAGGGAGGGCGCCTGCGGGCGCCGCAAAGGACATGGATTTCAAGACTCTCGTTTTCTACATCCTGTCGGCGATCATGGTGTTCGCCGCGCTTCGGGTGATAACGTCACGGAACCCGGTGCATGCCGCACTGTTCCTGGTGCTCTCCTTCGTCACGGCGGGTGGCATCTGGCTGCTGCTCGCTGCCGAGTTCCTCGCGATCGTCCTCGTAATGGTCTACGTGGGGGCGGTCATGGTGCTCTTCCTCTTCGTCGTGATGATGCTGGACATCAATCTCGACCGCTTGCGGGAGGGGTTCTGGAGCTACCTGCCGGTGGGCGCACTGATCGGGATCCTGCTGGTCGTCGAAATGGCGCTGGTGCTCGGCGGCCGCTACTTCGGTCTGGAAGCAATGCCCGAACCACCAGCGGCGCAGGCCGGTTACAGCAATACGCGCGAACTGGGGCGCCTCCTCTACACCGATTACGTCTATCCGTTCGAGCTTGCCTCGCTGCTGCTGCTGGTGGCGATGGTCGTGGCCGTGTCGCTGACCCTGCGCAAGCGCAAGGGGTTGCGTCAGGTGAATCCGTCGGATCAGGTGACCGTCAAGCGTGGCGACCGCGTCGAACTCGTTTCGATGCCCGCCGAGAAAGAATAAGAACTGCGGCAGTTTCGCGGGAACTGGTGCAACCAAGGGGTTATAGATGCTTTCGCTTTCCCACTATCTGATTCTGGGCGCGATCCTGTTCGCGATCAGCGTGGTCGGGATCTTCCTCAACCGGAAGAACCTGATCGTGCTGCTGATGGCGATCGAGCTGATGCTGCTCGCGGTCAATCTGAACTTCGTCGCCTTCTCGCACTATCTTGGCGATCTGGCCGGACAGATTTTTGTTTTCTTCATCCTCACCGTGGCGGCGGCCGAGTCGGCGATCGGTCTCGCAATTCTGGTCGTGCTGTTCCGCAACCTGCGGACGATCCACGTTGATGATCTGGATAGCCTCAAGGGTTAAGGAAGCGGCTCGATGACGGACATGCAAAAGCTCTATCTCCTGGTACCGCTTGCGCCGCTGGCGGGGGCGATTCTTGCGGGACTGTTCGGCAAGGCCATCGGCCGTGCCGGCGCTCATATCGTGACGATCCTCGGGGTCGCGGTTGCTTTGGTCGCCTCGGTGGTGATCTTCCAGGACGTTCAGGCCGGCAATACTTTCAACGGCACCGTCTACACGTGGATGAAGAGCGGGAACCTGACCTTCGAGGTCGGATTCCTCATCGACTCGCTCACGGTCATGATGATGCTCGTGGTGACCTTCGTGTCCCTGATGGTCCATATCTATACCATCGGCTACATGCACGAGGATCCCGGTTACCAGCGTTTCTTCAGCTACATCTCGCTGTTCACCTTCTCGATGCTGATGCTGGTCATGTCGAACAACTTCCTCCAGTTGTTCTTCGGCTGGGAAGCGGTGGGTCTGGTGTCGTATCTGCTGATCGGTTTCTGGTACGAGCGGCCGACGGCGATCTACGCCAACCTCAAGGCCTTCCTGGTGAACCGTGTCGGTGACTTCGGGTTCCTCCTGGGTATCGGTCTGATCGCCGCATACGCCGGCAGCCTCAACTATGCCGAAGTGTTTGCGAAGGGCAGCGAGCTCGCGGCGCAGGACATGGCCGTGACGGGCTGGCCGCTGATCACCGCGATCTGCATCTGCCTGTTCATCGGTGCCATGGGCAAGTCGGCGCAGGTTCCGCTGCACGTCTGGCTGCCGGATTCGATGGAAGGTCCGACGCCGATCTCGGCGCTGATCCATGCCGCGACCATGGTCACGGCCGGTATCTTCATGGTGGCGCGCATGTCGCCGCTGTTCGAACTGTCCGACGTGGCCCTGTCCTTCGTTCTGGTCATCGGTGCGACGACGGCGCTCTTCATGGGCTTCCTCGGCATCGTGCAGAACGACGTCAAGCGCGTGGTCGCCTATTCGACGCTTTCCCAGCTCGGTTACATGACCGTTGCGCTCGGCGTGTCGGCATACTCGGCTGCGGTGTTCCACCTGATGACGCATGCGTTTTTCAAGGCGCTGCTGTTCCTCGGCGCGGGTTCCGTGATCATCGGCATGCACCATGATCAGGACATGCGCAACATGGGCGGGCTGTGGAAGTACATGCCGATCACCTGGATCACCTCGCTGCTTGGATCGCTGGCGCTGATCGGTTTCCCGTTCTTCGCGGGCTTCTACTCCAAGGACTCGATCATCGAAGCGGTACATGCCTCGAGCATCCCGGGTGCCGGCTATGCGCTTTTCTGCGTGCTGGCGGGCGTGTTCGTGACGGCCTTCTATTCGTTCCGCATGTACTTCCTCGTCTTCCACGGCAAGGAGCGCTTCGGCAACAACCATGGTCATCACGACCACGAGGGTGACCATGACGACGAAGAGGTGTCGGCGGATCACCATCACGGTCTCGCCCCGGGCCAGAAGCCGCATGAGTCGCCGTGGGTGGTGACACTGCCGCTGGTGCTCCTGGCGATTCCGTCCGTCGTCATCGGTTTCTTCACGATCGAACCGATGCTCTTCGGCGACTGGTTCAAGGGCGTGATTCACGTCGGCAGCAATCACGTCGGTCTTTCCGAGCTCGCAGCCAATTTCCACGGCCCGGTCGCGATGGCACTGCATGGCGTGCAGACGGCGCCGTTCTGGCTGGCGATGGGCGGTGTGGTGCTGGCGTGGTTCTTCTACATGGTTCGTCCGGATATCCCGGCCGCGATCCAGCGTACGTTCCGCCCGGTGCACGCCTTGCTCGAGAACAAGTACTTCTTCGATCGTTTCAACGAGATCGTGTTTGCGGGTGGTTCGCGACTGATCGGCAAGGGACTG
Organism: Aromatoleum evansii; assembly: GCF_012910805.1. GTDB lineage: Bacteria > Pseudomonadota > Gammaproteobacteria > Burkholderiales > Rhodocyclaceae > Aromatoleum > Aromatoleum evansii. The sequence goes on from NZ_WTVK01000001.1 coordinate 199,511, forward strand.
TGGAAGGCTGGCGATCAGGCCATCATCGATGGCATCGCGGTTAACGGCACGGCGAAACTGGTGGGTTGGGTTGCACAGATCAGCCGTCTGTTCCAGACGGGGCATCTGTACCAGTACGCCTTCGCAATGATCATCGGGGTCTTCATTCTCCTCACCTTCTGGTTCAACCTGATTTGAGCCAACAGGTCGGTCTGTGAATAACGATAAACACGCGTCAGTTTTCGGCGCACTGAACGGAAAGTAACGATGACGGGTATGCCATTCCTCAGCCTCGCGATCTGGATACCGATCCTGGGTGGGTTGCTCGTGCTAGCAACCGGTTCGGACCGCAACGCCCCGCTTGCGCGGTCCCTTTCCATGCTGGTTGCACTGGTCGGATTCGCGGTGACGATCCCGCTGTTCACTCAGTTCGATGCAAGCAGCAGTGCGATGCAGTTCTCCGAATTCCTTCCGTGGATTCCGCGCTTCAACATCAACTACCACCTCGGCGTGGACGGCATCTCGGTGCTGTTCGTGCTGCTCAACGCGTTCATCACGATCATGGTTGTGATGGCGGGCTGGCAGGTGATCCAGGAAAAGGTCGCGCAATACATGGCGGCGTTCCTGATCATGTCGGGCCTGATGAACGGAATCTTTTCCGCGCTCGACGGCATCCTGTTCTATGTGTTCTTCGAGGCGTCGCTGATTCCGCTTTACCTCGTCATCGGTATCTGGGGCGGAGCGAATCGGGTTTACGCCGCGATCAAGTTCTTTCTCTACACGCTGCTCGGTTCGCTGCTGATGCTGATCGCGCTCCTGTACCTGTTCATGCAGGCAGGCGGCAGCTTCTCCATCCTCGACTGGCACAAGCTGCCGCTCGCGATGCCGGCACAGACGCTGATTTTCTGGGCCTTCCTGATCGCGTTTGCGGTGAAGGTGCCGATGTGGCCGGTGCACACCTGGCTGCCGGACGCCCACGTCGAGGCGCCTACGGGCGGGTCGGTGGTCCTGGCCGCGATTGCGCTGAAGCTGGGCGCGTACGGTTTCCTGCGGTTCTCGCTCCCGATCGTGCCTGATGCGTCGCAGGCCATGGCGCCGATGATGATCGCGCTCTCCCTCGTCGCGGTGATCTATATCGGCTTCGTCGCACTGGTCCAGACCGACATGAAGAAGCTGGTGGCGTACTCGTCGATTTCGCACATGGGTTTCGTGACCCTCGGCTTCTTCATGTTCAATGCGATCGGCCTCGAAGGGGCGCTGGTGCAGATGATTTCGCACGGCTTCGTTTCGGGTGCGATGTTCCTTTGCATCGGGGTGCTGTACGACCGCATGCATACCCGCAACATCGCCGACTACGGCGGTGTGGTGAAGACCATGCCCAAGTTCGCGGCCTTCTTCATGCTGTTCGCGATGGCCAACGCAGGTCTCCCGGGTACGAGCGGTTTCATCGGCGAGTTCATGGTCGTGCTGGGTGCGGTGCAGTTCAACTTCTGGGTAGCGTTCGCCGCTGCGACGACGTTGATCCTGGGGGCCGCCTACACGCTGTGGATGTACAAGCGCGTGGTGTTCGGCGTGGTCGGCAACAGCCATGTTGCCGAACTGGAGGACATCGGTGCGCGCGAGTTCGCTTTCCTCGGCATTCTTGCGCTGTGCGTGCTGGCCATGGGCCTGTATCCCTTCCCGTTTACGGAAGTGATGCATGCGTCGGTTAATGAACTCCTGCGGCATGTTGCCGTGAGCAAGCTCTGAGCGAGCGGGCGAGACACTTTTTCGGATTGGTCAGAAGATGAATTTCGTCATTCCCGACTTCTACCCCGCCGCGGCAGAGATCCTGGTCGCCGTGATGGCGCTGGTGATCATGTTGGCTTCCACGTTCGCACGCCGCGTGGCCAGCGACCTCGCATACGGCCTGACGCAGCTCACGCTCGTGTTTGCCGCGCTGGTGAGCGTGCTCGTGAGTCCCAACCTCCTCGCGGCCGTTGCGGCGGTCGTTTCCGAGCTGCCGTTGTTTGGCGTTCGCCTTGCCGAGCTGCTGATGAGCCTGGCCGAGGGCTACGCCGCGAACGAGGTGGTCGCGACCTTCAGCGGGATGTTCATCGGCGACATGCTGGGCGGTCTGCTCAAGGTGTTCTCCCTGCTGGCGGTTTCGGTCGCGCTGTTGTACGGCCGCGGTTACCTTGCCGACCGCAAGATCGATCGTCCGGAATACTATCTGCTGTCGCTCCTGATGAGCCTCGGCATGATGGTGATGATCAGCGCGAACCACTTGCTGTCGCTGTACATGGGCCTCGAGATGATGTCGCTGTCGCTGTACGGTATGGTCGCCTTCGACCGCGACTCGCCGCGCGCGACCGAAGCCGCGATGAAGTACTTCGTGCTCGGTGCGCTCGCTTCGGGTCTCCTGCTGTACGGCATGTCGATGCTCTATGGTGCGACGGGCAGCCTCGAACTGTCGGGCATCGCGCAGTCGATCTATCATCAGGCCGCGAACAAGACGGTCCTGGTCTTCGGCTTGGTGTTCATCGTTGCCGGTCTGGCGTTCAAGCTGGGCGTGGTCCCGTTCCACATGTGGGTGCCCGATGTGTATCAGGGCGCTCCGACGGCCGTCACCTTGATGATCTCGGCAGCTCCCAAGCTGGCCGCCTTCGCGATGACCATGCGGCTGCTGGTCTACGGCCTGTTCGAGCTCGCCGATCAGTGGCAGACGATGCTGATGTTTCTGTCGGTGCTGTCGATCGTCCTGGGTAACCTGGCCGCGATTGCGCAGTCGAACATCAAGCGCATGCTGGCGTACTCCGGCATTTCGCACATGGGTTTCGTGCTGCTCGGCCTGCTCGCCGGAGTGGTGGACGGGGATCGCAACTTCGCCCTCAATGCATACAGCTCGGCGATGTTCTATGCCGTGTCCTACGTGATCATGAGCCTCGCGTCGTTCGGTATGGTGATCCTGCTGTCGCGTGCCGGCTTCGAGGCTGAAACCATCGAGGACTTCAAGGGCCTGAACAAGCGGAATTCGTGGTTTGCTGCGCTGATGATGATCGTGATGTTCTCGATGGCGGGCATCCCGTTCTTCATCGGATTCTTCGCGAAGCTTTCGGTCCTGCAGGCCGTCGTCGCGGCGGGCTACGTCTGGCTGGCCGTGGTGGCGGTGCTGATGTCGGTGATCGGTGCTTACTACTATCTGCGCGTCGTGAAGGTCATGTACTTCGACGACCCGGTCGATTCCGCCCCGATCCGCGCTCAGGGTGAAGTGCGCTTCCTGTTGTCGGCGAACGGCCTCGCCATCGCCGTGCTCGGCCTGCTTCCGCAGGGGCTGATGTCGCTCTGCGCCTATGCGCTCCTTGCATCCCTCTGAGCGGGATCCGCTCGAAGAGTCTGAGCTCGAATCCTCCCCGGTCTACGACGGCGTCCTGCTGAAGGTCCGTCGGGACCGGGTTTCGCTCCCGGACGGGAGCGAATCGGTTCGTGAGTACATCACCCACCCGGGTGCTGTCGTCGTCGTCGCGGTCCTGCCCGACGGGCGCCTCGTGTTTGAACGGCAGTTCCGCTATCCCCTGCGACGCGCATTTCTGGAGTTGCCCGCCGGCAAGATCGACGCTGGCGAGGAACTGCTTGCTTGCGCACGGCGCGAGTTGCGCGAGGAGACGGGCTACGAGGCCGCTGCGTGGCAGTACCTCGGAGTCATGCATCCCTGTATTGGCTACTCGGATGAGCGCATCGAGATGTTCCTGGCTCGTGATCTGACCCACGTTGGCGATGCGCTCGATGATGGGGAGTTTCTCGAAATCCTGACGTTTACGGTCGATGAGGCGGTTCGTGCGGTGATGGAGGGCGTGATCACCGACGCGAAGACGATCACCGCCCTGTTCCGTGCCTTGCCCCTGCTGGGAACGGCGATTTCACCTGCTGCACGATAGCGGTGCAGTGACGCATCGCGGGACGATGCGAACGTCGGCCCCCGGAAGGCCTTGCGCCGGGGGAGAGTCCGTGGCGGGCTGGTCGAAGGCAAAAAAAAGCGAACCTTATGGTTCGCTTTTTGTTTTGTTTTGGGGCGTCCTTGCGGACGCCCCCGGAGCAGATCAGCCGCAGGTGCCGACCGCGCCGCAGGCGGTGCAGAAGTCGCAGCCGTCCTTGCGGATCACGGAGTGGTTGCCGCACTCGGAGCAGAGTCCGCCCTGCATGACCTTCGGATCGCTGGTCTCGCGCGGAGCCTCGAGAATGCCCATCTCGCGCACCGGATAGCCTTGCTCGTCGAGCACACCGAGCATCGCGTAGCGGTGGATGATGAGTTGCGCCATGTAGGCTACGGTGCTCGGGTAGTTCTGCTGACGACGGGTGCCGGGGACGAAGGCCATGAAGTCGCCGAGCGGCTCGGGGTAGTTGAGCAGCTTGCGCAGCTTCATGCCGACCCAGGCCGGATCCATGACGCGCATGTCGAGCGACAGGATGCGGGTGAGTCCGTCGAGGGCGCGCGGATAGTTGCCCGACAGCCATACCGAGTAGGGGCGGGTCACGCCGTCGGGCAGCGTGATTTCCTTCAGGCCGAGGACGAAGTCTTCGCCGGTTGCCGGGTTGGAGATATCTACGGTCCAGGACAGCGTGCCGTCGGTGCCGGTCTTGGGCTCCTGCAGGCTGAAGAGGGTGTCCAGCACCGGTGTCGGCGTGTCGTTCACCTCAAGGGCACCGAGCTTCTCGCAGCGATAGCGGACCACCTGGGCGAAAGCGGAGACCACGCCCGGGAACATGGTCTTCTCGCCGTGCGGCGGGAAGGGCATCTCGAAGGACTTCTCGCCGATCGTGCGCGCCAGGGTCTCGAGCTTGAGCTTGAGCCAGCCGCGGTCGTTCGCGCGCATGTCCATCGACAAAGTCTTGGCGACGGCGCCGAGGCCGCGCGGCTGGTCCGCGCCGTTGACCCACACTTCGAACGGGAAGGAGCCGCCGTTATTGCCGACCTGGCCGACGAAGAGGGCGAAGTCGCCGGTCGGGGTGCCGAGCATGTAGGTCCACGCCATGTTGCCGTCGGGCAGCTCGGGGCGGCCGGGCCAGCGCAGGCTGGAGAGGACGGGGGCAGGCAGGCTGTTGATCGACAGGCGCTTGTTCGGGCCGGAAAGCTCGACGTCCTGCGGCTGCTTCTGCTCCGACGACGGGGTGACGGAGAGCACCGAGCCCAGCACGGAGTTGGGGCGATAGGTTGCGAGCCCCTTGAGGCCGGCCTTCCAGGCGGAGAGATAGAGATCCTCGAACTCCGTGTAGGGGTAGTCCTCGGGGACGTTTACGGTCTTGGAGATCGAGGTGTCGATGAACGGAGCGACTGCGGCCACCATGTCCTTGTGCGCCTGCGCGGAGATCTCGAGCGCGGTGACGAAGTAGGACGGCAGGCTCGCGACGTTGCCGCCGATGTGCTTGTACAGGCGCCATGCGTAGTCTTCGACGGCGTATTCCTTGTAGGTGCCGTCGGCCATGCGCTTGCGGCGCGTGTAGGTGTAGGAGAAGGGGGGTTCGATGCCGTTCGAGGCGTTGTCCGCGAAGGCGAGCGAGATCGTGCCGGTCGGAGCGATCGACAGCAGGTGCGAGTTGCGCAGGCCGTGCTTGCGGATCTTGTCCTTGACCTCGGCAGGCAGGCGCGAGGCGAAGTTGCCGCCGGAGAGGTAGAGATCGGCATTGAACAGCGGGAAGGCGCCGCGTTCCTTGGCCAGTTCGACCGAGGCGAGGTAGGCGCGGTCGCGCATGTATTCGGAGATCTTCGCGGCGACGCTGCGGGCCTCGGGGCTGTCATAGCGTTTGCCGAGCATGATCAGGGCGTCGCCGAGGCCGGTAAAGCCGAGGCCGACACGACGCTTGGACTGTGCCTCGTTCTCCTGCTGCTCGAGCGGCCAGTGCGTTACGTCGAGCACGTTGTCGAGCATGCGGATCGCGATGTCGACGATCTTGCCGAAGGCCGCGTAGTCGAAGTCGGCCTTGTCGGTGAAGGGGTTCTTCACGAAGGGCGTGAGGTTGATCGAGCCGAGGTCGCAGCAGCCGTAGGGGGGCAGGGGCTGTTCGGCGCAGGGGTTGGTCGCCTCGATCGTTTCGCAGTAGTACAGGTTGTTGTCCTGGTTCATGCGGTCGAGGAAGAGGATGCCCGGCTCGGCGTGGTCGTACGTCGAGCGCATGATCTGGTCCCACAGCTCGCGTGCACGCAGCTTGCGATACACCCACAGGCCGTCGTCGCGCTGATATGCACCGGTGGCCTTGAGCTCGTCGATCGGTTCGGCCTTGTGGAAGAGTTCGACATCGGTGTCGGTGTCGACGGCCTTCATGAAGGCGTCGGTGACGCCCACCGAGATGTTGAAGTTCGTCAGGTCGCCATGGTCCTTGGCGTGGATGAACTCCTCGATGTCGGGGTGGTCGCAGCGCAGCACGCCCATCTGGGCTCCGCGGCGCGCACCGGCGGACTCGACGGTCTCGCACGAGCGGTCGAAGACGCGCATGTAGGACACGGGGCCGGAGGCGTTCGAGAGGGTGCCCTTCACCAGGGCGCCCTTCGGACGGATGCTGGAGAAATCGTAGCCGACACCACCGCCGCGGCGCATGGTCTCGGCGGCCTGGGCGAGCGCGGTATAGATGCCGGGGCGGCCGTCGACGGCTTCCGACACGGAATCGCCGACCGGCTGGACAAAGCAGTTGATCAGGGTTGCCTGCAGCTTGGTGCCGGCAGCGCTGTTGATGCGGCCTGCGGGGACGAAGCCTTTCTCCTGGGCTTCGAGGAACTTCGCTTCCCAGTGGGCGCGCTTTTCCTCGGCTTCCACGGCTGCGAGGGCACGCGCCACGCGCGTGCGGACTTCGGCGACGGTCTGTTCGTCGTCCTTGGCATATTTTTCGAGGAGAACTTCGCCCGCGATTTCCTGCGGGGCGAGGGTGGAGGCGTCTGCCTTGCCTTTGGCCTGCGAATTGATCGTCGTGCTCATGGTCTTTTTGAGTCCGTGTGTGAGTCCGTTCGATGGTGTGTATTTCGGCGTGAAGAATAGCTCGCGAAAGTTGATTTTGCAAAAAAATAAAATCAATGAAAAACAATATGTTAAGTGTTTTGGCGGTATGTCAAGCTTTCAGTGCTCACTAGATCTAGTAGTGCTTTTGGGTGATCCGTGACGCTGAAAGTCGCGTCCGCCAAGGGTTTCGGCGGGGCCATCGCTGTGCGGTCGGCGGTGTTCGTCACACGGGCGCGACGAAAATATTTGCGGCGCTGCCTACGATGCAACGCAGCATCGCTTGCTGCTAGAATCCTTGCATAGCGCAGCTCCGGAGTTTGCCCATGCAAGATGCCGAGCGGATAGCAGCACAGGCGGTCGAGCGCCATCGACGGGAACCGTCGCAACTGCTCCAGATCCTTGTCGAGACCCAGGACGGCATCGGCTATCTGCCTGCGGCGGCGCTGACCCGCATTGCCGATCTGCTCGAGTTGCCGCGGGCGCGCGTCGAAGGCGTCGCCGGGTTCTACAGTTTTCTCTACACCGAGCCGGTCGGCCGTTACCGCATCCTTTTTTCCGACAACATCATCGATCGGATGCTGGGCACCCGGGGGTTGATGGAAAGCCTCTGTCGACGGTTGGAGGTCTCGCCGGGGCAGGTCTCGCCCGGCGGAGAGGTGAGCGTCGATGTAACCTCATGCACGGGAATGGGCGATCAGGGGCCGGCGGTGCTGGTCAACGGCCTTGCCGTGACGCGGCTCGACGAGGCGCGGGTGGAGCGCATCGCATCGCTGGTGCGTGCCGGCACACCGCTGGCCGAGTGGCCGGCCGAATATTTCCGCGTCGATGACAACATCCGCCGGCGCGGGTCGCTGCTCGGAGACGACTTCGTTCCCGGGGCGGCGCTGCAGGCGGCGATGGTGCGCGGGCGGACGGGCTGGCTCGAGGAGGTGCGCCTGTCGGGGCTGCGTGGGCGTGGTGGAGCGGGCTTCACGACGGCGGTGAAATGGATGGCTTGCCGCGATGCGCCGGGCGCCGACAAGGTGGTGGTGTGCAACGCGGACGAAGGCGAGCCGGGCACCTTCAAGGATAGGGTGCTGCTGGCGAGCCAGGCTGAGAGAGTCTTCGAAGGGATGACCCTTGCGGCCTGGGCGACCGGGGCGCGGCAGGGCCTGCTGTACCTGCGGGGGGAGTATCGCTACCTGCTGAAGCACTTGCGGGCGGTGCTGGCCCTGCGGCGCGCAGCGGGACTTCTCGGGCCGCGGATCCTCGGCGAAGCGGGGTTCGATTTCGACATCGACATTCACCTGGGCGCCGGGGCCTACGTGTGCGGCGAGGAGACGGCGCTCCTCGAGTCGCTCGAAGGCAAGCGCGGCACGCCGCGGATCCGGCCGCCATTCCCGGTCACGCATGGCTATCTGGGACGACCGACGGTGGTGAACAACGTCGAGACGCTGGCGAAGACCACGCTGATCGCCCTGCAAGGCGGCGCGGCTTTCGCGGCGACGGGGACGCCGCAGTCCACCGGCACGAAACTCCTGTCGATCTCGGGGGACTGCGCCTATCCCGGGGTGTATGAGTATCCCTTCGGGGTGACGATAGCGCATGTGCTCGAGGATTGCGGTGCACACGATCCGCAGGTCGTGCAGGTGGGCGGCGCGTCGGGGGTGACGATCGCGGGCCACGAGTTCCACCGGCGCATCGCGTTCGAGGACGTGCCGACGGCCGGGGCCTTCATGGTGTTCGACGGCCGCCGCGACCCGTTCGAGATGGCGCGCAATTTCGTGCATTTTTTCGCGCACGAGAGTTGCGGGTTCTGCACGCCGTGCCGTGTCGGGACGGCCCTGCTCAAGGGCTACATGGACAAGCTCGCGAGCGGGAAGGGGGCGAAGATGGATCTGGCCGACATCGAGTGGCTGGACCGCCTGCTGAAGAACGCGAGCCATTGCGGGCTCGGGTCGAGCGCGCCGAATCCGGTGATCGACACGCTGATCAAGTTCCGCCCGGCCTACGAGCGGCGGCTCGTGTCGCTCGACTTCAAGCCGGCGTTCGACCTCGACGCAGCGCTCGAAACGGCGCGGCGCATGACCGGTCGCGACGATCCGGGCGCGCACCTGGATTGGCGGGAGGAGGTGTAGCGATGGGCGGGAAGTTCCTGTTCGACGGGCGGCCGGTGCCGTTCGAGGAAGGCCAGACGATACTCCAGGCCGCACGCGCGGCCGGCCACTATATTCCGCACCTTTGCTGGCACCCGGATTTCCCGCCGCACGGCTCATGCAAGCTGTGCGTCGTGAAAGTTGGCGGGCGCCACGTTTCGTCCTGCGCGCTGCCGGCGCGGGACGGGATGGAGGTGGAGAGCAATACGCCGGAGATCAACGGCGAGCGGCGGGCTCTCCTGCAGATGCTGTTCGTGGAGGGCAACCATTTCTGCCCGTCGTGCGAGAAGAGCGGCAACTGCCAGTTGCAGGCGCTGGCCTACGAGCTGGACATGAGCAGCGCGCGCTTCGCGCACTTTTATCCTGACCGGCCGGTGGATGCGTCGCACCCGGACGTGCTGCTGGACTTCAATCGCTGCATCTTTTGCGAGCTGTGCGTGCGGGCGTCGCGCGACGTGGATCACAAGGGCGTGTTCGCGCTGACCGGTCGCGGCATCCGCAAGCATCTGGTGGTGAATGCGGAGTCGGGGCGGCTGGCCGATACGGATTTCGCGGTGAGTGATAGGGCTGCGGACATCTGCCCGGTGGGCGTGATCCTGCGCAAGCGGGTGGGCTTCGCCGTGCCGATCGGCGAGCGCAAGTACGACGAGGCCTCGATCAGCAGCGTTGCGATGGAGAAGGGCGAATGAGCGACAGCATGAGTTTGCCCCGCGTGCGTGTTGCGACGACCTCGCTTGCGGGCTGTTTCGGCTGTCACATGTCCTTCCTGGACATGGACGAGCGCCTGCTCGAGCTGGCCAAGGTGGTGGAATTCGATCGTTCGCCGCTCACCGACATCAAGCATTGCGGGCCCTGCGACATCGGCCTGATCGAGGGGGGCGTGTGCAACGCGGAGAATGTGCACGTGCTGCGCGAGTTCCGCCGCAACTGCAAGACACTGGTTGCGGTCGGTGCGTGCGCGATCAATGGTGGTCTGCCGGCGCAGCGCAATCATCTCGATCTCGGTGATTGCCTGCAGCAGGTGTATGTGAAACGCGACGGCATCGAGGAGGGGGGCGTGCCGGACGATCCCGAGCTGCCCTTGCTCCTCGACCGCGTGCACCCGATCCATGAGGTGGTCCGGGTCGATTACTTCATCCCGGGATGTCCGCCGTCGGGCGACGCGATCTGGAAGTTCCTGACGGACCTGATCGGCGGTCGCACGCCGCGCCTGCCGCATCCCTTGTTGCGTTTCGATTGAGGCATCGCATGGATTCGTCGCTTGAAACGGCTGCCGGCAGGGAGCAATTGCGCCGGGTGGTGATCGACCCGGTGTCGCGGGTCGAAGGGCATGGCAAGGTGACCTTGCTGCTCGACGAGGACGACCATGTCCGCGAGGCGCGCCTCCACATCGTGGAGTTCCGCGGCTTCGAGGTGTTCATCCAGGGGCGCCCGTACTGGGAGGTGCCGGTGATGGTGCAGCGCTTGTGCGGGATCTGTCCCGTCAGTCATCACCTGGCAGCGTCGAAGGCGATGGACCGGGTGCTGGGCATCCCGATCACGCGCTCGGCGGAGAAGCTCCGGCGCCTGATGCATTACGGGCAGATCCTGCAATCGCACGCGCTGCACTTCTTCCACCTGTCGTCGCCGGACCTGCTGTTCGGCTTCGAGTCGGAGGTCGGCAAGCGCAACATCGTCGGGGTTGCCGCGGCTTACCCGGAGGTGGCGCGGCAGGGGGTGCTGCTACGCAAGTTCGGGCAGGAGGTGATCCGCGCGACGGCCGGCAAGCGCATCCACGGTACCGGTTCGGTGCCCGGCGGGATGAACCGGCATCTCGCTGTGGAGGACCGGGACGCGCTGCGCGCGGAAATCGACCACATGGTCGAGTGGAGCCGCGCGGCGGTCGAGCTGGTGAAACGGCTGCATCGGGCCGATCCTGCCCTGTACGACGAGTTCGGGCGCTTCCGCGCCAACGTGATGAGCCTGGTGCGGGCCGACGGGGCGATGGACCTGTATCACGGCGCATTGCGCTTTCGCGATGCGGACGGCAGGATCCTGGTCGACAAGGTGCCGGATCAGTCCTATCGCAGCCTCATCCGGGAGCAGGTCAAGCCCTGGAGCTACATGAAGTTCCCTTACCTGCAGCAGCTGGGGCCGGACGAGGGGTGGTACCAGGTGGGGCCGCTCGCACGGGTGCAGAACTGCGACTTCATCCCGACGCCGCTGGCCGAGGCCGAGCGCCGCGAGTTCATCGATCACGGGCGGGGGGAGCCGGTCAGGGCGACGCTGGCCTATCACTGGGCGCGGATGATCGAGCTGCTGCATGCGGCTGAAGTGATCCGCGATCTGCTCGGCGATGGCGACCTCCTGGAAGGGGCTCTGCTGGCGGACGGGGAGCGCGGCAACGAGGGGGTCGGGATCATCGAGGCGCCGCGCGGCACGCTGATCCACCATTATCAGGTGGGGGACGACGACCTCGTGACGATGTGCAACCTGATCGTGTCGACGACGCACAACAATCAGGCGATGAACACCGCGGTGCGGGAAGTGGCGCGTCGCTATCTGGATGGGCGTAAGCTGACCGAGGGACTGCTCAATCATATCGAGGTCGCGATCCGGGCTTACGATCCCTGCCTGTCGTGTGCGACGCACGCACTGGGCAAGATGCCGCTGGTGCTTGAACTCGCCGATGCTGGCGGCGAGGTCGTGGATCGGGTGGTGCGTGACTGATTCCGGCCGGCTGGTGATCTTCGTCATTGGCAACGAGTCGCGCGGGGACGATGCGGCCGCGCCGCTGTTATTGCGGCGGCTGGAGGGCGAATTGCCGGCTGGTGTGCGGGTCGTGTGCGAGTTTCAGCTCCAGGTGGAGCATGCGTTGGAGCTGTGCGGCGCGAACCTGGCGCTGTTCATCGATGCGGCCTGCGGCCTGGAGGCGCCTTTCGCGTTTTCGGAGGCGGACGGCAGGGCGCCGGTGTCGAGTTTTTCCCATGCGCTGTCGCCTGCGGCGGTGCTGGACGTGTTCCGCCGCATCGAGGCGGCGGCGCCTCCCCCGGCCTTCGTCCTGGGGCTGCGCGCCGTCCGCTTCGAGTTGGGGGAGGGTTTGTCCGCACCGGCCGAGGAGGCGCTCGGGGAGGCTCTTGCGTTTGCCCGGACGTTGTTCGCGTTGCCGCGGCCGGAGCACTGGCGTGCGCTGGTTCAGGCGCGCGCGCGCTCGTTGCCGAGGTTCGGGAAGAAGAGCGCGGTGTAGCCCGCCAGGTCGAGTTCGGCGCTTTCGCGGATGCGGCGCAGGTTGGCGGGTTCCATTTCGAGCAGGGCCCAGATCGCGGGGTCGATGCGCTCGGCGGCTGCGGTGCTCGATTCGTTCTCCTGGTCCGCCTCGGCAATGCGCGCGGCCACGTGCACCATCGCAGCTTCATAGACGTAGTCCCCGCCGAGGCGCGGCACGGTCTGCGCGCCGATGATGTCCACGAAACTCGTCGGCAGACGCCAGTGTGCCATCAGTGCAGCGCCGACCTCGGCGTGGTCACAACCGACGATGCGGCGTTCGGCCAGGTGCAGCGGTTCACGGCTGGCGGCTGCGATGCTGCGTGCTTCATGCGCGAGCTCGGGGATCGTCTGGTACATCACCAGGTGACCGATATCGGATAGCAGGCCGATGACGAACAAGCGTTCGACTCCGATCATGCCCTGGCTGCGGCCGATCTCGCGTGCGGCGAGTCCGCGCATGACGCCGCCGCGCCAGAAGCGCGGCATGTCGAGGTGGCGCGGCGCGAAGAGGGAAAACGCGCCGCTCACGGAGATGGCCAGCACGAGGTCGTGCACCTGCTGGATGCCGAGAACGGTGACGGCGCGGGAGATGGTTTCGATCCTTCCTCCGTAGCCGTAGAAGGCGCTGTTCGCAAGGCGCAGCAGGCTGGAGGCGATTGCAGGGTCGGCGCTGATGGCGTGGGCGACGCTCGCGGCCGATCCGGTTGGGGCATCGAGTTCATCGCGGATGCGCAGATAGACGCTCGGCAGCGTGGCGAGCGTGGTGACATTGGCGACGAGTTCCTGGGCGGAGTGCATGACGATGTTCCGATGAGGCGTGTTCAATGTGCAGCCGCCGGTGGCGGGCCGTCGCCCGTGGGAGCGACGAGGTCGCGGTAGGCGTGCCAGCTGGCATGACCGACGATGGGCATCAATACGACCAGTCCGAGATGGAAGCTGAGGAAGCCGATTATAGTCATTGTGACTATGAGCAAGGCCCATACGATCATCGCGCCGGGGTTGCGGGCGAGGGCGCCGATGCTCGCGAGCATCGAGGAGATGGCGTCCTGGTTGCGGTCGAGCATGAGGGGGACGGAGATCACGCTGGCAGCGAACACGATGCAGGCGAAGAGCAGGCCGACGCTGAAATACACCAGCAGGAACTCGAGGTTCTCGAGCGCCAGCAGCTGGCTGAGAAAGCCGCTGAGGTTGGGCAGCTCGTTGGTGTAGAAGAGGGCGAAGATGACCAGCGATGCACGCGCCCAGACGAGGAACACCACTCCGAGGACGACCGCGAAGATGCCGATGTTGCCGGCGTTGCGCCGCCAGACGGTGAGTGTCGGCCGCAGGGCGCAGGCCAGCCCTTGTTCGTGCTGGCGGCTGATCTCGTACAGGCCCATGGCGAGGAAGGGGCCAAGCAGGAGGAATCCGGAGGTCATCGCGGCGGTGTATTGGTAGGCGTGCTCGAACACCATCGTGACGAGCAGGCCCATCGCCGCAAAGCAGAAGCCGTAGAACAGGCTGGGAATCGGACATGCGCGCAGGTCGCTCACGCCGCGCGCGATCCAGCGCAGGGGGGCGCCCGCATCGACTTCGCGGACGGTCGGAAAGACAGGTTCTTCAGCTGTCGTACCCGTATCGTTCTGCAGCGACATGGTTCTCTCCTGTTGGGGCTTGTCGTGCGACGGCGAACGGGGCTTCCTTGTTGTTGTGTTATGCGCTGGTGAGGAAGCCTCGCATGGCATCGCCGACCGCATCGGGCGCTTCGGCCATCATCGCATGACCGGCGCCTTTGATCACTATCATACGCGCGCCGCCGGGAACCTTGGCGAGCGCTTCCTGCAGGGGTTTGACGGCTTTGCGGGGCGTCATCTGGTCGCGTTCGCCGCACAGCATCGCGCATGGCACGGCGATGCGCGATGCGGCCTCAAGGCCGCCCTGGTAGGCATTGCAGGCGGCGAGGTCGTTGGCGAGCACGCCTTCGCGCTGGCGTTCCATGAGGCGCTGGTTGAGACCGGTGAGGGAGACGCCGGGAATGGGGCTCGCGCCGAGTTGCGAGGCGGGGGTGTAGGACCACTGGTTGATCATCCCGTGCGCGACAGCGCGTGCGTTCGCAGCGGCTTCGAGGAGCGGGGGGGCGACGGGCATCGGGGCGACGCTGCCGATGAGGATGAGCTTCCGGATGCGTTCGGGAGCCTGCGCGGCGGCCTGGAGGGCGACGAGCGAACCCATGCTGTGGCCGGCGAGGGCGGCGTGGACGACACCCGCTGCGTCGAGCAGGGACTCGACCCAGTCCGCAAGGGCCTCGATGGTGGGCAGCGGGCTGCCCTGCGAGCGGCCGTGGGCGGGGAGATCCGGTGCAAGCACGGCAAAGCCGTGGTGCGCGAGCTGGCGGGCCTGGAAGTTCCACACGCTGTGGTCGTGTCCGGCGCCGTGGATGAGGACGACGACGGGCTGTTGCCGGTCGAAGGGGCGGCCGCCGGTGTAGAGGTAGACGGGCGTGTCGTTGATGCTGAGTTCCATGGTTTAGCCCTGCACGACGCGGCCGGCGGCGTAGAGGCCGCGGTCGAGGTCTTCGATGAGGTCGTCGGCGCTCTCGAGCCCGACCGACAGGCGCACGGTGCCTTCTCCGATGCCCGCCGCGGCGAGATCCTGCGCGGACATGCGGAAGTGGGTGGTGCTCGCGGGGTGGATGACCAGGGACTTGGCGTCGCCGACGTTGGCCAGATGCGAGAACACTCGCAGGCCTTCGATGAAGGCGCGGCCGGCGGCGCGGCCGCCCTTGAGCTCGAAGGACAGCACCGAGCCCGCACCGTCGGGTAGCAGGCGGGCGGCAAGCGCGTGGTCGCGATGGCTGGCAAGGCCGGGCCAGGCGACCTGTGCGACGAGCGTATGGGCTGCGAGGTGCTCCGCAACCCGGCGCGCGTTGGCGACGTGGGCACGCATGCGCAGCGGCAGGGTCTCCATGCCTTGCAGGATCTGGAAGGCGTTCATCGGCGACAGGCAGGCGCCGAAGTCGCGCAGGCCTTCACGCCGTGCGCGCAGCAGGAAGGCGGCGACGGGGGATTCCTCTGCGAAATCCATGCCGTGGAAGCCGTCGTAGGGGTCGGTGAGCGTGGGGAAGAGGCCGGAGGCTTCCCAGTCGAAGCGCCCGCCATCCACGAGCAGGCCGCCGACCGCGACGCCGTGGCCGCCGAGGAATTTGGTTGCCGAGTGCAGCACGAGGTCGGCGCCGAGCGCCAGCGGGCGCTGCAGGCAGGGGGTGACGAGGGTCGCGTCGACCAGCAGGGGGACGCGATGGGCGTGCGCGATGTCGGCGACCGCGGGGATGTCGAGCACGTCCAGGCCGGGGTTGCCGAGCGATTCGCCGAAGAACAGGCGCGTCTCGGGGCGGACGGCGGCGCGCCAGGCGTCCGGGTCGTGCGGATCGACGAAGGTGGTGGTGATGCCGAAGCGCGGCAGGGTGTAGGCGAGCAGGTTGTGCGAGCCGCCGTACAGCGCGTGCGAGGCCACGATGTGGCCGCCGGCGCCCATCAGGGTGGTGATCGCCAGATGCAGTGCGGCCTGTCCGCTCGCGACGGCGATCGCTCCGACCCCGCCTTCGAGGGCGGCGATGCGTTCTTCCAGCATCGCGTTGGTCGGGTTGGATATGCGCGTATAGACGTGGCCGGGGCGTTCGAGGTTGAACAGCGCGGCGGCGTGGTCGGTGTCCGGGAAGACGTAGCTGGTGGTGAAGTAGATGGGGGCGGCGCGGGCGCCGCCCCCATCTACTTCACCACCAGCTACGTCTTCCC
>NZ_WTVK01000200.1 GCF_012910805.1 Aromatoleum evansii
CGGCATTCGGGACGGCGGCGTGCCCCGGCGCGGACGTCGTCCGCACGCTCGAGCCCTCGGAGGTCTTGACGACCTCGACGTGCGTGGGGATGCGGGCGCGCAGTTCGGTGACGTGGCTGACGACGCCGACGAGCCGTCCGCCCTCTCGCAGCGAGTCAAGCACTTCCATGACCTGCTCGAGCGTGTCCTGATCGAGGCTGCCGAACCCCTCGTCGACGAACAGCGTGTGCAGTTCCAGGCCGCCTGAGTCGGCGCGCACGGCATCGCCGAGGCCGAGTGCGAGGGCGAGGGAGGCCATGAACGCCTCGCCGCCTGAGAGCGTGGCGGTGTCGCGTGAGCGCCCCGTCCACGCGTCGACGACGAGCAGCCCGAGGCCGCTGCGCTGGTTGCCCTTGGCTCGTTCGTCGGTGTAGCGCAGCTGGTAGCGCCCGTCCGTCATCGTCGCCAGACGTTCGTTGGCCATCTGCG
>NZ_WTVK01000201.1 GCF_012910805.1 Aromatoleum evansii
ATCGCGGGCAGCTCGTTGACGAGGCACTGACGGCGCCCGAGGCGGATGACGCCGACGGCGAACGCGACGGACGTCAGCAGCACGAGGCCCTCGGGCACCATCGGGGTCAGTGCGGCCACCATGCCGAGGACGGCCTGCTTCCAGTCGTCGCGCGCGAGCAGCAGCTGGTTGACGATCGGGATGAGGCCGGCGGGGATGAGCAGGTAGGTGATGACCTTGAGGATGCTGTCGATGCCGCTGCGCAGTTCGGAGCGCACGAGCGTGAATTCGCCGGCGTCGGCCGTGAGCTTGGCGGCGTACGAATCTCCGCCGACGGCGGTGGCGCGCATCAGCCCCGAGCCCGCGACGACGAAGCTGCCGGAGCGCAGGTCGTCGTCGCTGCGCTTGTCGATCGGGTCTGATTCACCCGTCAGCAGTGACTCGTCGACGTCGAGGTGATCGGCGCGCAAGACGACACCGTCGACGGCG
>NZ_WTVK01000202.1 GCF_012910805.1 Aromatoleum evansii
GTCGCCGACATATTCGGTGAACATGCTGATCCGCTCGGTCAGCTTCTTCTCGATCACGAAGGTCGCTTCCGACACCTGCCGGCCGGTCAGCTCGGCAGGGTGGAAGAATTCCGTGAACATGCCGCTGACGCCCCAGCCGTCATGCAGCTCCCATGACCATGGCAGCTGGATGTAGGGCTGCGCGCCACGACCGACGATCGTAGTCGCGCCGGTTGGCAGCGCGACGCCGGCGGTGATCGACAGGGCGATCTTCCCCGGCAGCGGGCTGAGCTGCCATTTGATGCCGGGCGCGACGTCGGAAAAGCCCGATACGCCGGGCGATTTCACGCTGCCGGACCAGCTCGGCAGGTCGACCAGCACCTCGAGGCAGGGCGCGATCCCGAGCCGCCAGCGGCTGTTGCTGCCGTCGACGCTGCGGCCGGCGGAGCGGCCGGTGGCATTGACGCCGTTCTCGCTCTGCAGGCT
>NZ_WTVK01000203.1 GCF_012910805.1 Aromatoleum evansii
CCCGTGGTAACTGGTTCCAGCTGCGCCAGCTCGCGGGTATGCGAGGCCTCATGGCCAACCCGAAGGGCGAGATCATCCCGCGTCCGATCAAGGCCAACTTCCGTGAGGGCCTGTCGGTGCTGGAGTTCTTCATCTCGACCCACGGTGCACGAAAGGGTCTGGCCGACACCGCTCTGCGTACGGCCGACTCGGGTTACCTGACGCGTCGTCTCGTCGACGTCTCGCAGGACGTCATCATCCGCGAGGAGGACTGCGGCACGAAGCGCGGTCTCGTCCTGCCGATCGCGCAGCGCAACTCTGACGGCCAGCTGGTCGAGCACGAGGACGTCGAGAGCTCGGTCTACGCCCGCAACGTGGCGCAGACGGTCGAGATCGACGGCGAGACGTTCCTGCAGGCCGGCGACGACCTCGGTGACGTCGCGCTCAGCAAGCTGATCGACGCCGGCATCGAAGAGGTCAAGGTC
>NZ_WTVK01000204.1 GCF_012910805.1 Aromatoleum evansii
GGGCTCGACAACGCCTTGGTCCAGGATAGCGTCAAGCGGGTGCTTCCCGGTTCGTTCGACCGGCATCGGAAGCTCGTCGAGCGCCTGGATGAACTGGTGGCGGCTGTCGGGGAAGCCGACCTCTACAGCACCGGTCTCGCACAGACGCTCGGCGTTTCCGTTCGGACGCTCCAGACTGCCGTGCAGCACATTTGCGGCGTCAGCCTGCATCAGCACCTTCGGTCGAAGCGGATGTGGTCGGTCCGCAAGCTCCTCGTCAAAGGAAGTCCGCTCCTGACCGTGACCGCGGCCGCGCGTGCCAACGGCTTCTGGCATCTGAGCGACTTCGCCAGATGTTATAGCCGCGCATATGGCGAGATGCCCTCGGAAACCCTCACACGGGCGCGCGGGGCCTGAGGCGGCAGGCGGGCGGGCCTGACGCCGTCAGGCCGCTCGTCCAAGGTACTCCCGATGGCATCTGCGG
>NZ_WTVK01000205.1 GCF_012910805.1 Aromatoleum evansii
CAACCGCACCGCCTCGATCTCGCCCGACGTCTCCAATCCCGGCTATCGCGCTGTCACCTTCGACGATCTGCGCACGGCCTACGGCGAACAGGCCAAGGGCCTGCTCGACGGCGGCGCCGACCTGCTGCTGGTCGAGACCATCTTCGACACGCTGAACGCCAAGGCGGCGCTGTATGCGATCGCCGAGATCATCGAGGAGCGCGGCATCGACGTGCCCGTGATGATTTCCGGCACCATCACCGACAAGTCCGGCCGCCTGCTCTCCGGACAATTGCCGGAGGCGTTCTGGCATTCGGTGCGGCACGCGCGGCCGATCACGATCGGCTTCAACTGCGCGCTCGGCGCCGAGGATCTGCGCGCGCACATCGCCGATATCGGCCGCGTCGCCGACACGCTGGTGTGTGCCTATCCGAACGCCGGCCTGCCCAACGAATTCGGCCAGTATGACGAGACGCCAGACTAC
>NZ_WTVK01000206.1 GCF_012910805.1 Aromatoleum evansii
CACGTAGATCGCGGGGATCGCGAGCGTGGACAGTTCGCTCACCATGCCGGCGCCGCTTCGCGTGACGACGAGGTCGGCCACCGCGTAGGCGAGGTCCATGCGGTCGCAGTACTCCTCGACGACGTAGCGCGGCCCCGAGGCGGTGGCCGGGGCCTCGAACCCCTTGCCCCGCCCGGTGATGTGCAGGACCTGCACCCCGGCCTCACGCAGCGCCGGCGCGGCCGCGGCGAAGGCCTCGTTGAGACTCGCTGCACCGAGCGAGCCACCGGTGATGACGAGCGTCGGGCGTCCGGGTTCGAGACCGAAGTACGTCATCGCCTCCGCGCGCAGCATCGCGGGGCGAAGCTCTCGGATCTCGCGTCGCAGCGGCATCCCGACGACCTCGGCGCCCGCCAGCGGGGTGCCGGGGAACGTCGTCGCCGTGTGCGCGGCCCATCGCACGCCGAGCTTGTTCGCCAGCCC
>NZ_WTVK01000207.1 GCF_012910805.1 Aromatoleum evansii
CACCGGAGCTCCCGACGTGAACGCCGCCGCCGTCAGCGTCAGGCTGCGGCCGAGCGCGAGCGACACGTTGCCGGAGAACTGCATGTAGTCGCCGGAGATCAGCGTCAGGCTGTCGAACCCGCCGGCCTTGACCATGTCGGCGCTCACGGTGGCCTGGCCGAACGCGAGATGCGACGCATCCGTCCCCGGAGCGATGTCCGCAAGCAGCAAGGAATCCGGACGCCCCTGCACCACGGTCATCAGGCTTGGCACGATCACATTGGACGGCGCCGTGCTGTTGGGGAAGGTACTCATCTTGAAGATCGGCGTGGTGAGCGCGATCGACAAATTGCCGCCGGAAGCGCCGCTCCCGCCGGAGAAGGCGTGGATATCGCCGTCGAGATAGAGACCGCTCTGCGACGCCAGCGTAACGGAGCCGCCATTCGTCGTGACCATCTGCGGTTGGGTTGACGACGCTGCAC
>NZ_WTVK01000208.1 GCF_012910805.1 Aromatoleum evansii
GCCCATCACCATCGAATTCCTCAACGACGAGCCCTCGCTGCAACCGCACCACGGGCCTTACATCAAGAATCTCGGAACGCTCGGCATCGATGCGACGTTCCGCCTGGTCGACGCGGTACAGTACCGCGCCCGGTTAGAAGTTTTCGATTTCGACATGACCATGCAGCGCTTCAGCTTCTCGGCGACGCCCGGCGACAGCATGCGGCCGTTCTTCTCCTCGCAGGCGGCGAAGACCAAGGGCTCCTACAATCTCGCAGGCATCTCCAACCCGGCGATCGATGCGTTGATCGAGAAAATCATCGGCGCGAACGGCCGCCATGAGCTGACGGTCGCGTGCCGCGCCTTCGACCGGGTGTTCCGCGCCGGCCGTTACTGGGTGCCGCAGTGGTACCGCAACACGCATCCGATCGCCTATTGGGATCAGTTCGGTCATACCGAGAAGCTGGCGAAATATACCCAGG
>NZ_WTVK01000209.1 GCF_012910805.1 Aromatoleum evansii
ACCTGATCCGGTGTGCAGCGGCACGCCCGCAGCGGATGCCCGCGATAGCCGCACGGACACGGGTTCATTGCGGCAATCAGCTGGAAGCTGGCAGGGAAGTCTGTCTGACGCGCTGCGCGTGAGATGGTGATGTGGCCGGTTTCCAATGGCTCACGCAGGACTTCGAGCACACGGCGCTCGAACTCGGGAAGCTCGTCGAGGAAGAGCACGCCCTGATGCGCCAGCGAGATTTCGCCCGGCCTGGGCGTGTTGCCCCCGCCCACCATCGCCACCGCAGATGCTGTGTGGTGTGGCGAACGGAACGGCCGCACCTTCCAACGCCGTGCGTCGAAGCCGCGCGTGGTCAGGCTCATCACCGCGGCGGCGGAAAGCGCTTCGTCATCGCTCATGTCCGGCAGCAAGCCGGGAAACCGTTGCGCGAGCATCGACTTGCCGGTGCCGGGCGGCCCGATCATCAACAT
>NZ_WTVK01000020.1 GCF_012910805.1 Aromatoleum evansii
AGATGTGTGTAAGAGACAGACGATAGATAGCCGCGGGATTGTCGGCGGGGGCGTCGTGCGGGCGGCGCCGCAGGCCAGCGCCGATGAGGAGAACGTTCCGATCGCTGAGCGGGCCTTCGGTCATGCAGGTTTTAGCGCTCGATCGACGCGCGCCGGCGCCGGAGCGCAATCTGCCGACAATTTCACCCACCACACCGACATCGGCACTCTGAACAGCGCATTCCCGAAGGGGAGGCGGCTGCTCCTCGTCGGAACTGCCGTAGCAACGGCGCCTTTCGAACAACACGACCGAACTGGCACTAACGGCCAATTGCTGCCAATCATGGCTTCTGACATAGCCGTCGTTGGAGAGGCCACTTCACTCTGAAAACTGCTGCCCCGCCAAGATTGAAAGCTAGGTGGGTCGATATACGCTTCCCCGACCTCGGTCGGGCTCAGCGCCCAGCAGGTGCTTCGCTGCAGCAGGCGTACGCCCTGTCTGGTCGCGAGGCGACCGACCGATTGCTCACCTGCGACTTCGAGACTCCGCGGCGTGTTGCCGTCTCGGAAACGCTTTTCGCATTCACGATGTGGGCGAGCACGAGCATATCGTTGACGTCGTACAAATGGATTTTGACGGTTCCCCATTGGAAACAATATTGTGCTTGTCAAACGGCTAATCAAGCCCCCTCTCGAGTCCTATCATGATGTCACCATCGGCGAAAGGCGCCGCTGTGTTCCCTGGAGTCGTGGAAAATGATGCAAGAAACTAACATTGTCGTTAGCGAGGTCGATTTTGTGCGTCTGATGGCGATGCAGCCGCCACCCACCCTGCGCGCGGAGCTGGAGCGGGCAATTGTGATCCCCTTGGAATCAATTCAGGCGGATGTGGTCACGATGAACGCACGGGTTCACTATCGCGACGAGAAAACCGGCCTCGATCGTGCGGTGCAGATCGTGTTTCCGGACGAGGCGGACATCGGCCAGGGGAAGGTTTCCGTCCTGGCACCCGTCGGTGCGGCCCTGATCGGCCTCAGCGTCGGTCAGGCGATCGACTGGGACTTTCCCGATGGCACCGAGCGCCGCCTGACCGTCATCGCAGTCGATCAGTCCGGCAACACCGGCACGGCCGGATCAACACGTCAGCATTGAGCGAGGCGACGCGCCACATGCGCGTCGCAGGGAGTCGTCCGGCTGGCCGCTACAGGCGCATCACACTGACACCATTACATCGCATTGGGATTCGGCCAGGACGTGCTTGGTGACGCTGCCGACGAAAAATTCGTCGAGCATGCTTTGGCCGTGTTTGCCCATCACGATCAGGTCGCAGTCGGCTTCCTGCTCCTGCTCGATGATGTGCGTCGATGGGTGGCCTTGCAGCACGATGAGCCGCGCCTCATAGGGCGGCAATCCGGCTTGCTCGCTCAAGTCGTTCAGGTTCTGAATCGCTTCCTGCTTGGCCTGCAGGCGATAGCCGCTGATGACTTCATCCTCAACGCCGGCGTATCGCAAGTGGCCCTCGAACGGCACGTCGAATGCGTGGAGCAGGACGATTTGCGCCTGGGGCGCGATGAGCCTGGCATTGCAGATCGCCTGCAGGGACGAGGCCGAGAAATCCACCGGCACCAGGACCGATCGATAGGGTTCATGTGCGGCCTGCTTGACGACCAGCATCGGACATGTCGCGCGGCTGAGCATCCGTTCCGCGGTCGAACCCAACAGGACGTGCCGCAGGAAGCTCTCGCCCCGCGCGCCGCAAACGATCAGGTCCGCTGCCGACGCATCGACCGCCTTTCCCAACTCCGCAAGCAAGGAGCCAAACGCGATATGAGCATCCGCCGTGATCCCATAGTGGTTTTGCAGTGCGCCCACGAGCTCATGCAGCCGTTCCCGGGCGCTCTTGAGCACCTGTTGTTTCAGATCGTCTGCCGAGTTGCCCATGAGGTGGCGGAGCCGATCCAGCGGGGCAAGATCGGCCACATGCAGTACGTCCAGCGGAGTCCCCGTTTCCCGGCTCACCAATGCGGCACGCTCAACGGCGTGGCGAGCCGGTGCAGAAAGATCGGTCGCCGCAAGCAGGTGGTTCAGTTTCAACATGGTGGTCGTCCTTTCGATCGCAATGCTGTTCGCGTTGGTACGGTGGCATCGCCCCGTGTCGGATGCTTATCCCGTACGATTGGGAGGCCTATGCATGCTCTGGCATAATATTGCTACAAAAGTTCTCCCCTTTCGAGCCCGTAAGCGGCAAGCAGCCAGTGCGGGGGAATACCTGGAGGCTACGAACTGATGGGCGACCGTCGCGTGGATCATACCCACCCTCCGGTCTGGCATGCACTGTCGCAGGGCGAGATCGAACGGGTCCTGCAAACGGGGCCGGAAGGGCTGACTGCCGATGAAGTGCAGCGCCGACTCGAGCGCTATGGCTTGAATCTGCTTGCCCCGCCGGCCCGACGCGGCGCGCTGCTGCGCTTGGCCATGCAGTTCCACAATATATTGCTATACGTGATGCTCGGCGCGGCGGCCATTACTGCTGCCCTCGGTCACTGGGTCGATACCGGAGTGCTGCTCGCCGCGGTGGTGATCAACGTGATCATCGGGTTCATCCAGGAAGGCAAGGCCGAAGCGGCGCTCGACGCAATCCGCGCGATGTTGTCCCCGCATGCGACGGTGATACGCGGTGGCGATCGTCACGAAATCGACGCGACCGATCTCGTGCCCGGCGACTGGGTGGCCTTGACCTCAGGTGATCGCATTCCTGCGGACCTGCGTCTCGTTTCGGTCAGGGAACTGCGCATCGAGGAAGCCGCGCTGACGGGCGAATCCCTGCCGATCGACAAGGGGGCGGAAACCGTCCGTGCCGACGCTCCGCTCGGCGATCGCTACTGCATGGCCTATTCGGGAACCTTCGTTGTGTACGGCCAGGGCACCGGCATTGTCATCGCGACCGGCGCCGCCACGGAGTTGGGGCGGATCAATCAGATGCTCGCCGATATCCAGCGGATGTCCACGCCCCTGCTGCGCCAGATCGACCGTTTCGGCCGTGTGTTGGCCTTGGCCATCCTCGGCGCGTCTGCAGCGACTTTCGTGCTCGGTACGCTGTGGCGCGATCATGCTCCTGCCGAGATGTTCATGATGGTCGTCGCGCTTGCGGCCTCGGCCATTCCGGAGGGCCTGCCGGCGATCATGACGGTAACCCTCGCGCTCGGCGTTCAGCGGATGGCGCGGCGCAAGGCCATCGTCCGCCACCTTCCAGCAGTGGAGACGCTAGGCTCGGTGACCGTGATCTGTTCCGACAAGACCGGCACGCTGACGCGCAATGAGATGACCGTGCAGCGCTTGGTCTGTGCGGGGCACGTGTTCGATGTGGGAGGCGTCGGCTATGCGCCGGTGGGGGACTTCAGCATCGACGGCCGGCCCATTGATGTCGCGCGCTACCCCGCGCTGTCGTTGGCGATCCGCGTAGGCGTGTTGTGCAACGACGCGCGTCTGCGTGAAGAAGACGATCTGTGGCGGGTAGAAGGCGATCCGACCGAAGGCGCCTTGCTTGTCGCGGGAATTAAAGGGGGATTCACACAGCATGCCGGAGATACCGCGTGGCCGCGCATCGATTCGATTCCGTTCGAGTCGCAGCACCGCTTCATGGCGACCTGGCATCGTGACCTGGATGGCGACGCGTGGATCTTCGTCAAGGGGGCGCCGGAGCGGATTCTCGACATGTGCGCGTCGCAGCTCGACCATGACGGCGAGAGGCCACTGGACGTCGATTACTGGCGAAGGATGGCGACCGACACGGCGGCACAGGGCTTGCGGCTTATTGCCGTGGCGTGCAAGCGCAGCGCTCCGGCAGGCGATCGCCTGGCATTTGCCGACGTCGAGGAGGGTTATATGCTGCTCGCGCTGGCAGGCATCATCGACCCCCCGCGCGAGGAAGCCATTGCAGCGGTGGGCGAGTGCCACCGTGCCGGCATCCGCGTCAAGATGATCACCGGCGACCACGGCGAGACGGCGCGCGCCATCGGCGCGCAACTGGGGATCGGCGTCGGCAAGCCGTTCATCACCGGGGCGGAGGTCGCCGTGATGGATGACGCCGCATTGCGGCGGGTGGCGATGGAGGTCGATGTGTTCGCACGGGCCAGCCCCGAGCACAAGCTGCGCCTCGTGCAAGCCTTGCAGGATGACGGGCAGGTGGTCGCGATGACCGGTGATGGCGTGAACGACGCCCCCGCGCTGAAGCGCGCCGACGTCGGCGTGGCGATGGGCCGCAAGGGCACCGAGGCGGCGAAGGAGGCGTCCGACATGGTGCTCGCCGACGACAATTTCGCGACGATCGCGACGGCGGTCCGCGAAGGCCGTGCGGTCTATGACAACCTGAAAAAATTCATCCTGTTCATGCTGCCCACCAATGGCGGCGAGGCGCTCGTCGTGATTGCGGCCATCCTGTTCGAGCTGGCGCTGCCGCTGACGCCGGCGCAGGTGCTGTGGATCAACATGGTCACCTCCTCGACGCTGGGGCTGGCGCTGGCCTTCGAGCCGGCCGAGGGCGACGTCATGACGCGCCATCCGCGGCCGCCGGGCCAGGCCTTGTTGTCGGGCTTCTTCGTCTGGCGGGTGCTGATGGTGTCGGTGCTGATGATGATCGGTGCGCTGGGACTTTTCCTGTGGGAACTGGCTGACGGTACGAGCCTGGAGACCGCGCGTACGATGGCCGTCAATGCGGTGGTCGTGGCCGAGATGTTCTACCTGATCAACAGCCGCCATATCCTCGCGCCGATCACGAACCGGGAGGCCCTCGCCGGGAATATGTACGTGCTGCTCGCGATCGCCGCCTGCATTCCCTTGCAGATCGCCTATACCCATGCTCCGTTCATGCATCGCATCTTCGATTCGACAGCGCTCACGCCGCAGGAGTGGACTAAGGTCGTTGCGGCCGGTCTGCTGGTGTTTGCCGTGGCGGAGCTGGAGAAGCTCGTCATCCGCAGTACCGGCCTCGCGGCACGCCTTGCGCGCGCGTGAGCATCAATCCAGGGAGAAACGACTGTGACGCATGAGACCGCGATTCATCCCCCCGACCGTCCGCCCGCTCGTCTTCTGCTGGCGACCGATCTCGGCGCGCGTTGTGACCGGGCGCTCGACCGGAGTGCCCAGCTCGCCCGTGAGTGGCAGGCGGAACTCATTGCCTTGAATGTCCTCGATCCGTCGGTATGTGCAGATCAGACGTACGCCTGGATCAGCGGGGCAACTGACGATCAACTGATGAGTGTTGCCCAGCGGCAACTCAGCCGCGACCTGTACGGGACGAAGATGCCGGTAAGGGTTCGGATCGTGCAGGGGAGGGAACCCGAGACCGCGATCCGCGAGACAGCCGCCGCGGAAGGCGCCGACCTCGTCGTAACCGGGGTCGCTCGTCAGGAGACATTCGGACGCGTCCTGCTCGGAACAACCAACGAGCGCCTCGCTCGCTCCCTGAAGCCAGCCCTGCTGGTCGTGCACAGCCGTGCACAGGGTCCCTACCGACGGATCGTCGTGGCAACCGACTTTTCCGAAATGTCGCGCCATGCCTTGCTCACTGCGGCGGCGTTCTTCCCGGGTCGCGAACTGACGCTTTACCACGCCTACACACCGCCGATGTCCGGGCGGGGCACGACTGCGTCGAACGGCGCAACCGCCCCACGGATCGCGCACACGGAGTGCGCGGAGTTCATCCGGGCAACGCGGCTACCCGAGGGCACGATCATGCATTCCGTCGTCGAATACGGCACGATTTCGATCAAGCTGGCGCGTTACGCACGCGACAACGATATTGATCTCGTGGTGATAGGCGGTCATACCCACGGCGGCATCATGAGCGCCCTGTTGGGCAGCACCGCCGCGAAGTTGCTCGAATACCTGCCCTGCGACACGCTGTTGGTGCAATCGCGGAACCTCACCGTGTAGATTGAGCCGGCGCCGCACCCATCGGGGGAGGCCGCCCTGTATTGCCCGCCGGTCAGCCTGCGCTGACTGACCCGCCCCACACCTTGGCCATAACGGATGCTGCTTGCTTCACTGATCCTTGTTCCGTTCGCCGGCAGTCTGTTGGCGGCGCTGATGCCGGAAAATGCCCGCAACCGAGAGGCATGGCTGGCGCTCGCCATCGCGGCCACCGGGCTGCTCGTCACGGGCCTGCTCTACCCTGAGGTTGCTGCCGGAAAGGCGCTGCGCGAAGAGATCGCCTGGCTGCCCTCGCACGGTCTTCAGCTCGTGCTTCGCATGGATGGCCTAGCCTGGGTATTCACCCTGCTGATTCTCCTCATCGGCCTCCTGGTGGTGCTGTATGCGCGCTACTACATGTCGCCGAAAGACCCCGTGCCGCGCTTCTTCTCGTTCCTGCTGGCCTTCATGGGTTCAATGCTGGGAGTGGTGCTGTCCGGCAATCTGGTGCAACTGGTCGTGTTCTGGGAACTCACCAGCCTGACCTCGTTCCTGCTGATCGCGTACTGGCATCACAGGAGCGACGCCAGACGGGGCGCGCGGATGGCGTTCACCGTTACGGCGACCGGCGGATTGTGCCTGCTCGCCGGAGTGCTCGTGCTCGGCCACATCGTCGGCAGCTACGACCTGGACGAGGTGCTGGCGGCGGGGCCGCTCATCCGTTCGCACGAGCTGTACCGCGTCGCGTTGGTGCTGGTGGCACTGGGCGCGCTGACCAAGAGCGCACAGTTCCCCTTTCATTTCTGGCTGCCGCACGCGATGGCCGCGCCGACACCCGTATCGTCCTATCTGCATTCAGCCACGATGGTGAAGGCGGGCGTGTTCCTGCTGGTGCGGCTGTGGCCGGCACTGGCGGGCACGGCCGAATGGAACTGGATCATCGGCGGCGCCGGCGTGTGCACGCTGCTGATCGGCGCCTTCATCGCGATCTTCCAGCACGACCTCAAGGGCCTGCTCGCCTACTCGACGATCAGCCACCTCGGCCTCATCACGGTGCTGATCGGCATCGGCACGCCCCTGGCCATCGTCGCGGCAATCTTCCACATCCTCAACCACGCGACCTTCAAGGCTTCGCTGTTCATGACCACCGGCATCATCGACCACGAAACCGGGACCCGTGACCTGCGCGTCCTGCGCGGACTGCGTCACCAGCTGCCGGTCACCGCGGTCCTGGCCATCGTCTCCAGCGCCGCCATGGCTGGCGTGCCCCTGCTGAACGGCTTCCTGTCCAAGGAGATGTTCTTCGCAGAAACTGCGCTGGTGGGCGGCGACGAGCACTGGTGGATGTCCGTCGCAGCCGTCGCGATGGGGATGTTCAGCGTGGCGTATTCGCTGCGCTTCATCTCGATCTTCTTCGGCACACGCGCGACGGATTTCCCGCGCGAACCCCACGAGCCGCCGCGCTGGATGCGCTTTCCCGTGGAGTTGCTGGTGGTCCTGTGCCTGATCGTCGGCATCGTGCCGGGCGTGAGCATCGGGCCCATCCTGCACCTCGCCGTAACCGCAACATTAGGGCCGAACACGCCGGAATACGACCTCACGCCCTGGCACGGCTTCAACCTGCCCCTGCTGCTGAGTGCGATCGCCTTCAGCGGTGGCGTGATGCTCTACGTCGTGCTGCGCCGCTACTTCAATCTGCGGGAGCGTGAGCAGGTTCCGGTGATCTACCGCTTCAGCGGCGCGCAGGCTTACGAGACCTCGATGATGGTCCTGACGCGCTCGGCACAGTGGCTGCTGCAACGCATCGGCACCGCGCGCCTGCAGCCACAACTACTGATGATGATGCTGGCGATGCTGGCAGTTCCCCCGCTGCTCGTCGGCATGCCGAGGGCGTGGACGGAAATTCCGCTGCATGAACCCGACCCACTGTTCGCCGCCATCTGGGTCATCGGCTGCGCCTGCGCGGTCGCAGGGGCCTGGATGGCGAAATATCACCGGCTCGCGGCCCTCATCCTCGTCGGCGGAACGGGAATTGTGACGGCAGCGACCTTCTTGTGGCTGTCGGCGCCCGACCTGGCGCTGACGCAGCTGATGGTGGAAACGGTCACCACCGTGCTGATCCTGCTCGGCCTGCGCTGGCTGCCGCCGCGCATCGAGCCAAAGGAGCTCCACCTCACAATCCCGCGCAGCGTATGGATGCGCCGCTCGCGCGACATGCTTGTTGCGGTTGCCGGCGGCCTCGGCATGGCGCTGCTGACCTATGCGGTCCTCGTGCACCCGGCCCCGGAGACGATCGCGGACTTCTTCCTGCTGCGCGCATTGAGCGAAGGCGGCGGGAGCAACGTCGTGAACGTACTGCTCGTCGATTTCCGCAGCTTCGACACGCTGGGCGAAGTCACGGTGCTCTCGATCGTGGCGCTCACGGTCTACGCCCTGCTGCGACGCTTCCGTCCCGCCGCGGACAGCGCCAGCGTTCCTGCGCAGCAGAAGAACGCGGCCGACCCCGCGAGCCGGCAGACGCCGGCGGAGCAGGCCAGCGGCGGTTACCTGCTGGTGGCCGGGATCTACCTGCGCATGCTGCTGCCCTTCATCGGCGTGATTGCGGCGTACTTCTTCATGCGCGGGCACAACCTGCCCGGTGGCGGCTTCGTCGCGGGCCTGATCTTCGCCGTGGCGATTCTGGTGCAATACATGCTAGCCGGCACGGTGTGGGTGGAAAACCATATTCAACTACGGCCGCACCGCTGGCTGGCGTTCGGGCTTCTGCTCGCGTGTTCGACCGGCCTGGGCGCATGGGCCTTCGGTCACCCCTTCCTCACGACGTATACGGCGCATGTCGATTGGCCCTTGCTGGGCGAACTGCACCTGCCAACCGCCTTCGTATTCGACCTGGGCGTGTTCGCGGTCGTGGTCGGCACGACGATGCTGATGCTGGTGGCGCTGGCTCACCAGTCCTTGCGCGCACGCCGTCTGCCGGGCGACGGCGGGTCCGACGCCGGGCTCACGGACGGGAGGAATGTCTGATGGAGATCGTATTCGCCATCGCAGTGGGCGTGACCTTCGGTTCCGGCATCTGGCTGATCCTGCGACCGCGGACGTTCCAGCTCATCACCGGTCTGTTGCTGATGTCCTACGGGGTCAATCTGTTCATTTTCGGGATGGGGCGCCTGTGGGTGGATCGGCCACCGATCACGCCGCACACGACGGTCGATCCCGCGCAGTTTGCCGACCCGCTGCCGCAAGGGCTGGTGCTGACGGCAATCGTGATCGGCTTTGCGACCACCGCGCTGTATCTGGTGATGATGATCGGTGCGCGCGGCCTGACCGGCAGTGACCACGTCGATGGCGAGGAGCCGCGCGAATGAGCACGCTGCCGTGGTGGGAGCACCTGATCGTGCTGCCGGTCCTGCTCCCCCTGATCGCGGGAGCGCTGCTGATCCCGGTCAACCAGAAGCATCATCGCCTCAAGTTCGGTTGCGCCGCGGTGGTCAGCGTGCTGCTGTGGGTGATGGCGGCGGCGCTGCTGGTGCTGGTCGATGGCGAGCACTGGCCGAAGGGAATCGGCGTCTATCTGGCCGCCAACTGGGCCGCGCCCTTCGGCATCGCGCTGATGGTCGACCGACTGGCTGCGCTGATGCTGTTGCTGACGGCGACCGTCGCCCTGGCGGTGCTGGTCTTTTCCGCGCAGCGCTGGGGCCGGGTCGGCGTGCATTTCCATTCCCTGTTCCTCTTACTGCTGATGGGCCTCAACGGCGCCTTCCTGACCAACGATCTGTTCAACCTGTTCGTGTTCTTCGAGGTGATGCTGGCGGCCTCCTACGGCCTGGTGCTGCACGGCTACAACCTGAACCGCATCCGGGCCGGCATGCAGTACATCGCCGTCAATCTGGTCGCCTCCTTCATGTTCCTGATCGGCGTCGCGCTGATCTACGCCGCGACGGGCACGCTCAACATCCCCGACCTGGCCGCCCGGGTGCCCGCGCTGAGGCCGGAGGATTCCTACCTGCTGGGCGTCGGTGCGAGCGTGCTGGCGCTCGCCTTCCTGACCAAGGGGGCGATGTGGCCGCTCGGATTCTGGCTGCCCGGCACCTACGCATCGGCGTGCCCGCCGGTCGCCGCGATCTTGGTCGTGATGACGAAGGTCGGCGTGTATGCGGTGCTGCGTGTCTGGCTTGCCGTGTTCGGCGATTCGGCCGGGGCGCTCGCCGGTTTCGGTCTTCAGGCGCTGACCGTCGGCGGCATGGCCACGCTCGTGTTCGGCACCATCGGCATGCTCGCCAGCCAGGACGGCGCGCGCATGGCCGGCTACGGCGCGATCGTCTCGTCCGGCACGCTGCTGGCCGTGATCGGGCAGTCCGGCGGCGCCGTGCTCGCTGCAGGGCTGTATTACCTGGTGGGTGCGACGCTGGCGACGTCCGCCTTCATGCTCCTGCTCGAACTCACCGAACGCATACGTCCGCCTGGCGCATCGCTGCTGGCCGTGACGATGGAGGCGTTTGCGATCGATGACAAGCCGGTGGATCCGGTGGGAGTCGTGATTCCCGGCACGCTTGCGTTCCTCGGCCTGAGTTTCGTCGCCTGTGCGCTGGTCATCGCCGGAATGCCGCCGCTTTCGGGCTTCGTTGCCAAATTCAGCCTGTTTCACGCCTTGCTCGCTGCATCTCCGCCGGAACAAGGCGGCGTGACGCCCGCGACCTGGCTGCTGATCGCGCTGGTCGTGCTGGCAGGCCTTGCCGCGATCATTGCGCTGATGCGGCTGGGGGTGCGGACGTTCTGGGCCTCGGGGGCCGTGACCCCGCCTACCCTGCTCGCGTCGGAAGCGGCACCGGTGACCGCCCTGGTCCTGCTGTGCGTGCTGCTGACGACCCATGCCGGCACGGCATTCGACTACCTGAACCGGACCGTGGACGGCCTGAAGCGTGTCGGCGATTACCACGAACGCGTGCTGGGCCAGCCCCCGGTCCTCCGCACGCCGGCGGGGGAGGGGACGCGATGAAACGCTGGCTTCCGTCCCCGAAGTTGTCCGTCGCACTGCTACTGATGTGGCTGGTGCTGAACCAGAGCCTCGAACCCGCGCACTGGCTGCTGGGCGGAGTGCTGGCCATCGTCGGCCCGCTTCTCGCGCGCCCCTTGCAGCCGCACGGGTACGGGTACATCGCGCGGCTGCCGGCCCTGGTCCGCCTGCTGGGAATGGCGACCGTCGAGATCGTGCGCTCGAGCTTCAATGTCAGCCAGATCATCCTCTTCCGCCGATCCGAAGGCGTGAATTCGCAATTCATCCGGATACCGCTCGACTTGCGCAGCCCGCACGGCCTGGCGCTGCTGTCCTGCCTGATCAACACGACTCCGGGCACGGTGTGGGTCGATCTGCTGCCGGAACGTCATGAACTGCTGCTCCACGTCTTCGACCTGCATGACGAGCGCTGGTGGGTGGAAACGATCAAGACGCGTTACGAGCAGCCCATCATCGAAGTCTTTGAAGCGCCGGCGCCCCCCGGACAAGGAGGACAATCGTGACCGTTGGCACCCTGTTGTCCCTGGCGATCGGTTTTGCGCTTGTCTGCGTCATACTGGCCATGATGCTGTGCACGGTGCGCCTGCTCATCGGACCGTCGGCACACGATCGCGTGCTCGCGCTCGACACGCTGTGGATGTGCACGATGCTGCTCGCGCTGATGCTCGGGATCCGCTTCGGCAGCCAGATCTACTTCGAGGCCGCCCTGATCATCGCCGTGCTCGGCTTTGTCTCGACGATCGCACTGGCCAAGTTCATGATGCGCGGCGAGGTGATCGAATGACTGCACTCGACGCAATGCCCTGGTGGGCTGCGCTGACGGCTTCCTTCCTGCTGGTGCTCGGCGGGTTGATCACGCTCATCGGCACCGTCGGCCTGCTGCGCCTCAAGACCTTCTATCAGCGCATACACGGACCTGCGATCACGATCACCCTGGGCACCGGCTGCATCCTGATCGCGTCCATGGTGTATTTCACCGTGACCCAATCCCGGCTGGTGATCCATGAGATCCTGATCGCCGCATTCGTGCTGATGACCGCGCCAGTCGTCTCGATGCTGATCATGCGCGCTGCGCTATACCGTAACCAGTACGATAGCAGAGTCGTGTCAGCGCGCTCCGTACCGAATCCTGAACAGGAGCTTGTCGAGCGCGGAGCGCTGCAGCCCGAGCGAAGCTTCGCTGGCGATCCTGTCAACGCGCATGAGGGCCGAACCTCCCCCCGTTCATGAGCGCCGTGGTTGGTTGGCGTTGAATTTCCATTGCCGGCGCAGAGGGGGCATTCAGCGCGCATTCAGTTCGCTCCGTTCAGGATGGCACCACGGTCACCAGAAAGGCCGCAGCCCCAAGGAACAGGAGAAGCCACCATGCGCACCAAGACCCTCATCGTTACCCTCACCCTCGGCGCCGGCCTGCTTGCAGGCGGGGTCATCGTGCCTGTACTCGCCGCCAGCAATGGGACGGGCGCTGGCCAGGCTCAGTGGCTGACACCACACGAAGTCCAACTCAAGCTTGAAGCCTCCGGCTACCGTGATCTCGCGAAACTGGAGCGCGAGAACGACAAGTACGAGATCAAGGCGACCGATCGGGATGGTCGCTTCGTGAAGATCGACGTCGATCCCTTTACCGGCGCCATCCTCAAGACCGAGGTGAAGCGTGACAAGAACAAGGCTGCCACCACAGCGGAGGCCACCTGGCTGACGCTGCACCAGGCGCAGGTCAAGGTGGAAGCGATGGGGTATCGCGATATCAAGGAAATCGAGCGTGACGGCGACAAGTTCGAGGTGACGGCCACCGATCCGGACGGACGCTTGGTGGAACTCGACATTGCACCCTTCTCGGGCGAAGTCCTCAAGACCGAGGTCAAGCGCAATAACTGAGCTTCTGCACCGAGGGGCGCCGCGCAGTTCGGCGCCCCAGCCGTCATTCTGCCTGTAGAGGGTTTCCAATGGTCTTCATCCTCTCCTCATTCATCGCCCTTCTCACGCTCGCGTGGGGCTTCGCCGCGAGTGTCGACGGCAGCGGCAGCGCGTCGCTACCGTGGCTGATCCGCGAACAGGCGCTCTATCTCAGCGGCGTGCTGGGGATAGGCATGATGTCGCTGGCAATGGCACTGGCCACGCGACCGGCGATCCTCGAGCGCCCGCTCGGCGGGATGGACCGCATTTTTCGCCTGCACAAGTGGGCCGGCATTCTCGCCACAGTTTTCGCGGCGCTGCACTGGCTGATCGAGATGTCCGACGACGTGCTCGAATCCGTCTTTGGCGAGGCCGGTCAGGTCCCCGAAGCGCACTTTGGCGCATTACTCGACAACCTGCGCGACGCCGGCGAAGAGTTGGGCGAATTCGCAATTTACTTCGTGCTGGGAATGATCGCCCTGAGCCTTTTGAAGCGTTTCCCGTACAAATTCTGGCGCCATCTTCATCGCGCGATGCCGGTGCTGTATCTCATGCTCGCGTTCCACGCGGCCGTGCTCGCACCTCCGGAATATTGGGGCAAGGCGATCGGAGGCCTGATGGCTGTCCTGCTCGCGATCGGCACCGCGGCATCGATTTTTTCGCTCACGGGACGTATCGGCCGGGATAAGCGCGCAACAGGCGTGGTTGCGTCCGTCTCGTCCCCGGCTCCCGACATCACCGAGGTGACCTGTCGCCTCGACACCGGATGGAAGGGCCATCGCGCGGGCCAGTTCGCCTTCGTCGGTTTCGATCGCATGGAGGGCGCGCATCCCTTCACCATCGCCAGCGCCGACCGCGGCGACCAAACTGTCACGTTCGAGATCAAGGCGCTGGGCGACTACACGCGTCGCTTGGCGACACGCATCGCGGTCGGTCAACCGGTCACCGTGGAGGGGCCATACGGACGCTTCCTGCTCGAGCGCCATGATCGCAAGGCGCGGCAGATCTGGGTCGCCGGCGGTATCGGCATTACGCCCTTCCTGTCGTGGCTGGACGCCTTACGCGGCAATACCGAATCGGCACCGCAGGTGGAACTCCACTACAGCACGCGCACGGCTTCGGGCGATCCCTTCGTCGAACGTTTGCAGAGAACGTGCGCAAGACTCACGACCGTTAAGCTCCATATCCACGACGCATCGGCCGGCGGAACCCTCTCGTCGGACCAGTTGGCCGCGTCACATCAGCCAGCACAGCGCACCGAAGTATGGTTCTGCGGGCCGAGGCAGTTTGGTGACCAACTGGAGGCCGGGCTTGCCGCAAGCTGGGGCAGGCGTCTGAAATTTCGCCGGGAGGCGTTCGAGATGCGATAAATGGAAAGTGGGCAGATCCTTTGCAGTCACGCTCATAAATAGGGATACGCGGCCCAGCCTCCCCATTGTTACCTTGTCGTCTCATACATACATTTCAAGGGTGCCCGATGAGCAACAATAAGATTGGAACTGAAGTGCAAAAGCTTAAGACTCTCCTGCAATTTCAGGAAAAGGCAGTCGTTAGCCGAATGCTTGTCAGGAACTCAGGGGGCAATGTCACCTTGTTTGCCTTCGACGGCAATGAAGGCCTAAGTGAACATACGGCACCGTTCGATGCGTTGGTTATCGGCATTGAAGGCAGTGCGCAAATTCCGATCGCCGGAGTCATCCATACTGTGGGTGAGGGCGATGCCCTGCTCATGCCGGCCGGCGTGCCTCACGCAGTCCATCCAATCGACGGGTTCAAGATGCTCTTAATAATGATAAAGGACGAATCGAAATAATTTCCCGCCCCGTACCTGACAACTCAGGTATTCATCGGGCGCCTGTGGCGGGGAGGCGTTCCGCATCCCAATAGGGCTCGGGACCGAAACGCTCGAGCAGAAAGTCTATGAAGGCACGGACTTTGACCGGCAAGTGTCTGGTCGGCAAATAAAGGGCGTAGACGTGGCGCTCGACCGGGATGTACTCCGACAGTGCAGCGCATAGCCGGCCGGACCGCAAGTCGCTGCCGATTATGAATGTCGGAAGCAATGCAAGTCCGAGCCCGCCGAGTACTGCCTGGGACAGGGCTTCGTCGTCATTGATGCGGAGGCGACCGGCTACCGGCACGGCAATTTCGCCTTTGGGGCCAATGAAGCGCCATAGACCCTGTTCGCCCGAGTGGGTGTAATCGAGACAGTTGTGGCGGGACAAATCCTGCGGAATTTGCGGCAGACCGTGCCGCGCGAAGTAGTCCGGCGTCGCGCACAACTTTCGTCGCACCGGAGCGAGTTGACGTGCGACGAGAGTCGGAGGCAGCTCGTTCGCCACACGTACTACAATGTCGTAACCTTCCTCCGCGAGGTCAATGCTGCGATCGGAGATCGTCATGTCGACATCCAGATCCGGATAACGGCCGAGGAAGTCGGCGAGGGCGGGCGCAACGTGAAGTGTGCCGAAGGCTACCGAGGCCGCGACACGCAGAGTGCCGCGGGGCTGCGCATGCAGACTGCCCGCAAGCTGTTCAGCCTGCTGGATCTCGTGGACGATGCGGTTGCAGTGCTCGGCAAAGGCAGCACCGACCTCGGTGACGCTCAGGTGCCGGGTGCTGCGCTGAAGCAAGCGCACGCCGAGCGAGTGTTCCAGCTTCGCCACGGCCTTGCTCACTGCCGAACGCGACGTGCCAAGGCGACGGGCAGCCTCGGAGAAGCTGCCGCTGTCCACCACGTGCGCATATGTCACCATCAGATTCAGATCTTGCATCCCCTATTGTAACCGCCGCAGAAACAGGCATGTCCGGGGGAGGAAGCGCATCGCTCAGAGCGATATCGCCAGTCCCTCCCACCAGCCGCTCATCAGACTTGCGGGCTGCCTTCGCGCCTTCACCTTGGCGCAGGTTTCCCAGGCGTCGATGGGAACAGATAGACCGGCGAATATTCCGTGCCCCTTGCCGGCGCGGATTTCATCGCCGGCAAGAATGCTTTCTCCTGCCCGGATCGAGCCATCCGCAAGGATTCCGTCCCCCGCACGGATCCCCCAGCCGGCTTCGAGGTGTCTCCCGCATCGAATGGCGCCGCCCGCTTCGATACCATGAGTCGCACGGACATCTTCATCTACGGAAATGTCATATCCGGCGCGAAGGGTTTTCGCACAGGAGATTGCCCCATGAACCGCAAGGTTCTCGCCAGCGAAGGCATTGCCCCCGAAAGTAACGCCATCGCTGCAAACCAAGTCCCGGCCCACATGCAGATTTCCGCCACATGCCAGTTTCCCGGTCGCATCCACGCCCCAGCCCACCTGCACGTCGCCTCCCACGTTCACTCCACCACCGGAGCGAAGATGTCCCTCGATTCGAATATCGCCCCCGACATTCATTTCCCTCCCAACGCGAATTCCCCCTCCTGTCCTGATCGAGCCCCCAACTCGCAATACGGCTTCTACGTCAATATTGCCACGCACCTCGACCGTGCCTGCGTAGACAAGGGCGTCGGCATCAATGCTGTCGACAACCAGCACCTTATTTGTCGGGCCGAACTGGTCCATCAGCCAGCAAGCATCGCCAGCACGACCATCGGCGACCAGCTGGTCGAGTAGTTCCTGGTAATTACCGCCTTCTCCGAAATGGCGAAGAAACCAGCGGAAACCGTCTGCACAGGGGCTTTTTGCGCGAAGGAAATCTCGGGTCAGGTCCATGTTTCAAATCCGGGCGACATCGGGTGCGCCCGCTGAGTTTTCGATTGTGGAAGAGATATGCGAGCCGTAAAAAGTGATCGGGGCGGTACATCCCCGTTCCACTACTTCACGAGAGTGATGGGGATCGCAGTGCGGTACAAGACGCCCCAGGAAATCGACCGGGACATGAGGGCCGCGAACCACCCAAGGCCACGCGAGGACATCACGATACGACTGCAATCGGTGCTCGCCGCGAATTCGAGAATCTTCTCGACGGGATCCCCGTGGGCGACGTGGAATTCAAAGTCAGCCCGCGCCGCCTCGAGCGCGCGCAGTGCCGCGTCGCAAGTGTCCAGGGCCGTCTCGCGCTCGTCGAATCGGGCCTCCGTATTTTTTCCGGACAACAATCCATGCTTTGCCGTATGAACATTGAGAACATGGATTCTGGGAGCGTTTGGCAGCCTGCCGGTGTATTGGAGTCCGTAATGCAGAGCCCTCAACGATCCTGGCGATCCATCATATGCAATCAGTAGATCGCCGGTCCCGGGGCCGAATCGAGGTGAATGGTTCCTTGATTTGACCAACGTTACCGGAATGTCGGCTTGGTCCAGCACATCCTGGCTGACTGAGCCGAGCAGCGCGCAGCCCACGCTTCCGGCCCCGTCCGCGCCCATGACAATTTCGGTGATCTTCTGCTCGCGTATATAGGAAAGGATCGTCTCCGCAGGATTGCCGGCTGCTAGCCTTAATTCATACGAGGTGTCTGCACCCGCGAGAAACTGCCGTGCAACTTCAGTATCGGCAAGTCCCGCACATCTCAACGCGTCGTCATCGCCTGTGGCTCCAAGGATGGTCTGCGCGTTAAGGAGATGGAGGCTTGAGTCCGGCAGGCGGTCGGCGATGTCCGTAGCTAGCCGCAATGCCGCCAGGGAGGCGGAGGAGCCGTCCACCGGCGCAAGGAGGCGATACGCCGAACCACGACGGGACTTCGATCCGAATCGCGTCGTCAGGGTCGTCGCGCGGCCAAATTGATCTCGCTCGACGCTATTCCACTTCTCTTGTTCGGCCTTTACGTCCATAACGATGCATTCCACTTAGGCGGGATTCGTTCGGTGAGACCTCGTTACGCGATTGATGCCTGCGCTTCAATGATCTTGTCGCGGATGGTGCCCTCGCTCATCCGACGAGGAACGCACCGAACATGACCTAATCCTATGCGACGGACTGACGAGCGATAAGCACTCGGCGAAGAATCAGGTTGGTGCTTGTAGGGCAACAATTGCCGGGTGCCTGCCTGGAGTGAACGCAAGGAGCCGGATCGGAATCGATGATCCCGCCTTCGATCAGAGAAAAGGCATGCTCGGGATCAGGGTGGGTTCTCAGGGAAGATACGCGTCGACATCACCCGCCTTTCACAGTGACCGAGACCGTGGACATGGCTGCCCCGCATCAGGCGTCATCATGATGATTGGTTGTAGAGCAAAGGGAAACAGATACGCTCAGGCGCAGAGACTTATCAGCCCGGCTCGACGCGCCTAACATTCTTCTCGGGGTGGAAGTCGTGAGGGAAGGAAGGAGGCTTACATGTCGGACATACCGTTGCGCCACGCAGGCGAAGTTCCGAAGTCCGCGAAGTGTCGTGCGGCACCCAGCGGGACTGAGGAGACCAGGCAAATTGCGCCAGCAGCGGGAACCCGTGACCTTGCACAACGCGCTGCGCTTCTTGACGCGCGGTTCGCGTGGGATGCTGGTGAAGACAACAGCTTGCATGCCGTCGTCGAACGCGCGGCGCTACTCAGTCGCCGCACCGACGTCTGGGTGAAGCGTCCGGCCACGGTTTAATTCGATTGATGAATGACTGCGAAGCAGAGGAGACGGGTGATGAGACAGTTGGTTGTGGATCACGTATCCCGGGACGACGGTCCTGTCATCCTGGTGGCTGTGAGACCGAGCGCGCGCTTTCATCAACTCGGAGGCATCGGCAG
Source organism: Aromatoleum evansii (assembly GCF_012910805.1). Lineage (GTDB taxonomy): Bacteria > Pseudomonadota > Gammaproteobacteria > Burkholderiales > Rhodocyclaceae > Aromatoleum > Aromatoleum evansii. The sequence goes on from NZ_WTVK01000020.1 coordinate 18,468, forward strand.
TGTGCTGTTGCTATACCCAGCCCGCGAGCCGCTTGCGCACCATTCGAATCGTGACAAGGCGGGGATGAGCCGGGCTGCGGACGGAAATCCGCTTAATGCTGCCTAAGGTTGGAGACTATATGGAGAACAAATTGATGGACAAGGATTTCGCAGTGTTTGCGAACCATATTCAGGAAACTCACCAGGCACAACTGGATGTATCACGCCGTTGTTGTGACTTTGGTTTGACATGCTGTCAGGGCCTCGCCGACTTGAGCGGAGATGCAACGAGAGGCGCCCTTGCTCTGGGGGAAGCCGTTCGTGAACACTTCCTTCACGACATCCTGTCCGAATTCGTTACCGAAAGTAGTGGAACGGGGCTGTCGTATTGGTCGGCGTGGTGGTGGGCGGTAGCCGCGGGGCGACGAGGCGCCTCTATGAATGAGGCAACGGAGTGAACGCGTCTCGGAACCTCGAACGGCCTTGCTGAATGGACATACGGCTGTTTGGAGCGATAGCGAGACTCCGTTACCTGTCATGCGATTGGTTCCGAGGCAAACGACAGTTTTGGGTCGGTTTCGGGCTGTCGCCAACTGTCTGACCTGCCGTTCGAACGACCCCGTGAACGAACGGCAGGTCTCGGCGTAGGCCGAACGGGAAGTGCCGGCCCATTGCTGTCACTCACTGCCTCGGCATGGCCGTCATTGGGGGGAGTCTTCAAGCAGAAACCTGCCGGCTAGCCAAGACTGAAAGCTGCACCGCAGATGTGAATCGTTGAACTTGAAGGGTGATGGTCGCGATGAAGGGGAGCGCTCAAAATTCAAGTCATCACGCAGAGCTGCAACCAGCTGCGGTCGCAAGCGGAAGTCTCGCCCTCGCAATCTGCTTCACCTCGACGCAAGGGCACAATTCGTGAATCAACAATCATCGCGGCTGCCAACGACGCTGACGATCGGCATTGCGGCGCTGTTGCCAAATCGCGGGCGGCCAAAGCAGGGGCTGGTTCAAGGCGTCAATGACGGCCGACGGAGCTCCTCCGGCGCCTGATCGAGAACGGCGATTGCCTCGTGGGCGACAAACACGCGGTTGCGTAGCCGCGGGGTGCCCTTCAGGATGCCGAGCGAGACGAGATCGGCGACGGCATTGTTGGCAGCGGGAAAGGACACGCCGAGGAGGCGTTTGACCTGGTTGACCGTGACGACGGGCGTGCCGATGAGCACGGCGACGAGCTTGCGGCTGGCCGAGTCGGCACGACGCTCGGCAACGCGCCGGTTCCAGTCCTCGCGCAGGGCGACGAGTTGCACGGCAAGCGCCATCGACTCGTCGCAAGCGATCATCACCGCCTGCGTGAAGAACTCGATCCAGCTGTCCCAGCGCGAGCGCAACTGGACTTCCAGCAGGGCATCGAAGTAGTCGTGCCGGTTGCGGTACAGGGGGCCGGATACATACAGCGGCGGAGATCCCTCCGCGGCGAGCATCAGCGGGATCAGCAGGCGTCCGGTGCGGCCATTGCCGTCGCGGAAAGGGTGGATCGTCTCGAATTGCGCATGGGCGAGCGCCGCGCGCACGATCACGTGCAGGTAGGCGTTGCCCTCCGGTTCGTAGCGCAAGACGCGATCGACCAGGTCATCCATCGCGCCGGCAATCCGCTCGGGGCGGGGCGGCACGAAGCGCGCGTCCTGAATCCGTAACCCGCCGATCCAGTTCTGGACGGTGCGAAACTCGCCGGGCACATCCCGGTACGCGCTGTCGTGACGCATGAGGGCGCGGTGAAGCGCCTGGACGAAGGCGATCGAGAATGCCTCCTGCCCATGGGTACGGACCGTTGTCAGGCCAAACTCGAGCGCCTCGACGTAATTGAGCGTGGTGCGCGCGTCGGCCGGCAGGCCCTCGGCATCCTGCGTGGCCTCGAATTCGAGAACGTCCTGCAGCCCGGCGTGGGCGCCTTCGATCTGGCTGCTCATAACAGCCTCGCGCCGGCTCAGGGTCCGCGTGATCAGATCCGGGTTGGGAAGCTGGGCGCTCGCCATGCGCAGGCGCTCGAGCGCCGCCTGCGCTTCAAAAAGCGGGCGCAAGGGCGCGAGCGCATCGAAACGCACCGCCGGCGGGTTGAGAGCAAACGCGCCGGGCCATTCGGGCACCGGTTCGAGGCAGGCGCGACGGTCGGGGCTGAGGTCGGCGGAACGCATTGTGATCCTTTAATGACGCGAACCGTTATTAAAGGATATTAAGTTAACGTTTAAAAGCGGTAGGCGCAATTAAACCTTGTCTTCGCCGATCAGGGGCTGGGTGGTTTGTACATTGCTCGGGTAGTAGGATATCAATACCGCCAACGCCGATACAGGAGCTCAGGATGCCCAATTTGTCCGTCAAACTCGACGAGGCCATGCGCCAGCGACTGCATGAGATCGCCGCGCAGGAAGGGGTGACCCCACACGCGCTGATGGTGCGTGCGATCGGTCATGAACTCGATCGCGCCGAGGCGGAAGGCGCCTTTGTCAGGCGTGCCCTGCAAGCTCGTCAGCGGGTCGAAGCGAGCGGGATGGCCATTGACGGTCCCGCTTTTGGCGCCTACCTGCGGGCTCGAGTGCGAGGGGCGTCTGCGCAACGGCCGACCCCGCAAGACATTGGAAAGCCGGAATCCAAGGAACCGGACGCATGACGCGCTGGTGGTGGGCGCCAGAGGCCGCGGAAGAGCTTGAGCGACTGGCGGACTTTCTTCATGACTCCGCACCGGAACTGGCTGCCGACACCGTGGATCTGATCCTCGATGCCTTGGATACTTTGTCCCGCCATCCAAATATCGGCCGGCCGATCGCCCATGGATTGCGCGAACTCGTAATCTCGCGCGGCCGAACCGGTTATCTGGCGCTCTATAGCTATGATGAGCAGCACGACGCAGTGCTCGTGCTGGCTATTCGACACCAGCGCGAGGACGACTATCATTGATGACTCGCCCGAGCAAGGTCGATGGCATCGGCGAAAACCGTTCTACAAAACGGCCTCCATATCAGCACTGATGCGGCTTTCAAGGGGGGAGTTGGCGGGGTTTTGTAGATTAGAAATTGGCCTAAGTTACTGTTTTTAAACAAAACAACCGGTGATTGTGGCTCCAGGTGTCACCGGTTCGATCCCGGTATGTCGCCCCATATATTCAAGCACTTGCAGCTCTTTCTGAAGCCAATGGCATATTACGAAGAGCGATGCAAGTGCTTGTTTTGGCTGGTTTGAGCACTGGACGCGTACTGCAAATAGGGGGCGCAACGGTGCAGTTCCAGTCTCGCAACGCTGACAGTTACCCGTAAGCGATTGCGGCACCAACGGCCAAGCGTTCTGAGCGGTCTATCTCCTTGAGTACTTTCGCAGCATATGCCACATCCCGGCGGCTCCTGTTCGCATCCTGCAAGTTTCGTAAGATCCGCGGACTGACCTTTGTTTGGTTGCGGGGCTAGGATTTGACCCTGCGACGGGTTATGAGCCTGAAAAAAATGGTCGGCGTGCAGCGCAATCGCTTGCGGCAAAAATGGGCTTAGAAGGTCTCGCCCTTGAATTCACGGCGTTTTCCGGGTGCCGACTTGTGACATGAGAGCCCGATCTCGAAGGCAAGAATGGCTCTAGTGTCACACTGCCCTCCCAAAAAGGGCCACGCCAAGACTCCTTTGGCGGCCATTCTCGCATGCCTGGACCACCTTCGAGCACCGCGTCATGGCCGTGCTCGCACGGCGTATGCATTCGCGCGGGACGTTGCCCGCCCAGGGGCAATCCGGGGTGTGCGATCGAATCTCCGACCCAATGGGGCGCGTCAAATGACCTGTCATCCCGAGTTCGACACCCAACGCTGTCCGGCGCTCCGTCATTGACCAGACTGGGAAATGTCGGAGATCCGGATTGGGGCGTGCCTTCTGCCCGATGACGAATGCGTGAACCATTGATGCTGAACCGGATCTTGCGGTTGGCCGTTGTGTGCGGTGGCAGACAGACGCCCGCGATCAAATGGAATATTGATACCGACATGGCCGGCGGCACTTCCGCGATCCAGGTGGATCGCAAGCCGCCGGCGCGCTCCCGGATGACGTGCCGTGGCGCGGATCCGGCCGGATAAGCAAGGAGAAGTTCATGCTCTATACCATTGCAGTCGTACTGCTGGTCCTGTGGCTGCTCGGCTTGGTCACTTCGACCACCGTGGGTGGTTTCATCCACGTCCTGCTGGTGATCGCGATCGTGGTCGTGTTGCTCAGAGTGATCAGCGGACGGGGTGTGTTGTAGCTGTGCGCCGGCTCGCGCACCACGTCACGTATCTCGTCCGCTGCGGGTGGTGCGGCCCGGTTGGCGAACTCGAGGGTCGCCCCGTTGAACCCGCAGGCTGATGGGATGAGGAAGGCGCAATGCCGCAGTCGCTGATCCACAACCCGAGGCAGAACCGGATCCTGGCGGCCCTGCCCGTGAAGGAGTATGCCCGGGTGGAGGACGACCTGGAGCTGGTCACCTTTCCGCCGGGTGAGGTGCTCTATGAGTCGGGTGACCACCTGGCGTTCGTGTATTTTCCGACGACCTGTATCGTCTCGATGATCTTTTCGACCCGAAACGGCTCTTCGACCGAACTGGCGATGACCGGCAACGATGGCCTGGTGGGCATTCCGCTGGTGCTGGGCGGCGAGTCCACGACGCACACGGTGGCGGTTCAGAACGGGGGCGGTGCCTACCGCCTGCGCGCGGAAGTGATGCGCTGGGAGCTCGATCAGGGTGGAAGCCTGCAGCGCCTGTCACTCTCATATGCCCAGGCCCTGATGACGCAGATGGCGCAGAGCGTCGTCTGCAATCGACACCATGCGGTGGATCAGCAGCTGTGTCGCTGGCTACTCCTCAGCCTTGACCTGCTACCGGGGAACCAGCTCGACATGACCCAGGAACTGATTGCGCGCATGCTGGGGGTGCGTCGCGAAGCCGTTACCGAGGCCGCCGGAAAGCTGCAGGCGGCCGGACTGATTCATTACCACCGCGGGCATATCACGGTGACCGATCGTCCCGGCTTGGAAGCGCGGGCGTGCGAATGCTACGGCGTGGTCAAGGCGGAATACGACCGCCTGTTCGGCTTGATGCCGGCCAGCCTGGCCAGACATCGGGCGCGGCCGAATCCGGCAACCCTGCGCAAGCGTGCCGAAGCCCGATTGAGGCAAGCCCAACCGAGCATGCCGACCGCACCCTGGGATACCGAGCGTTTGCTGCACGAACTGCAGGTGCATCAGATCGAACTCGAAATGCATAACGAGGAGCTACGCCACGCTTATGACGAAGCGGATTTATTACGAAAGCAGTATGCCGATATCTACGACTTTGCCCCGGTCGGCTACTTCACGCTGGACGCGCTCGGGGTCATCCTCAGCGTCAATCTTGCAGGGGCAATACTCCTCGGCATCAAGCGCTCACAGCATGGGCGTCACCGTTTCGCCGCGTCCGTGAAGCCGGAATACCTGCCGGCGTTCAACCGATTCTTCCACGAGGTACTTGACGCAAAATGCAAGAAGAAATGCGAGATCGTCCTCATGGCCTGCAGCCAGCGTCCCGAAGCGATCGTCAGGATCGAGGCCGTTGCCGACGAAACCGGTCGTGAATGCCGCATGGTGGTGAGCGACATCACTGCCGAGAGAATGGCCGAAAAAAGCCGTGCATGAGGGGGAGCAATCCCGGATCACGCGATTCGAGGGTTCGTCCCGGCCTTGACTGCGCCGATGTGGTGGCCATGCTGTCAGGGTCGCCCCCTGAGGATTGTCGGGCATGAAATTCACGCGACGCCATACCGAACGTCACCGCACCGACCGGGTCGGCTGGATGCGCGCCGCCGTGCTAGGCGCCAACGACGGCATCGTTTCGACCGCGAGTCTCGTGGTCGGCGTCGCGGCTGCCAAGTCAGGTCAGGGGGCTGCCTTGGTGGCCGGCGTTGCCGGGCTGGTGGCCGGGGCGATGTCGATGGCCGCAGGGGAATACGTCTCGGTGCATTCGCAGGCCGATACCGAAAAGGCCGACTTGTCGCGCGAGCGCGCCGAAATCGAAAAATACCCGGTCGCGGAACACCGCGAACTTGCGTCGATTTACGTCGCCCGGGGGCTCGAACCGGGCCTCGCGCAGCAGGTTGCCGAGCAACTGATGGCACACGACGCCCTCGGCGCCCATGCGCGCGACGAACTCGGCATCTCCGAAGCACTCAGCGCGCGACCGGTTCAGGCTGCGCTGTCGTCGGCCGCGAGCTTCGCGGTCGGTGCGGCGCTGCCGCTCGCGGTCACGGCGCTGGCGCCCGCGCAGAGCCTGATTCCGTGGGTCTCGGGAACTTCGCTCGCCTTCCTCGCCCTGCTGGGCGCCGTTGCGGCGCGGGCGGGCGGGGCTGCCGTGGCGACGGGTGCCTGGCGCGTCACTTTCTGGGGCGCGCTCGCGATGGCGATCACCGCGGGGGTGGGCGCGCTGTTCGGGGCAGTGATCTGAGCCGGCAACGCTCCCGGCCCGATTCCGGACCTGATCTGCGGTGATTCTTAGCCCGGCACGCGACTGAACGGCTTCAGCGGGCGGACGAGGTCCGACAGCCAGCCGCGCAGGATTCCGGTGACCTGTTCGGGCTGCTCCAGCGGCAAGAGGTGGCCGCATTCCTCGATGATCTCGAGCTGCGCCCCGGCAATCCCGGCGGCCAGTTCGCGGTGGACATCCGGCGGCGTGACCAGATCGTCCCGCCCGCACAACACCAGCGTCGGGCATCTGATGCTGGCGAGGGTAGGGCGGCTGTCCGCGCGGCCGATGATGGCGCGCTGCTGCCGCACGAACACCTCGCGCCCCAGTCCGGTCGCCATCGACTGGAACACGCCGCCCACCTCGGGCGTATTCGCATGCTCGGGATGCGCCATGCGCGCCAGCAGTTTGTCGATGACGGCGGGGAAATCGGTTTCGGCAAGTGTGATGAGCTCCTCGCGCGCAGCGGTGGCGTCGGGGGTATCAGGGCGTGCACTGGTGCTCAGGAGCGCCAGCGCCCGCACGCGTTCCCCGGCCTGGCGCATGATCTCGAACGCGACATAGCCTCCCATCGACATCCCGGCGAGCATGAACGGCCCCGAGGGAGCTTGCTGCAGGACGTCCGCGGCAAGCGCGGCAATGGAATCCGAGCCCGTCAGGTCGGCGACGGTGATGCCGACCAGGTCTGCCAGGGCCTCCGCCTGGTGTTCGAACAGGCTCGCTCCGTTGAGCAACCCCGGCAGCAAGAGCAGGTTCATCTTTTCCATGCTGGTCTATCTCCTCGATCGTTCGGCAAGGCATCGGTGGGCCCGCACGTCCGGACAACATCGAAACTTTAGTCGCATGGGGTGGCTGGTTCGGTACGGTGCCGCACACAGCTTGCCTTCCGGCGAACAATCGCCCTGCGCCTTGTGTTTCTTGTGTGCTGCCGTACAGACCCGGAGTTGTTCCGCGCGCATCGTTTCGGCATGCGGCGCTGGAGACAGGGCGCGATGCTTCGCGCAGGCTGTTAAAGTGTGGCCTCCGACTTCAAATACGTCCGGGTATTCAGGCACGATAGTGCCGTCCAGGCATTGTGGCCGGAGCTTTGCCGGCGCTGAAAGGAATTGGCCATGGCCAAGCAGGAACCCCATCTCCCCGTGTCCACCCCGTCGCCCAAGGCGACCCGCGGGGAAGCGTTCCCGATCGTCGGCATCGGCGCATCGGCCGGCGGCCTTGAAGCGCTGGAACAGTTCCTGGCCAATGTGCCGGCAGACAGCGGCATCGCCTACGTGATCGTTCAGCACCTCGATCCGACCCACAAGGGCATGATGCCTGAGCTGCTGCAACGCACCACGACGATGCCGGTAGTGCAGGCGAAGAATCGGCTCAAGGTCAAACCGGATCACGTCTATGTGATCCCGCCGAATCGGGACATGTCGATGCTGCGTGGTGCGCTCTACCTGTTCGAGCCTGCCGCCCCGCGCGGCCTGCGCCTGCCCATCGACTTCTTCCTGCGATCGCTGGCCGAGGACCGTCACCAGCTGGCCGTCGGTGTGATTCTCTCCGGCATGGGATCGGACGGCTGTGCCGGCATGCGCGCCATCAAGGAGAACGCCGGTCTTGCCGTGGCGCAGGACCCGGCCTCGGCGGCCTTTTCCGCGATGCCGCGCAGCGTGATCGACGCCGGCCTGGTCGACATCGTCGCCCCCGCAGCCGAACTGCCCGCCCGCATCCTCGCCAGCCTTCGGCATGGCGCGCACGCTGCCGCTGCCGAACCCGTCGTCGACAGCCAGTTGCCGAGTGGGCTGGAGAAGGTGCTGATTCTGCTGCGCGCGCACAACGGCCAGGATTTCTCGCTCTACAAGAAGACCACGCTCTACCGCCGCATCGAGCGGCGCATGGGCATTCACCAGATCGACCGCATCGCCACTTACGTGCGCTTCCTGCAGGAGAACCCGCAGGAACTCGAGCTGCTGTTCAGGGAATTCCTGATCGGCGTAACCAGCTTCTTCCGCGACCCGGCGGCTTGGGACAGCCTGCGTGATGCGGCCTTGCCGCCGCTGCTCGGGCGTAGATCCGCCGGCAGCGTGCTGCGTGCCTGGGTGCCCGGCTGTTCGACCGGCGAAGAGGCTTACTCGCTGGCCATCGTCTTCAAGGAGGCGATGGAAAAGTGCAAGCCCGCCGGCCGTTTTTCGCTGCATATCTTCGCCACCGATCTCGACAGCGACGCGATCGACCGGGCCCGTCAGGGCCGCTATCCGGCCAGCATCGTGGCCGACGTTTCGGCCGAGCGTCTGGCGCGCTTTTTCGTCGCCACCGACGACGGCTATCAGGTCTGCAAGGAAATCCGCGAGATGGTCGTGTTCGCGCCGCAGAACCTGATTCAGGATCCGCCCTTCACCAAGCTCGATCTGCTGCTTTGCCGCAACGTGCTGATCTACTTCGGCCCCGAACTGCAAAAGAAGCTGCTGCCGCTGTTCCATTACAGCCTCACGCCCGGCGGCGTGCTGTTCCTGGGCAACTCCGAGGCGCTGGGCAGTGCGACCGATCTGTTCGCCCCGCTCGACGCCAAGGCGCGTATCTTTCGGCGCATCGACATTCCGGCGCAGGCCGTCGAGATCGATTTTCCGGCTCGTTTCCGCAATTTTTACGTCGCCGAGGGTGAGGCCAAGGTGCCGCCACCGCCCGCCAACCTGCAAGACCTTGCAGACCAATTGCTGCTGCGGCAGTTCGCGCCTGCGGCGGTGCTGGTCAATGATCGCGGTGACATCGTCTATATCAACGGCCGCACCGGACGCTACCTGGAGCCCGCCGCCGGCAAGGCCAACTGGAACATTTACGCTATGGCGCGCGAGGGGCTGCGCGCGGAAATCGGTAGCGCGCTGTACCAGGTCACGCGCAATCGCGGCCGCATCGAGCGGACCGACATACGTGTGAGCGACGACGGCATGACGCGCCGGGTTGGCCTTGTCGTGCAGATGGTCGAGGAGCCGGAGCCGTTGCGTGGCATGGTGATGATCGTTTTCGCAGAGCTGCCGCCGCTGCCCGAAACCCAATTGGGGGGGCGCCGGACACCGCGCAATGCGCGGCACGCCGAACTGGAGCGCGAGCTGCAGCAGGCGCGCGATGAAATCCGCACGCTGCGTGAGGAGATGCAGACCTCGCAGGAAGAACTCAAGTCGGCCAACGAGGAATTGCAGTCGACCAACGAGGAGCTGCAGTCGACCAACGAGGAACTCACGACTTCGAAAGAAGAGATGCAGTCGCTCAATGAGGAATTGCAAACGGTGAACATCGAGCTGCAGTCGAAGGTCGATGACCTGTCGTGCGCCAACAACGACATGCAGAATCTGCTCAACAGCACGGAAATCGCCACCGTTTTCCTCGACAGCCGGCTCAATGTCCGTCGCTTCACGCCGTTGGCGACGCGCATCATCAAGCTCATCGCCGCCGATGCCGGGCGTCCGTTGTCGGATCTCGCGACCGATCTCGACTACCCGGCGCTGGAAGATGATGCCCGCGAGGTGCTCCGCACGCTGATGTTCTCGGAGAAGCAGATCGCCACACGCGACGGCCGCTGGTTCACCGTGCGCATCATGCCGTATCGAACCATGGACAACGTCATCGAGGGTGTCGTCATCACCTTCATCGACATCAGCGTGGCCAAGCGCCTGGAGGCCGAGCTGCGCGCGGCGGCGGTGGAGGGGGGCGGAACTGCGCACTGAACCACCGGGACCACATTGCCCGGCACCGAGCGCTCGCGGCTGATCGGTCGGCGCTTCAAGCGGCTTGTCGCGCCCGACCGTCATCCCCGTGTCCCTGATTGCAAATCTGCTCGCGGGACGGCGGCGGTCTGTACGCCAGCGCACAGACGCCGCGTCCGGCGAGGGTCAGGATCCTGTCGTCACGGTGCCGGTATCAAGAAGCAAGTGGTGCACGTTCATGCCTTCCGGAGGATCAATCATGAAACAACTCGGCAAGTATCTTTCCGCATTTTTCCTGGCGCTGACGCTGGTAACCGCAGTGGGGTGCTCGTCGACGCCGAAACAGGAAGGGACCGGAGAGTACATCGACGACACCGTCATCACCACGAAGGTGAAGGCGGCCATCCTCGATGAGCCCTCTCTCAAGGTCGCCGAGATCAACGTCGAGACCTTCAAGGGCGTGGTGCAATTGAGCGGTTTCGTCGCATCGCAGGCTGCGGTTAGCAAGGCGGGCGAGGTGGCACGCGGCGTCCGGGGCGTGAAGGCGGTGAAGAATGACCTTCGGTTGAAATGAAGGGTGATCGTGCGTGTCCGAACGCCACGGTACGAGGCCCGTGCCACTAGCGGCGGACGCTCCGACTGAAGCGCCTGTACAGCCGGAACCGTCGGGCGGTGAGGAAAGCGGTGATGCCGCTCCGCCTGCCCGCGCGGTTACGTGCGCGTCCGACGTGCGCGGCGTATCGCTGGCCATCCTCACCACCATCGCGGTGGTGTTCGCATTGGAGTGGGCACAGGGCTTCATCATATCGATGCTGCTTGGGATCCTTTTCGCCTACACGCTGAACCCTCTCGTCGTGTGGCTCGAGTGCATCCGGATCCCGCGTGTGGTCGGGACCGTCGTGGTGATGCTGGCAGTCGTATGCGCGCTCGTGCTGGGGACCTATTCGTTGCGCGGGCAGATGCAGACGATCCTCGATCAGGTGCCCGAGGCGGTGAGCAGCGTGTCGGCCGGTTTCGCCAGTCTGCGCAAAGGCGAGGCCAGCACCATGCAGAAGGTCCAGACTGCCGCAGCCGAGATCGAGAAGGCGACGAGTGCGGCGTCCGCGCCCAGACAGCCGGCGACGCGTGTCGTCATCGATCCGCCCGGTTTCAAGCTCGGCAATTTTCTGTGGGCAGGTTCCATGGGCGCGGCGGGGGTAATCGGCCAGGCGTCCATGGTGCTGTTCCTGACTTTCTTTCTGCTGTTGTCCGGGGACACCTTCAAGCGAAAGCTGGTGCGCCTCACCGGGCCATCGCTGTCGAGCCGGAAGATCACCATACACATCCTCGACGACATCAATGCATCCATCCAGCGCTACATGTTCATGCTCCTGGCGACCAACGTGCTGCTAGGGCTGCTTACGTGGATTGCGTTGCGCTGGATCGGTCTCGGCAACGCCGGCGCCTGGGCCGTGGCCGCCGGAATGCTGCACGTGATTCCGTACTTCGGTCCGGCCGTCACTGCCGCCGGCATCGGCATGGCGGCCTTCATGCAGTTCGACTCTCTGTCGACGGCCTTGCTGGTGGCCGGGGCTTCAGTGGCGATCGCCACCTTCGTCGGGACCTTCGTGACCACCTGGATGACGGGCCGCATCGCCAGGATGAACACGGCCGCGGTCTTCGTCTCGCTGCTGTTCTGGGCGTGGCTATGGGGCGTCTGGGGCTTGCTGTTGAGCATTCCGATCACCGTCATCGTGAAAGTGGTGGCGCAGCACGTGGAGCAACTCGAGTCGGTGGCGGAGTTGCTTGGGGAGTAGGTGGGCCTTCGCGCGATGCGACGTGCTTCAACGAGATTTCATCTTTCGGAAAAAGGCCCTTGAATTGAACGCTGGCACGAAGCTCTCCACCTATTTGCAGCAGTTCAAGGCGCGGTTCCGGGGACGCGTGTGGCCACGGATTTCGCCTGACGAGGAACCGCCGCTGCGCTCGGAGTTGTTCAGCGCCGACCAGATGGAGCAGCATGGCAAGGCGCTCGCCGCTTCGCACCGGCTGGCACCGGGCCGCGCCCCGGATCAGCTCCTGGGGCGGCTGGCAGCGAACGAAACGGCCCTTGTCGAAGTGTGCACGCTGCTGACGGCGGCGGTGACGGAGAACCGCCGGATTACGCCGGCCGGGGATTGGCTGCTCGACAATTTCTATCTCATCGAAGAGCAGATCCGCACCGCCAAGCGGCATCTGCCGAAGGGTTACAGCCGCGAATTGCCACGGCTGGACGACGGTGCATCGGGGCCGCTGGCCGCACGTCCGCGTGTCTATGACATTGCGCTGGAGGCGGTGGCGCATGGCGATGGCCGCGTGGATACCGAAAGTCTCAGCCGCTTCGTCGCGGCCTACCAGAGTGTCACGGCCCTCAAGCTGGGCGAATTGTGGGCCGTCCCGATCATGTTGCGGCTGGCCGTGATCGAGAATCTGCGTCGCGTCGGCGTGCGCATCGCAACCGGGTGGGCGGAGCGAGACCTGGCCGATTCCTGGGCGGACCAGATGACGGCGACCGCTGAAAGCGATCCGAAGAGCCTGATTCTGGTGATCGCGGACATGGCGCGTTCGGATCCGCCAATGGTCAGCGCGTTCGTCGCCGAACTCGCGCGCCGCCTGCAGGGGAGGGGGCCCGCGCTGGCCTTGCCCTTGACCTGGATCGAGCAGCGTCTTGCCGAGTCGGGCCTGACGATTGAGCAGCTGGTGCAGGCGGAGAACCAGCAGCAGGCTGCCGATCAGGTCTCGATCAGCAACAGCATCGGAAGCCTCCGTGTTCTGGGTGCGATGGACTGGCGCGAGTTCGTCGAGAGCATGAGCATCGTCGAGCAGACATTGTTGCAGGACCCGGCCGGCGTCTATGGCCGGATGGATTTTGCGACGCGCGATAATTATCGCCATGCGACCGAACGGATAGCGCGAAAAGGCCGTTTGACCGAGGGCGAAGTAGCCCGCAAGGCGATCGAACTGGCCCGTGCGGGGGCGGCGGTCGAGGCCGACAGCGGGCGTGCCGATCGTGCGGCGCATGTCGGTTTCTACCTCATCGACAAGGGCTTGCCGGCGCTCGAGCAGGTGGCGGAAGTCGGCCTTTCCGGGCTCGATGCCTTGCGCAGGGTGGCAGGTAGCCTGCCCTTGCTGCCGTATCTGGGTGCAATCGCGCTGATCACGCTCGTCGTTGCCGGCGGGCTGCTGGCGCGCGCATCCGGCGCCGGATTATCGGTGTGGGTGCTGCTGCCGGTCGGCATCGTCTCGGTGCTGGCTGTGAGTCAGTTGGCAGTGGCGATGGTGAACTGGTTGGCAACCCTGCTGGTGGCGCCGCATCCGCTGCCCCGGATGGATTTCTCGAAAGGCATCCCGCCGCAATCGCGCACGCTGGTGGTGGTCCCGACCATGCTCACGAGTGCGCAAAATGTCGAGGATCTGGTCGAGGCGCTGGAGGTCAGGTTTCTGGCCAATCGCGATGCGAACCTGCATTTCGCCCTGTTGACCGATTTCCTTGATGCGCAGCAGGAGTCGCTCCCCGAGGATGGCCCGCTGAAGGAGTTGGCCCGGACGCGGATCGAAGAGTTGAACGAGAAATACGGGGGTGCGCGCGCCGGGGGCGATATCTTTTCCCTCTTCCACCGTTCGCGGCGATGGAATCCGCAGGAGCTGGTCTGGATGGGGCATGAGCGCAAGCGCGGCAAGCTCGCGGACCTGAACGCGCTGCTGCGCGGGAAGGTGCGCGGTGCCGACGGGGATCGCTTTGCGCTCATCGTCGGTAATACCGCGGTCCTGTCCGGCGTGAAGTACGTCATCACGCTGGATACGGATACGCAGTTGCCGCGCGATACGGCGCGGCAATTTGTCGGTGCCATGGCGCACCCGTTGAATCGTGCCTGCTACGACACGGACAAGCGGCGCATGAGCGATGGCTATGCCATCCTGCAGCCGCGCGTGTCGGTGAGCCTGCCGGGGACCAACCGCTCGCGCTACGCGCGGCTGTATGGTGGGGAGCCGGGCATCGACCCGTATACGCGCGCCGTCTCGGATGTCTATCAGGACGTGTTCGGCGAAGGCTCCTTCATCGGCAAGGGGATCTATGACGTCGATGCGTTCGAGCAGGCGCTCGACGGGCGCTTCCCTGAAAACTGCATCCTCAGTCACGATCTTCTCGAGGGATGTTATGCACGCGCGGGGCTGTTGAGCGATGTGCAGGTGTACGAGGATTACCCGGCCCGCTACAGCGCCGATGTGAGCCGCCGCCATCGCTGGATTCGTGGCGATTGGCAACTGGCGGGATGGCTGTTGCGGCGCGTCCCGGACGAGGGTGCGCACCGACGGCCGAACCCGCTGTCGCTGCTGTCGCAGTGGAAACTCGCCGACAACCTGAGGCGCAGCCTCGTCCCGGCGGCACTGACGCTGCTGTTGTTGTCCGGATGGACACTCATGGCGACGGCGTGGCTGTGGACCCTGGCTGTGATCGGCGTCCTGCTGATTCCATCCTTGTGCGCCGCGATGCTCGATCTGTTGCGCAAGCCTGACGAGGTGCTGATACGCCAGCACCTCGCTGCCGTCGCCCAGTCGACCGCGCGACGCTTGATGCAGGCGGCGTTCGAACTGGCGTGTCTGCCGTACGAGGCCTGGTTCAGCCTGGATGCCATCGTGCGCACGGCCTGGCGGATGCGGGTCGTTCGCCGCCGGTTGCTGGAATGGAAACCGTCGAGCGAAGTCGAGCGTGAGTTGGGCGGGCGTGGCAGCGGCGACCTCGCCGCGTGCTGGCGATCGATGTGGGCGGGTCCCGCCACGGCGGCGCTGACGGCGATCTATCTGGCGGCAGAGTCGCCGACGGTGCTGGCGGTGGCGGGACCGATTCTGCTGTTGTGGTTCGCGTCACCCGGCATCGCATGGTGGGTCAGCCGGCCGCTGGCGCGTCGCAGTGCGGCCCTGACGGCTGAACAGACCATGTTCCTGCGCACGCTCGCGCGCCGCACCTGGGCGTTCTTCGACACCTTCGTCGGCGCGGACGACCATTGGCTGCCGCCTGACAATTATCAGGAGTATCGCGTTGCCGCGGTCGCCCATCGCACGTCGCCGACCAATATCGGGATGGCGTTGCTGGCGAATCTGTCCGCGTACGACTTCGGCTACATCCCGGCCGGACAGCTCATCGAGCGCACGACGAATACCCTGCGCACGATGGACGCGCTGGAGCGGCACCGGGGGCACTTCTACAACTGGTACGACACGCAGTCGCTGCTGCCCTTGCCGCCACTGTATGTCTCGACGGTGGACAGCGGCAACCTCGCCGGCCACCTGCTGACCTTGCGTGCGGGGCTGCTCGCGTTGGCCGATGACAAGGTACTGGCGGGGCGGCTGTTCGACGGCTTGAGCGACACGTTCAGGATCCTTGCGGACCTTGCCAACGCAATGGACCGGGGGGCAGCCGGATCGGTGGCGGAGTTCAGGAACACCCTCGAAGCGTTGTCCGCAGCGCCTCCGGGCACGCTCGCAGCGGCGCGATCGACGCTCGTGCGCTTGGCGACCGGGGCCGCCGAACTCGCCAAGCGCGTCGTCGTGAGCCCCGATGTCGGGGACGATTCGGCGCCCGAGCGCGACGCGAAGACGATGGAAGCGCAGGAGTGGGCGCAGGCGCTCGAGCGGCAATGCCAGGAGGCGCTGGACGAGTTGAGTTTTCTCGCCCCGTGGCTGGCGCTGCCGGCGCCACCGGACGGCCTGGAGGCGCAGGGCGCTGAACCGGTCGCCGAATGTGTCGCCGAATGTGTCGACCTGAGCGGAATCCCGACCCTGCGTGAACTGGCGACGGCAGGGAGCGTCCGTGCACAGGACAGGATCGCGGCCATCGAACGCCTGGCACTGCAATGCGGCGAACTGGCCCAGATGGACTATGAGTTCCTGTTCGACAAGACGCGGCACCTGCTGACCATCGGTTACAACGTCGAAGAGCGCCGACTGGATTCGAGTTACTACGACCTGCTGGCGTCCGAGGCGCGCCTGTGCAGTTTCGTGGCGATTGCCCAGGGACAGGTGTCGCAGGAAAGCTGGTTCACCCTCGGGCGCCTGCTCACCGGCACCGGTGGCGAGCCGGTCCTGCTGTCGTGGAGCGGCTCGATGTTCGAGTACCTGATGCCGCTGCTGGTGATGCCCACGTACGACAACACGCTGCTCGACCAGACCTGCAAGGCCGCGGTGGCGCGCCAGATCGAGTACGGTTTCCAGCGCGGCGTCCCGTGGGGTATTTCGGAGTCCGGCTACAACACCGTCGACATGCATCTCAATTACCAGTACCGCGCCTTCGGCGTGCCGGGCCTGGGACTCAAGCGCGGGTTGGCTGACGATCTGGTCATCGCGCCCTATGCCTCGGTGCTCGCGCTGATGGTGGCGCCCGAGGAGGCCTGCCTGAATCTGCAGCGCCTCGCGGGCGAGGGCTTCCTCGGCAAGTTCGGCTTCTTCGAGGCGATCGACTATACGCCGGCACGCCAGCGTCGCGGGCAATCGCACGTGGTGGTGCGCTCCTTCATGGCCCACCACCAGGGCATGAGCCTGCTGGCGCTGGCTTACCTGCTGCAGGATCGCCCGATGCAGCGGCGTTTCGAGTCGGACCGCCTGTTCCAGGCTGTCATGCTGCTACTGCAGGAGCGCATCCCGAAAGCCGCGGCCTTGTTTGCGCACACGGCGCAGCTGTCCGACGTGCGCGCGACGTCGGTCGCCGCGGAAACGCAGATCCGGGTGTTCACGACGCCCGATACGCCGATCCCCGAGGTGCAGCTGCTGTCGAACGGCCGCTATCACGTGATGCTCACCAATGCGGGCGGCGGCTACAGCCGCTGGAAGGACCTCGCCGTCACGCGCTGGCGTGAAGACGGCACGTGCGACAACCGGGGCACGTTCTGCTACGTCCGCGAAGTCACGAGCGGGGCGAACGGTGATTTCTGGTCGAACAGCTATCAGCCGACGCTCAAGCGACCGACGAGTTACGAGGCGATCTTCTCCGAAGGGCGCGCCGAATTTCGCCGCCGTGACCCGGTCAGCACCGGCGAAGGCGCTGCCGATGGCGATTTCGAGACCTACACCGAGATCGTCGTGTCGCCGGAGGACGATATCGAGCTTAGGCGCGTGCGCATCACGAATCGGTCGGAACGGCGCAGGGAAGTCGAGGTCACCAGTTACGCCGAAGTGGTGATCGCGCCTGCGGCCGCCGACGCGCTTCATCCGGCCTTCAGCAATCTCTTCGTGCAGACCGAGATCGTGCGCGAGCGGTGCGCGATCCTGTGCACGCGCAGGCCCCGATCTGCCGGCGAGCAGGCGCCGTGGATGCTGCACCTGATGGCGGTGCATGGTGCGCACGTCAGCGCCGTGTCCTACGAGACCGATCGCCTGCGCTTCATCGGCCGCACGAGAAGCGCTGCCGATCCGCTGGCGATGCGCGACCCGGGACCGCTCTCGGACACCGACGGCTCGGTGCTGGACCCGATCGTCGCCATCCGTCATCGCGTCACGCTCGATCCGGAACAGTCGGTCACGATCGACATCGTGTCGGGCATCACCGACACCCGCGACATGGCCGTGAGCCTGGTCGAGAAATACCAGGACCGCCATCTCGCGGACCGCGTCTTCGACCTGACGTGGACCCACAGCCAGGTGGTGCTGCGGCAGCTCAACGCCAGCGAGGCCGACGCGCAACTGCATGCGCGCCTGGCCGGTTCGGTCATCCACGCCAACGCCTCGCTGCGCGCCGACCCGGCGGTGCTCATCAAGAATCGCCGCGGACAGTCGGGCTTATGGGGATACGCCATCTCGGGCGACCTGCCGATCGTGCTGCTGCAGATCGGTGATTCGGCCAATATTGATCTCGTGCGCCAACTCGTGCAGGCCCATGCGTACTGGCGGCTGAAGGGGCTGGCGGTGGACCTGGTGATCTGGAACGAGGAGCACGCCGGGTACCGGCAACGACTGCAGGAACAGATCATGGGCCTGATCGCCTCGGGGATCGAGGCGAGCGTGATCGATCGGCCGGGAGGCATCTTCGTGCGGCCCGCGGAGCAGATGTCCGCCGAGGATCGCATCCTGCTGCAGTCGGTCGCACGCGCCATCATCACGGATGGCCGGGGAACGCTGGTGGAACAGCTCGACCATCGCGCCCCTGCCGAACCGCGGCCGCCGCGGTTTGTGCCGAGCCGCGCGCAGCGTGCAGAAAGCCCGCCTGCCCGAGAGCCGCCGCGCCGCGATCTGATCCTTTCCAACGGACTCGGCGGATTCACGCCCGACGGGCGCGAATACGTCATTGCGCTCGCGCCCGGTGAGGCGACCCCGGCGCCGTGGGTGAACGTCCTGGCGAACCCCTGGTTCGGCACGATCGTCTCGGAGAGCGGCGTCGCCTACACCTGGAGCGAGAACGCGCACGAATTCCGTCTCACCCCCTGGGACAACGACCCGGTGAGCGATTCGGGCGGCGAAGCCCTGTATCTGCGCGACGAAGAGACCGGCCAGTTCTGGTCGCCCACGCCGCTGCCTGCGCGCGCCGAGACGTCCTGCGTCGTCCGCCACGGATTCGGCTACAGCGTCTTCGAGACCCGCTCCGGCGGCATCTGGTCGGAACTGCGGGTTTTCGTGGCGCTGGATGCCGCCGTCAAGTTCTCGGTGTTGAAGGTGCGAAACGAATCGGGCCGCGCGCGCCGGCTCTCTGCGACCGGCTACGTCGAGTGGGTGCTGGGGGATCTGCGTGCGAAATCCGCCATGCATGTCAGCACCGAGATCGACCCCCGCAGCGGTGCGCTCTACGCGCGCAACCCCTACAGCATGGAGTTTGCCGAGCGGGTTGCCTTCTTCGACGTGGATGACCCCACCCGTAACCTGAGCGGCGACCGCACGGAATTCCTCGGGCGCAACGGCACCCTGCGAAATCCGGCGGCGATGGGCCGCTCGCGCCTGTCCGGCAAGGTGGGCGCCGCCCTGGATCCGTGCGGCGCGATCCAGGTGACCTTCGACCTCGCTGACGGCCAGGAGCGCGATATCGTCTTCCGCCTCGGCGTCGGGCGCAACGTCGAAGACGCCGGGAGGCTCGTGCAGCGCTTCCGCGGCCCCCTGGCCGTGCGCGGTGCGCTGGAAGCGGTGCAGCAGCACTGGAACCGCACGCTTGGCGCGGTGCAGGTGGAAACGCCCGACCCGTCGGTCAATGTTCTGACCAACGGCTGGCTGGTGTACCAGACCCTGGCGTGCCGTGTGTGGGCGCGCAGCGGCTACTACCAGTCGGGCGGTGCCTTCGGCTTCCGTGATCAGCTGCAGGACGTGATGGCGCTGATCCACGCCGAGCCCGCGCTGGTGCGTGCGCATCTGCTGTTGTGCGCGAGCCGTCAGTTCCAGGAGGGCGACGTGCAGCACTGGTGGCATCCGCCGGCGGGTCGGGGCGTGCGCACGCGGTGTTCGGACGACTACCTGTGGCTACCGCTGGCGGTGTGCCGCTATGTGACGAGTACCGGCGACAGCGGGGTGCTGGACGAAGCCGTGCACTTCCTCGAGGGCCGCCCGGTCAATCCCGAGGACGACTCCTACTACGATCTCCCCGGCCGCTCCGTCGACGTGGACAGCCTGTACCAGCACTGCGTGCGCGCCATACGCCATGGTCTGCGTTTCGGCGAGCGCGGTCTGCCGCTGATCGGCGCGGGCGACTGGAACGACGGCATGAATCTGGTGGGGATCAAGGGCAAGGGCGAAAGCGTCTGGCTGGGCTTCTTCCTGTGCGACGTGCTCGGGCAGTTCGCCGGGGTGGCGAGGGCGCACGGTGATGCAGCCTTCGCCGATCTGTGCGTCGAAGAGGCGGGGAAGCTGCGCCGGAACATTGAACAGCACGCCTGGGACGGTCAGTGGTACCGCCGCGCCTGGTTCGACGATGGCACGCCGCTCGGTTCGGCAGCCAACACGGAATGCCGCATCGATTCGATCTCGCAGAGCTGGTCGGTGCTGTCCGGGGCGGGTGACGAGACGCGCTCGCGCATGGCCATGCAAGCGGTCGACGAGCGCCTCGTGCGCCGCGACTACGCGCTCGTCCAGCTTCTCGATCCCCCCTTCGACAAGTCGAACCTCGATCCCGGCTACATCCGCGGCTACGTGCCGGGCGTGCGCGAGAACGGCGGCCAGTACACCCACGGGGCGATCTGGGCGGCGATGGCGTTTGCCGCGCTGGGCGAGCGTGAGCGCGCCTGGGAGTTGCTGACCCTGATCAACCCGGTCAATCACGGACTTTCCGCGCAGGGAATCGCCACCTACAAGGCGGAACCCTACGTCGTCGCGGCCGACGTCTACGCACTCACGCCGCACATCGGTCGCGGCGGCTGGAGCTGGTACACCGGCTCGGCTGGCTGGATGTACAGGTTGATCGTCGAATCGCTGCTGGGCCTGAGGCTGGCGGGCGACACGCTGCACCTCGCACCATGCCTGCCTGCGGCGTGGCACGCCTACAAGATCCACTACCAGTATCGGGAAACGACGTACCACATCGGCGTCGCGCAAACGCGCACCGGCGATGCGGGAGCGCGCGGCGTGACGAGCGTGACCGTGGATGGCGTCGCGCAGGACGACAGGGTGATTCACCTTGTCGATGACGGGCAGGAACACCTGGTCGAGGTGAAGGTGGAGGTGGGCATGGGGGCGAACTGAACGGGGCCATGCGTGCAGCGGCATCGCGGCGAATGTGCCGCGATCCGGGTAGGTCGCAAGCCGCCGGCGCGCTCCCGGAACGTGCAATACCGCAGTCGCTGATCCACAACCCGAAGCAAAACCGGAGCCTGGCGCGCGAGCGCGGCACCCGAAAATCCCGATGGGGCGTTCAGAGCCAGTACTCCCAGGCGCGCGCGAACAACTCCTGGAGGCGCAGGTGGAGCGGGCGGCGCTCCCACTGCTCGAGCGTTATCGCATCGGACTCCGCCAGGTCCTTCTTGAACATCGCCTGCACCTGGCTGCCAAACTCCGTCCCCAGCACAACCGCGTTCAACTCGTAGTTGTGCAGGAAGCTGCGCCAGTCGAGGTTGGTCGACCCGACCGTGGCCCACACGCCGTCCACCAGCGCCGTCTTGGAATGCAGGATTGCTCCGCGCCGCTCGTAGATCTTGATGCCCGCCCGCAGCAGTTGCCCGTAGTAGCGGCGTCCGGCATGGAACACCAGCCAGGAGTCGGTCTGGCTCGGCAGGATCAGCTTCACGTCGACCCCACGTCCGGCTGCGGCTTCGAGTGCCGCGAGCAGCTGCGGGTCGGGGACGAAATACGCATTGGTCAGTTGCACGCTGATCTCGGCGCTGCCGATGGCCGACAGCAGCGTGGCGTAGATCAGGCTGTAGGGTTCGTCGGGTGAACTGCCGATTGCCCGTACCACCAGCCGGCCAGCGTTCTCGAGGCGCGGGAAGTAGTCCTTCGCCGCCAGCGGCTCACCCTTCTGCGTTTCCCACGTCGCGAGGAACAGCTTCTGGAACTCTGCAACCACCGGACCCTGCAACTGCAGGTCGGTATCGCGCCACGCTACGCTGCCGTCGGGGCGGGGGCGCGAACGCTTGCCAGTGGAACTGCCGGAGTAGACGCTGCTGATGTTGATGCCGCCCAGGAATGCGGTGCGTCCGTCGACGATCAACAATTTGCGGTGGTCACGCTGGTTCAACTCCCATTCCTTGCGGCGCACCAGCGGGTTGATGGGGTTGAATTCGAGGATCCGGATGCCGCTGTCGCTCAGCCGCTGGAAGAAGGCGGTCGGCGTGCCGATGGTGCCTACGCTGTCACGGATCAGATTGACCTGCACGCCTTGCTGCTGCTTGTCGATCAGTGCCTGCGCGAAGCGCTGGCCGACCTCGTCGTCCTCGAAGATGTAGGTCTCCATGTTGATGTGATCGCGGGCGCCCAGAATGGCCGCCAGCATCGCCTCATAGGTGGCGGGGCCGTCCTGGAGCAGTACCACGTGGTTGCCGGTGGTCAGGGGGCTGCCGACGATGGCCTCTTCGAGCGCCAGGTGGCGGGCAAAAATGTCCGTGTTCTGGCCGCGACTCGCCAGCCGGTCGAGGATGGCCTTGCTCTGCTCTGCCGACAGCGGGCCGCTCGCCCCTTGCAGTTGCACCGCAGGGCCGCGGTGCGGGGCCAGGTCGGGCACGATGGTCGGCAGGCTCGTGCAGCCGGCGAGCGTCAGAATCAGCACAGCCATCAACGGGGCGATCGATTTCGGCATCGAACCGTCCTCCGGAATCCTCTGGGCAGGAAAAGCGCCGCACTGCTGGCGACGAGACGTTCGCCAGTAGGCAGGGGCACGATCCGCAGCACAGCCTAAGTGTAGGCCATGCATTGTTCCGTGCGCTGTCGAACAGAGCAGCATGACTTCTGCGGCGTAAAGTCGTTGTGGAGCAGTGCCGACGCCAGCGGTCATCCCGGGAATTCACGTTTCGGGTAACGCGGAAGCGCGCATTGCCCGATCCGGGCCATTCCGATTGGAATAAGGTCAAGCATGACAAGGACCGAACCGCGATTGGAGTAGCATACCTTTTTCTGGTATGCAGTCCGGTGCAATCAGGGAGGCCCTGTGGCGACGAGCAAGGTGCCAGGAAGAACGCTACGGGCGTCCGGGTTGCAACCGCCGGCGTCGCCCTCTATCTCACCGCCGAGGGTGCCACCACCCCGGAAGATATGCATCGTCGGCATCGATGCTCCCGCCAACGTGAGCACATGAGGATCAGGGACGATGGGCAAGAGCGCGGGTAGCAAAGACCCCCTGCGGATCGCCGCCGAAGCGCAACTCCGCACTGGCGGGGATGTTCCGCAACGATCGGACGATGGTTTACTGCACGAACTCCAGGTGCATCAGATTGAACTGGAGATGCAGAACGAGGCGCTGCGCCAAGCCCGCATCGAGATGGAGGAGTCGCGCGATCGCTATGCGAATCTCTTCGATTTTGCACCGATGGGCTATCTCACGCTATCCCGGGATGAGGTCATCACCGAGGCCAATCTCGTCGCGGCGACGCTCATGCGCATGCCCCGATCAAAACTGAATCAGCGCCGCTTCGAACACTTCATTGCCCCGCATGATCAGGACAATTGGCGGCGGGAGATTGCCGCGGCGTGGCAGGGGCAGGCCAACCTGACGCTGAATTGCGAACTGCGGCTGAGGAGGAGCGACGGCTCGCTCTTTCCGGCCCAGTTGCAATGCGTGGTGATGGACATGGCGGGAAGGACGCCGGTCTTGCGCATCGCATTTTCCGACATTACCGAGCGCCGCCAAACCGAGGAAGAGCGGCGCATTGCCGCCATCGCGTTCGAGTCGCAGGAGGGGATGATCGTGACCGACGCCAATGGCGTCATCATCCGAGTCAATCGCGCCTTTACGGAACTGAGCGGCTACAGTGAGGCCGAGGCTGTGGGGAAGACGCCGGCCCTGCTGCGCTCAGGACGCCACGATAAGGCGTTCTACCGGAGCATGTGGCAGTCGCTCAAGGACAAGCACTACTGGCAGGGCGAAGTCTGGAATCGGCGCAAGACCGGACAACTCTACGTCGCATGGCTGACCATCACCGCCGTCATGACGCCCGAAGGAGGCGTCTCCCATTACGTCGGCGCATTTTCCGATACCACCGAGAAGAGCCAGGCTGCGGCGGAGATCCACCGCCTGGCCTTCTTCGATCCGCTCACCCATCTGCCCAACCGGCGCCTGCTGCAGGACCGGCTGGGGCATGCGCTGGCTGCGAGCTCGCGCAATGGTCTGTATGGCGCGATCCTGTTTCTGGATCTGGACAACTTCAAGACGCTCAACGACACCCGTGGCCACGACGTCGGCGACCTGTTGCTGGTCGAGGTGGCGCAGCGCGTGCGCGCCGGCTTGCGTGAGGGCGACACGGTGGCACGCCTCGGTGGCGACGAGTTCATCATGATTCTGGAAGGTTTGAGTGCGGAAGCGGAGGAGGCCGCACTGCTGGCCAAACAGGTCGGCGAGAAGTTGACCGAAACCATTGCACAACCATTCGAGCTCGGCGGTGCCGAATTCCACTGCACGACCAGTATCGGCGTGCGCCTGATGAGTGCGCACGATACCGTCGAGGATTTGCTCAAACATGCCGATCTCGCGCTGTACCAGGCCAAGACGGCCGGCCGCAACACCGTGCGCTTCTACGACCCGTCGATGCAGGCGGCGCTCGACCGGCGCAGCACGCTCGAGAACGAATTGCGCCACGCGATCAAACGCGGCGAGTTCACGCTGCATTACCAGCCGCAGTTCGATCACTCGCACCGGCTCCTCGGTGCCGAAGCCTTGCTGCGCTGGCAGCACCCGAGACATGGATTGATCGCACCCGAGGAGTTCATCCCCATCTCGGAGCAGTCGTCGCTCATTCTGCCGATCGGCAACTGGGTACTCGAGACGGCCTGTGCGCAACTCGCTGCGTGGTCCCGCTGCGAGCGGACCCGCGGAATGATGCTGGGGGTCAACGTCAGTGCGCGCCAGTTCCACCAGCCCGAATTCGTCGATCAGGTGCGCAATGTGCTCGAGTCCAGCCATGCGAATCCGGAACGCCTGACGCTCGAGCTGACCGAAAGCATGGTGCTCGACGACGTCGCCGATACGATCCGGAAAATAACGACGCTCAAGGAATTGGGTATCCATTTTTCGCTCGATGACTTCGGCACCGGGTTCTCATCCTTTTCCTGTCTCACGCGCCTGTCGCTCGATCAGCTCAAGATCGACAAGTCGTTTGTCGTCAATCTTCCGGATAATGGCGCGGACGCGGCCATTGTTACGGCCATCATCACGATGGCGCGGAGCCTCGGCTTGAACATCATCGCCGAAGGGGTGGAAACCGAGGCGCAACGGACGTTTCTGGATAGTCAGGGTTGCCATGCGTATCAGGGGCATCTGTTCAGCCGCCCCTTGCCCGTCGAAGCCTTCGAGGCGTTCGTCAGCGGAAGCTGAATTCGCTTGAAATCCCGCTATGCGTGCTTCCGTACAGAGTCGATGGCGGCGCTGGGCTAGTCT
The DNA here is from genome assembly GCF_012910805.1 of Aromatoleum evansii. Lineage (GTDB taxonomy): Bacteria > Pseudomonadota > Gammaproteobacteria > Burkholderiales > Rhodocyclaceae > Aromatoleum > Aromatoleum evansii. The sequence continues at coordinate 43,635 of NZ_WTVK01000020.1, forward strand.
CATCTCTAACGGTGATGCGCCGAATTCATGCGATTTATCGCATTGAATTTTCGGCTGCGACCTACGCCGCCAAGTCAGGCGGTGGCTGCGGTGTTGCCGGGATAATCTGGTGCACCATTCTTGATGCATTCGGGATTGCCACTCGCGTCGGGACGAGGAGGCGCCAGCGTCTGCCGCAGAGCGCAAGCGGTGAGTTCGCATCGCTTGAAGTGCCACTTCCGACAACACGAGGTCAGACATGAAACGGTTAATTTTCGCGGCAGCACTGGCTGCTGCCACCATCCCGGCATTTGCCGCCGACGTTGGCGTATCGATCAGCATCGGCGATCCGGGCTTCTATGGGCGCCTCGATATCGGTGATTATCCGCAGCCGCAAGTCATCCACCGCCGGCCGGTGATCGTCGAGCGGATAGTGGTTGATCGTCCGCCGATCTATCTGCGGGTGCCTCCGGGCCATGCAAAGAATTGGCGCAGGCACTGCCACCGATACGACGCCTGCGGCGAGCGGGTCTATTTTGTACGGGACAACTGGTACAACCGCGAATACGTTCCGCGTTACCGCGAACGTCATGGTGATCGCAGCGATGATCACCGTGACGGCCGCCGCGACGAGCGCAGGGGTGACCCGCGCTGGGACCAGCGGGACGACCGCCACGGCGACGATCGCTACCGCAATCGCTAAGCATCGGATCGATAACGATCCCGGGGCATGTCGGGCACAAGGCGGACCCTTTGCGGGGGCCGTTGGCGAAACGAGGATGAGACATGAAGACCGTGCAGGTTGACGTTGCAGTGGTCGGTGCCGGCACGGCAGGCCTTGCCGCGTTCAACGCAGCCCGGAAAGCCGGTGCCAGCACCGTGATCATTGAAGGCGGCGAACATGGCACCACCTGCGCGCGTGTCGGTTGCATGCCGAGCAAGCTCCTGATTGCCGCGGCCGAGGCCGCTCATGCAGTCGGGCGGGCCGCGCGGTTTGGCGTCCATGCCGAAGGGGGTATCCGCATCGATGGCTACGCGGTGATGGATCGCGTACGACGCGAGCGCGACCGTTTCGTCAGCTTCGTGCTGCGCGACGTTCAGGACATTCCCGAGGCGGAGCGCATCCACGGGCAGGCGTGTTTCGTCGACAACCATACGCTGGCGGTTGCGGACCATACGCGGGTCACGAGCAAGAGCATCGTCATCGCAACCGGTTCGCGTGCCGCGTATCCGGATTCGTTCGAGTCCCTGGGCGACTGCCTGATCACCAGTGACGACGTGTTCGACTGGCGCAATCTGCCCAAGGCCGTGGCCGTGATCGGCCCGGGGATTATTGGCCTGGAACTGGGCCAGGCCCTGCACCGGCTGGGTGTTCGCGTTGCGGTGCTGGGCAGGGGCGGTCGTGTCGGCCCGATCAGCGATCCGGAAATCCAAGCGTACGCCTGCGCAACCTTCAACGAGGAATTCACGCTGGCGCCCGATGCACACATCGCCGACATGCAGCGTTATGGCGATCGCGTCGCGATTCGACGCACGGGGCAGAATGGCTCCGAAGTCATGGAGTATTTCGATTATGTTCTGGCGGCGACCGGCCGAGCGCCCAATGTGGCGGACATCGGGCTCGACAGGACCACGCTCGAGCTCGACGCGAAAGGCGTGCCGGCGTTCGATCCATTGACCACCCGGACGGTGAGCGCTGACGGAGAAAGCCCGATTTTCATTGCGGGCGATGCCGGCAACTTCATCCCGCTGCTTCACGAGGCAGCCGACGAGGGGCGTATTGCCGGCCAGAATGCTGCTCGCCTCGCGCTGGGCAGGCAGGTGCAGCCAGGCCTGCGCCGCGCGCGCATCGGCGTGGTGTTCACCGATCCGCAGATCGCCATCGTGGGGGGCGGCCTGCGCGCGATGAAACCCGGCACCTTCGCCACCGGACAGGCGAGTTTCGAGGACCAGGGCCGCTCGCGCATCCTGCTCAGAAACAAGGGCCTGCTGAACCTCTATGGCGATGTCGCGAGCGGCCGTTTCGTGGGCGCGGAAATGCTGGCCCCCGCGGCCGAGCATCTGGCGCATCTGCTGGCCTGGGCACTGCAGAACGAGATGACGGTCGCGCAGATGCTCGAAATGCCGCTCTATCACCCGGTGATCGAAGAGGCATTGCGCACGGCGCTACGTGACCTTGACCTCAAACTGCGTGCTGCGCGGGGAGATGCCGAAAAGGTGGCCCCTGAGTTCGTTTGCACTTCGAATGAATCGTGAACTTGCGCGATCGAAAAATCCGCAAGCACCCGCACGCGGTCGTCTGAGCGCCGTGGGATGCCATCGCGGTAACACGGTCACTTTCGACCTCTGAATCCCATGACAAGCGAGACGATAAAGAGGACAAGGAAGACAAAGAACAGGATCTTGGCGATCTCCACAGCGCCGGCTGCGATGCCTGTAAAGCCGAGCAGACCCGCGATCAGTGCGATGATCAGGAACACCACGGTGTAATAAAGCATTTTCGTTGCTTCCCGTTAATTGAAGCCCACGCGGCGAACATGACGGGCCTGAATTGCGACCTGAGCTGTGAACAGCGTGGTCTTCCTGAGCGCCTTCACGTCCGGACGGCGCAACGCGCTATATCTTGCCCAACAGCAGCAGGATGAGCAGGATCAGCACCACCAGCCCGAGACCGCCGCTGGGACCGTATCCCCAACCCCGACTGTGCGGCCAGGTGGGAATCGCGCCGATCAGCATCAACACCAGGATGATCAGCAGAATTGTTCCGATTGACATTTCATCTCTCCCGACAGTGAGCCGGAGCAGCGTAGCGTTCGAGAAGACTCCCGAGGCGCGCCAATGCGGCTCTTCTCGGCGCGCCCGCACCGGATCTGCAACCGCATTGCCAGTTGCACCTTCGAGACGGCGTTCCTCTGCCAGAGTGTGCAGCGACCGCCGTCGATCTCCGTAGTCATCGCCATGTGCTTGTCTGCAATCCTACTCACTGGATTGCACCAGTCTGTACGCCAACGCACAGACGGCATGTCCGGTGAGGAACAGGATGCGTAACAGAGGAGCACTTGGGCGTGGATGAACGGCCATCCGTAAGCAACGGCAAGCGTGCAAATGTCATAATCGAGCGCGGTAAATCGGTTCCTCGTCGATTGCGATGCCGCGGCAGCAACTCCGTCCGCGACTGTCGCCCCCTTTCACACACTCGAGGAGAAATGACGATGACCGATCTGACCGAAGGCCATGGCACAGTCGAACAAATGAAGGACAAGCTCGTGCGGGACCTGAAAGGCGTTGGCGCCGATGCCGATGGCCTGCTGAAGGAGGTGGTGAGTTCCACTGCCGATGAACTCACCGCGGTTCGCACGAAGATCGAAGGAAAGCTGGGCGAAGCGAAATCCAGACTCGACGGCTCGCGACTTGCGGTTGCTGCAATGGCCAGGCGCTCCGCAGACGCCACACATGAGTACGTCGCGGAAAACCCTTGGAAAGTCCTCGGGCTTGCGGCGGCGGCCGGAATCATCATCGGCATCCTGGTCAGCCGCCGTTGATTCACGGGCTGGCCGGGATCGTCGATTCAGGTATCGCCTGTCGGCAGGGTGTCGGACGCAAGAAGTGAGAAGTCCTATTCGTATGCATCTCTGGAGAATTCATCATGAAACAATTTGGCAAGTATCTTTCGGCATTTTTCCTGGCCCTGACGCTGGTGACCGCGGTAGGCTGCTCATCCACGCCGAAGCAGGCGGGGACCGGTGAATACATTGACGACACCGTCATCACGACCAAAGTGAAGGCGGCGATCCTCAACGAGCCCACGCTGAAAGTCGCGGAGATCAATGTCGAAACCTTCAAGGGCGTTGTGCAATTGAGCGGCTTCGTGCAGTCGAAGGCGGACATCGACAAGGCGGTTCAGGTCGCACGTGGCGTGAGCGGCGTGAAATCGGTCAAGAACGACATGCTTGTCAAGTGAGACATGGCTGATCGCGGCCGCGGCGGAATCTTGCGTTCGGTAGCGGCCGCACGGCATTCATCCGCCACCGCTTTGCGGGCCATGCACCGGCGCCGGGTCGCAGGCGCAGCGCTCGCGCCATTCGTTGCCGGAACACGGTCGCCTGCGCTGCTGGTAATCCATGGCACAGCCGACTACGTCGTCGCGCCGGGCAATGGCACCGAGGCCGCGCGACTGTGGGCCGCCCGGGCGGGTGCAAAGCCGGGCATGCCGCGCACGGTGCAGCGTGGCACGCGCTACGCCGCAACAATCACCCCCTCCTAAACGCGGTTCGCCGTTTCACGTTGGACCGGCGATCGCGATCCGCATCGCCGGTCCAAAATATAAAGCTTGACTCTCAGCTCAATGGGGCCACACTGTGTGTGCGTGCTGCGTCGCAACATAAAAACTGGCACATAGCGATAGCGAACAAAAATCCGCTGATTCCTTTCCAGACCACTTTGCGCAGCAATTCCAAGAAGGAAAGACATAATGCAAACCACCACACCTGAACAAATCCGCGCCGCCAAGACCTACACCAACGCACTGATGGCGCTGTCGCAAGTCGCTTTTTCCGGCGTCGAACGACTGGCCGCACTGAACCTGAACGTGGCCCGCGCCGCACTGGAAGATGGCATTTCCGCCTCGAACAGGCTGATGCAGGTCAAGGACATCAGTGAACTCAAGGACCTGCAGGGCTCGATTAGCGCCCCTGCAACGGAGCACTGCGCGGCCTACTTTCGCAGCGTGCAGGAGATCGCGGGCGAATCGCAGCAACAGATCGCCCAGATCATGACTTCGTACCTTGCGACGCTCGGTTTCGACGCGGCTGCCAAGGCCGGCACGAATGCGGGGTTCGACATGTTCTCCAAGTTCGTGAAGGAGACAAACAGCATGTTCGAGGCCAACGCCAAAGCGGTCGGCGACGCAACAACGAAGATGATGGCCCCGGTGACGTCCCACCCGAAGAAGGCGGCGTAAGTCCTCGGGTAATCGTAAGTAAGTAAGTAAGTAAGGAAGAAGCCCCGCGAGTCGGGGCTTCTTCTTTTCTGCGGCGGCGCTTACGCCTGGTCCGACAAGTGGTCGGCGAGGAAGCGCAGAAGGGCAACAAGGACTGTGAGCAGTACCGGCCCGATGATGAGGCCGATGATGCCGAAGGCCGAAATGCCGCCGATGACGCCTATGAACACGGCGAGCATCGACACCGGCGCCTGGCTCGAAATCAGCAATGGCCGCAGCAGGTTGTCGGAGACCGATACCTGCTGCAGGGCTCAGCGAAGGTTGAAGTTGCCGCCCCCGAAGAGCCCGATCAGTCCGATGAGGATCAGATAAATCGCGACAATATAGTTCAGCAGCCGGGGCACGACCAGGATGAGAATCCCGGCGATCAGTGCCACCATGGGAGCAAGACCCAGGTTGATGGTCATATCGGCACCTTTTCCTTTCAGTCATTTTTTCGACAGCACGGCAAAAGCGATCACGCACGCGCCGCCACCGATGAGCAACCAGCCGACGAGCGGCGGAATCGAGACCGTATGCGTGCGTTCGGCGGTCGCCGTGATCGGCCCGATCTGGAGAATGTTCTCGGTCGTCGTGTAGCTGTAATGGTCATAGCCCAGGACGGCTGCGCCCATGACAATCAATGCGACTCCGGTAATGAGTAGGGCTTTCATCTTGCGTCGATCCCTGGACATGCGCCCGTTGATGAGAATGTTGCCGTCCGGCAGATGATATTTACGCCGAAAGCTCCTTCAGCTCTGTACGGTGTCGCACAGAGCGACGCGCTGGTGGTAAGCCAGCCCGTCACAGCCGGCGCTCGTGCGTTGAAATCCCCCAACCATCGCCCCGACCTGTGCGGCCGGCCCTCGCCGCGCCGCCGCAGGGTCATCGCCCGAAAGGGGCTTCGATAGGCTTCGGGACTTCCGCTCCTGACGGATGCCAGTTCGCCGCGGCTTCGGCGCAAGAATCCGCGCGATGCTCGAGCACCGTCTGCACGGCGCGATTGGCCGCAACGACTCCGCCATAGGGCGTCTCGTTCGTGGCCGCAACGGTTTCATCGAATTGGCGCGACGCCAGAATCCGGCGCGTCCTGTTATCCACGAGCCAGGCGCGCAGCGTGAAACGCACGCGACTCGGCTGGCTGGCGAAATCGTGGTCCAAGCGGGTGATTTCCGTGTCGAGGCGAAGATCCCCGGTCGCCGCGCTCGGCGTCAGCATGACCGTGCGGAATGCCCCGCCGGATTCGAGCGCGGCAACGATGAGCGGCGCGACCATGCGTGCGGGTGTATCGACCCATTCGCTGCGCGCAAAGTATTCGAGTTTGTGGGCCTCGCGCACGTAGATGATGCGCTGACTGTCGTAACCCGATACCGCATGCGGTGGATTGACGATCAGCGTGGGACCTCGGGGCGACGAGGTCGCCGGAGAACGGGTTGCCGCCCGGGCCGCTATCCCTGAGTCGTCGAGCGAATAGAAAGCCGGCTGCGGTGTCGCCGCCGGGCGCAGTGTGCCGCAACCGGCGGCGAGCACCAGCAACAAGGCGGTGGCACAAAGCCGGGAAAAATCGTACGAGAGATGGATTCTTCATGGCCGTTGTTGTCCTGAGGGGGGCCGTTACCGACTCTCCCGGCCCGTCCGGCACCGGCTTGCGGCCGAACAGGAGCCCGGCAGGGTTGCGTTCGGTTTGCTCGCTGAGGCGCCGCAGCGAGGTCGACAGGACACTGAGTTCGCCGAGCAGGCGCTTCCGCTCAAAGGCGAACTCACCGTGGGCAGTACCGTCGTGAAAGGCGAGGGGACCATTACCAGCCTGCTGAAGTTTTCCGCGGTGGACATGCAACTCGCCGTGAGCGGGCGGAGCCTGGCGCAGCTCTCGATTCACTCACATCAAGCCGACGGCGCACTTGCGCCGTTTCCTCCGTCGCCCGGCTCGCCGCGGCCTCCGCCCGGAAGGGTATGTTGCGTCGCGCGCAGATTGCCTTCCCATCCGCAACCCATCTCATCGCAGCGGTAGCGGCGGACCGGCGCAAGAACGCTCAGGAGCAGGTCCACGAACCGTCGCGGGACTCGGTACACGGAGCCCTTGCAGCGCGGGCATGTGTGTCGGTGTGCTGACTGGTAAAGGTCGTCCGGGTGATGTGTGTCGACTGTGGACGGCGCGTTCGTCGTCGTCGCTTCCCGATCACGCGCTTGCCGCAATGGTGACACCTTGCCCCGATCAGGCTCTTGATCGCTGACGGCTCCAGTCGAGTCGTCATCCGCCGGCGAAAAGATCATGGTGTAGGGACCACGGGCGCCACCACGCTTCCACCTTCGTCCTCCCAGTTGGCCAGTGCGGCCTTCTGTCGGCTCTTGCGTGTGTGGCGAAGGCGGTCGGCCATGAACCTGGTGAACACGGGTACTACGGCAGCGTTCCCGACCAGCACGGCCGGCAGGATGAAATGTTTATAGCTCGCCATGAATGAACTCCTCTCAAGATCCTTTGCCTTTGACGTCCTTGCAGTCGGGAGCCGACTGACCAGGCAGGATCGGTTGCACGGATGCTCCCTATGCAATTGCAAGGCTAGGCGCAAGATCGGGTGGAGTCGGTACGCTGTCGCACAGAAGGCGAGGTTCGGAGCTGGCGACGGCGCCCGTATCAGGACGCTCACCATCCGGCACGTTTTGGACGCGGGGGCGGGTTCTCATCCACCGCTGGAAGAAAAGGCGCTTTATGTGTGTTGTCGTACAGACGCTTTCCCTCCGGCGAGTAGGATTACGCAAGGACAGGGCGAAGGCTGCCGGAACAACCGGTGGTCGCCTGACAGTCCGGCAAAGGAATCCGTGATGCAAACTGGTCTGCTCGATCTGCCCTGGTGGGCTTATGTGCTGGTCACGCTGGGCCTGACCCACGTCACCATTGCTTCGGTAACGATCTTTCTCCACCGGCACCAGGCGCACCGGGCGCTGGCCTTGCATCCCGCCGTCGCCCATTTCTTCCGCTTCTGGCTGTGGCTGACCACCGGGATGGTCACCAGGGAGTGGGTGGCGATTCACCGCAAGCACCACGCCACCACCGAGACCGCGGACGATCCGCATAGTCCGCAGGTCCGTGGAATCCTGAAGGTCCTGCTGGAGGGCGCCGAGCTGTATCGGCTGGAAAGTCGGAACGCCGCGACCCTCGCCCAATACGGCCGCGGCACTCCCGACGACTGGATCGAGCGTAAGCTGTACACCCCTCACAGCGCGGTCGGTGTGGGCATCATGCTGCTCATCGACCTCGTGCTGTTCGGCCCGATCGGGCTGACCATGTGGGCGGTGCAGATGTTGTGGATCCCGATTTTCGCCGCGGGCGTGATCAACGGCGTCGGCCACTACTGGGGTTATCGCAATTTCGCACCGTACGATGCGTCCCGCAATATCGTGCCGTGGGGCGTCCTGATCGGTGGCGAGGAGCTGCACAACAACCACCACGCCTACGCCAGTTCGGCCCGGTTCTCGAACAGGTGGTGGGAATTCGACATTGGCTGGATGTACATCCGTGCATTGGGGATCGTCCACCTCGCGAAGGTGCGCAAGGTCGCGCCCCGGATCCGCTACATCACGTCCAAGACGCACTGCGACGCAGACACCCTGCAGGCGGTCATCACCCACCGTTACGACGTGCTGGCCCGGTTCGCCAGAACCCTGCAGCGGACCGCCATGGAGGAAATCCGAAGCCTGAGGGACAGCGCAGTCCCCGGCTTCAAGGATTCCGGTGCGCTGGAGGTGGTCAGGCACTGGTTGCAACGGGACGCGCAGGCCCTGCCGGAAAAGGAACGCGCCGTCCTGGAACAGGCCCTGCATTCCAGCCCGGTGTTGAGCACCATCGATTCCATGCGACAGGACCTCACCGCCTTGTGGGGCCGATCCACCGCAACGAAGGACCAGTTGGTCAGACAGCTGGAGGACTGGTGCCGGCGCGCCGAGCAAAGCGGCATCGACGCCCTGCGGGAGTTCTCCCGGACGCTGCGTCGCTACGATTTACCATCGCGCGGCATGCAGTGACATTTGAAACGATTCTGCCGCAGGCAGCCGTGCATCCCCTGTCCTGCGGAATCAGACGCCCCAGGTGACGGGTACCTTGTCCTGCAGCGAGCGCTCCAGCAGCTCGAGGAGCGGAAGCGCCCGCTGGGCTAGCTGAATACGGTGATCGGGCTGGCGATCGGCATCCTCGTCGGTGTCGGGCTGCTCCCGCTTCGTTGACTTGTCCGCCTCGATCGCGGTCCGGAGGGCTGCGATCGCGCCGGGCAGCTGTTCGACGGTGACAATGCCCTTGTCGGCGTCCTGATCCTTGCCCAGCACGCTCAGCAGCTCCTTGCCGTTTTCCCCGAACATCATGACATCGCCGCTGGCGGCGGACTTGAAAGTGATCAGCATGATGGTGCCTCCTTTCCTCTTCTTCGGTTCAGTACTGGTCGTCGTCCGGATGAGTGGATGTACGGGGTGCGCTTCAATAGCGCCTGATCACAGCATAGTCACTCCTGATACACCTCGTCCGTCCACACCTTGAAACCCTTCAGGGTATTCGGGCCGAAGGTGTTGCTGATGGCCACATCGGCGGCGTCGCGGCCGCGGGCGATCAATACGCGTCCGATGCGCGGAATATTGTTGCGCGCGTCGAAGGTGTACCAGCGGCCGTCGAGATAGGCTTCGAACCAGCCGGCGAAATCCATCGGCCCATAGGGCGGCGGCGTGCCCATGTCGCCGAGGTAGCCGGTGCAATAACGCGCCGGGATGTTCATGCAGCGGCAGAACGCGATGGCCAGGTGCGCAAAGTCACGGCATACGCCGGTGCGCTCGTGGAAAGCTTCCCAGGCCGTCTTGCTCGAGCGCGCGTGCTCATAGCCGAAGGTGAGATGTCGATGCACATAGTCGCAGATCGCCCGGACGCGCGCCCATCCGGTCGGTGCCTCGTGGAATAGTTTCCAGGCGGTCTCCGACAGGCGATCGGTCTCGCAATACCGGCTCCCCAGCAGGAACAGCAGGGTCTCGTCGGGCAGTTCTTCCACCAGCGTCTGCCGCGCCTGCGGGACGACCATATCCGGCTGCCCCGTGTCCCTGACCAGCGCATCGGTGAATAGGCGGAGCAGGCCCTTGGGGGCGACGATGCGCGAGCACCAGTTGCCGAAGCTGTCGCGATAGGCGGTGAGCGGGACGGGCGGATCGGCGATCAGGTGGTCGGGGATGATGATGTCGGACACCCGCGAGTAGTGCACGCTGAGGGTCAGGATCATCGGCGTCGGTTGCGGGCAGTCGTAGATCAGTTCGTAGCCAATGCGGATTTTCATCGGGGTCTCCCGGGGCTGCCTTGATCGCTTGCCTGAGTGTCATGCTCCGCCCGGCTGTCCTGAATGGCCAAGCCGATCACAAAGGAGCCGCGGGGCAGACTCGCCGCGATCGCGCTGTGGAGCGCGAGGCGCCGGATGAAGTAAAGGCGAGGTAGCGGGGGATGTTTGTGCGATTCGTACATGAGATGACAGCCGAAATGCCCCAGGCAATTACCAGGAGGCCCTCACCGTAGTGAGGGCCTCAGCTACACCAAGGGCTGGCGCGGCGGTTGTGGGTAAGTGCAAATCAGCTACGCAGGCGGGAAAGTCGATCTGGTGGGATCCGCTTGAGTCCCGTAATAAGTGTGGATGGTCTGCGCCCATGTGGTATCGGCCATGTCAGGCCAGTGGTCCTTATCGAATCCCGGTGCATTCTCGAGTCGATCCGAGTCCACATTGAGCACGAAGCGCTTGTTTACCGTGTCGAGCGTCAATGCGTTCCATGGCACTGCAAACAGCTTGTCGCCCATTCCGAGGAAGCCGCCGATGGACAATACGGCGTAAGACACCGTGCCGCTGTGAATGTCCAGCATCAGGTCCTTGATGCTGCCGAGTTTTTCTTCTCTTGGATTGTAGATGTCGTCGCTCATGAGGGAGGTGGCACTAAGCAGCCGCGGTGCGGGACTAATGGGAACGATAGATGCGTACGCCATTTGATGCTCCTGTCGAAAATGTTCAGCAATTACCTGTTGCCCCATGCGACGGGCTGGCCGTGTCTGTCCGGCTGGCCAATCGAGGGCGATGCTCATTCGATTCAGATGGCGTCCTTGATGTCTTCCTTGAGATCGCCAATTCCAGCCTGGACTTTGCCGCTGATATTCTGAATCTTGCCTTCCCGTTCCAGTTTCTTGTCGCCGCTCACTCTGCCGGCCACTTCCTTCATCTTCCCTTTCGCTTCTTCGATGCGACCTTTGACTTGATCCTTGTTCATGGTGCTCTCCTCGTATTGGTGATTGGCGATGTCCCGACCGGTGCATTCGGCATCCGCGGCTCGTCATGAATCAAATTACGGATGTGACCCGATACGGTCTGTACGGTGGTGCGCATAACGATCTGCGCGCAACGACGCGAGTGCCGCACCAATTTGCAGACGTTGAAAAGTCGAGAATTCAGCGCGAGCGGTGCGACGACTACTTCTTGTCGCCCTTTGCGGCGTCCTGGATGTTTTCGCCGGCTTTTTCGATCTTCTCGCCGACGGTCGCTGCCGCCTTGTCGACTTCCTTGCCCGCCTTTTCTGCCGGGCCCTCTTGCTTCTGACAGCCTGGTAGCGCTGCAAGCAAAGCACTCATGACCAAGGCAGCGCTGATCGTCTTCGCGGTTTTCCTCATTCGTATCTCCTTATGGGTCCCTTGCTCGCATCGCGCGTGACTGTGTCCGTCACGCTCGCTGCGGGATCAGGCGAAAGGTGAACACGGCGCACCGGCCGGGTAGGGCAGGTGCATCGCGCGTCGATCATCATTTGCCGACTTCGTGGCCGATGACGCCGCCGACCGCAGCACCACCGACCGTTCCGATCGCGCTGCCGCCTGTAAGAACCGAGCCACCGATCGCACCGACTCCGGCGCCGATGGCTGTGTTCTTGTCCTGTGCCGACATGCCGGCACAACCGCCCAGACCGAGCATTGCTGCCGCGGCAACTGCACTGAGCGCGAATTTCTGAATCGTTTTCATGGAATTACCTCTTTCTCAAACACGGTGTTTCCGATACTTCATGGGGTGAGCCTCGGAGTGATGTATGGCATGCGATGCGCAGTACACACTTCTCTTCGCCAGGAGTGCGCTGGAATCAAGCATTGCGTGTTGTTACGGTGCAGACCTTGCGTGCCTGCTGGCTCCGATAACTTGAGCTTATGCACACTGTCCATAGCCGTCTGTCTGCTGCCGCACGTACGTGGTGATCCGAAAGCAGGCAGTCGGTCTGCCGGTGGGTGCAGGGGGGCATGCGCACAAGGCAAAGCGGCCCCGCCGGACCGCTTTGCTCGACGTGCCGGGTCGAAGTGTCACTCGCGGGGCTCGCCGCGCTCGTTGGCGGTCACCGAGTTGTGTCCGGGCGGGGCGGTCGTCTGTACGCGATACGCTTGCCCCCTGAAGGCATAGGCCACATCCCAGCTACTACAAGGCCAGGGTCTGTGCGAGGGCTTACATGGCGAGCGCGTCTGTCCTTGTACGCAAGCCATGCGCGACGGATCCGGATCGAATCTGCGCTGCCGCCGCCTACCATCACGATTGGTGGTCAGGCTTGGTGCGCTAACGAACAGACCGCGCACGCAGCGGTTCGTATGATTTTCTTGTTCTTCTGACAGCGCATACGGCAAGACGTCGACGGGGATCTGTCAATCCTGACGGCGCATTCCCGCGCAAGGAATCATCATGAACACGCGACCTTTTCGTCTACGGATCGTCGCCTTCCTGGCTGGCGTCGCAATCTTGGCCTTCAGCGGCTGGGCCGTTGCGGACCCGCCGTCGCGCGTCGCGCGGCTTGCCTACACTACCGGCGCGGTGAGTTTGTCGCCCGCCGGTGACAACGATTGGGTTCAAGCCACGGTCAATCGACCCCTGACCACCGGGGACCGCCTCTGGGTCGATGACGGTGCGCGCGCCGAACTCCAGACCGGAGGAGCACTGGTTCGCATGGACGCCGGTACCAGCGTCTCCGTTCTGAATCTCGACGACCGAATCACCCAGTTGCAATTGACGCAGGGCACATTGAACGTGCGCGTGCGTCGGCTCGCGCCCAACGAAGTCTTCGAGGTGGATACGCCGAATCTCGCCTTTACCCTGCGGAAACCCGGTGCGTACCGGATCGAGGTGAATCCCGACGACGATGCGACGACGATCTTCGTGCGTCGGGGGCAGGGCGAGGTGTACGGCGAAGATGCGGCATACGTCATCGATTCGCGACAACCCTATCGTTTTACCGGCACCGACCTGCGCGAGTACGAGTATGTCGACGCGCCGCGACCAGACGACTTCGATCGCTGGTCGAGCAGCCGCGACCGGCGCTATGATGACTCGCGCTCCGTCCGGTACGTGTCGGAGGACGTGGTCGGCTATCAGGAGCTCGATGAGTACGGCGATTGGCGCGACGACGCGACCTACGGCAGCGTCTGGTACCCGACCCGCGTGTCCACCGGCTGGGCACCCTATCGTGAGGGACACTGGGTATGGATCGACCCCTGGGGCTGGACCTGGGTGGATGACGCCCCCTGGGGCTTTGCCGTATCCCACTACGGCCGCTGGGCATACGTCGGTGGAACGTGGGGTTGGGTCCCCGGCCCCGTGCGCAGCCGAGCCTACTACGCCCCGGCACTGGTGGTGTTCGTGGGCGGCGGCAACTTCCAGCTGACAATCTCGAGCGGCCTTGTCGGCGGCGTCGCCTGGTTCCCGTTGGCGCCGCGCGAAGTGTATCGACCGGTCTACCAGGTCAGTCGCAGCTATTTCGAGAACATCAATCGCAGCAATACCGTCATCAACACCACGGTGATCAACAACTACTACAACAATACGAACGTGACCAACGTTGTCTACGCCAACCGGACTGTGGAGGGGGCCGTCGTCGCCGTGCCGACGACCGCGTTCGTGCAATCGCAACCGGTATCCAGGAGTGCGGTGCGGGTCTCCCGCGAAGCGGTCGGCAGTGCGCCCGTTGTGCTTGTCGCGCCCGTTGCCCCGACGGAAAAGAGCGTTCGCGGTGCGGCCAGCCAAGGCGAGAAGCCGCCTCCGCGTGCGTTCGAACGCGGTGTCGTTGCGCGCACTGCGCCTCCGCCTGCACCTGTCGGATTCGCGGCACAACAGCAACAGCTGACTGCCAGGCCGGGCACACCGCTCGACGAGGCCGAGCGCAAGGAGCTGAAACGCGCCGTGACAGCGCCGGCACCCGCCGTCAAAGTGGTGGCACCGAAGCAGGAAGCGCCACCGACCGTGCAACCGCCGCCGGCGGCATCTGGCGCAAGGGCCGGTGATGCACGCGGGAGGTCCGAACAGCGGGGGAGGGGCGAGGAACGTGGGCAGCCCGTGGCACCGCGGCAGGAATCGCCGCAGCCTGCGGTCACGCCGCCGCAGGCGACGCCAGCCGCACCCGCAGTGCAATCGCGGGAGCCACGCGGCAGGGCCGAGCAGCGCGGTGACGATGAGCAGCGGGGCAGATCGGAGCAGCGCGGAAACGATGAACAGCGCGGACAAACCTCCGCCCCGCGACCCGCATCGCCGCAACGTCCCGCCGAGCCCGAGCTCGCTCCGCCGCGTGCGACACCCGCTTCGCCTGCGACACCGGCAACACCCGCGACGCGAACGACGCCGGCGGAGCCCGCAGTGCCGGCGACGCCCGCCGAACCGGCAGCACAGGTGCCGGAACCACGGCGAAAGTCCGAACAGCGTGAGGAGCGAGAGCAGCGTCGTGAGCGACCACAGCGCGAACAGGCGTTAACGCCGTCCCCGGCGCCCGACGCGAGGCAAGGTGAGCCGCGTCCAGCTGCTACGCCGAGGCAGGCGCCACCGCCGCCTCAGCCGGCCTCGGCGGCGGAGCCGCGTGGTCAGGAGCCCAGACCGGCCCCGGGCAGGGGACGAGACAAGAATACCGACAGTGACGAGCAGAAGCAGGAAGAAGAACGGCGCGAAGAACAACGGCGCAGGGACGAGCGGCGCAACTGATTCACCGACTGTCCGCGACGACACACGAGCGGCACGCAACGGCCGCCGCGGACGTCGTCCCGTCACCCGGCTCGAGAGAGCGCTTCATAAACGGAGAAATGCCCTGCACAGCAGGGCATTTCTTCTTCAGGGGAGCCCCGGCCGCGATCAGTACCGCTGCAGCACGCCATTCCTGATCCGCACCCGGTCGCCGACACGGAAGCTGGGGTTGGTGCTGCTGTCGAGGATCATCGATTGATAGGACCCGTCATCCATGCTGATCGTGACCTTGTACGCATCGTCCCGCTGCGCTTGTTGGCGTTTCTCCAACTCGTGGCCGACATAGGCACCACCCGCGGCGCCGATGACGGTTGCTGCCGTGTTGCCGCTTCCGGATCCCACCTGGTTGCCGACAACACCGCCGACTACGGCGCCGGCGATCGTGCCCAGACCGATGCCACCGGCACGGCCCGTGTTGTCCCGGCTCATCCGTTCAATCGACGACACCACGCCATAGCCGGAGTCGACGTCTTCCCGATTGCTGACTCTGGGGCTGGACCCATAGGGGCTGGTCCCATAGGGGTCACCGTAGGGGGTGGCGCATGCACCGAGCGTCAGAGCCGCAACGACTCCGAGTAGCGATCCGAATTCAATGATCGTTTTCATGACGAATCTCCTGCCCAATTTGATAGGGTCGCGCGCCGGCCAGGCTGGCCCCCGCGATCGTTACGATGAGCGACTCTGCCCGAGTCCTGATGCTCACCAGATTGCCGACGTTCTACCTCTCCCTTCGCCGTGCGCGTGACTACAAATTTCACTGCGTGGTCGGTTCGGGTCGGGCCGTCGATCTTCATGCTAATCATCCCCCTCTGCCGCGATTCTCTCTGTACGGTCGCGCTCATACCGTGCTTGGGGTGGTGTTTGCCGGTTCGGTCACCGGGAAGCCGCGTCTCTGCCGGACGATCTGTGCTATGTGCGGCAACGAACGAAGGAGACCGGGCAACTCGCGTATCTTTCCCCCATGTCCTTCGCAATCTGGGCGCTCATCATCGGCGTGCTGCTGACCACGATGGCCCTGTCGGGCACGTCGCTGAAGCGGCTCCCGCTGAGCACCGCCATGCTCTACCTGGCCGCCGGTTTCGGGCTCGGCCCCGCCGGATGGGCGCTGCTGTCGCCCGATCCGCTGACCTACGCTGTCATCCTGGAAAGAGTGACCGAACTGGCGGTGCTCGTCTCGCTGTTCGCCGTCGGTCTCAAGCTCGGTCTCCCCCTGTCGGACAAGGGCTGGCGTCCGCCAGTGCGCCTCGCGATCGTTTCGATGACCATCACGGTGGCCCTCATCGCAGCGATCGGCGTGCTGGGCCTCGGCCTTTCGCTCGGCGCAGCAGTCCTGCTCGGGGCGATACTCGCGCCTACCGATCCGGTCCTGGCCTCCGATGTCCAGGTGGTCGAGGCGGGCGATCGCGACCGCTTGCGTTTCAGCCTGACGGGGGAAGGGGGCTTGAATGATGGCGCCGCCTTTCCCTTCGTGATGCTGGGACTCGGCCTGCTCGGTCTTCACGACCTCGGTACCGGCGGCTGGCGCTGGCTCGCCATTGACGTGCTGTGGGCGATTGCAGGCGGCCTGACGATCGGCGGGGCACTGGGCGCGCTGATCGGGAGGCTGGTCGTCTATCTGCGCAGCCGCCACAAGGAGTCGGTCGGCTTCGACGAGTTTCTGGCGCTGGGACTCATCTCGCTGGCCTACGGGTTGGCCGTGCTCAGCCATACCTATGGCTTCCTCGCGGTTTTTGCTGCCGGCCTCGCTTTGCAGCGCGTGAACAAACAGCCAAGGCGAATCTCCGATGCAGTCCCATTGGAAACAGGTCTCCAGGGCAGGCTGGCCGAGGAGGCGCTCGCGACCCATGCGGACTATGCCGGGGCCTACATGATGCAGGCGGTGCAGGGCTTCAACGAACAACTGGAGCGGATCGCGGAGGTGGCAGTCGTTCTGGTCGTCGGCGCGATGCTCTCGTACACCTATCTCCCCGCCAGTGCCGGCTGGTTTGTCCCCCTCCTGTTCCTGGTCGTGCGTCCCGCGTCGGTATGGCTTGGATTGCTCGGCGCGCCCGTGTCACGCGATCAGCGCATCTTGATTTCCTGGTTCGGCATTCGCGGCATCGGCTCGATCTACTACCTGATGTACGCGATCAACCACGGACTGCCGCGCCCGCTGGCGGAGGAGATCATCGCCCTCACACTCACCGTGGTGGCCGTCTCGATCGTGCTTCACGGGATATCCGTGACGCCCTTGATGACTCACTATGCGCGGCACAAAACAGGGCGCCAGGGGCGGCGAAAGGACGATTAGCAACCCCTGACCCGTGCGGCGGGCGTTCGTTGAAGGAATGACTACAGCGACTTCAGGTACTCCACCAGCTCGCTCTTCTCCTGTCCTGACAAGCCCAATCCGAAGTGGCCGTCATAGTGGTCGACCACTGCACCCAGAGTGGCGAAGCGCCCGTCGTGGTAGAAGCCACCCGTGGTGTGGGGCCATAGCCCCTTCAGCGGTGCGGTGCGGTAGCGCTTGTTCGGCGCCCGGTTCGCCTGGAAATCGTCAATGCCGATTTCGGCCGGTGTATGCATGTTCCACCCCGGCTCGGCATAGGTCGGGGGAGCGTGGCAACTCGCGCCCCCTGCCTTGTCCTCGAAAATCTGCTTGCCGCGAGCGGCGGCATTGAAACTGCCTGCCGGCTCGACAATGACGGCGCGTCAGATCGAGATCCAGTGCGCGTCCATCGCTACCGTGGCGATGCTGGTCCTTGCTCGCTCGGGGTGTCCTGCCGATCCTCACCTCCTGCCGTGGGCCGATGAAATTTGCGCCGAATCCCCTGCTGCGTCTGTTCGCTGTCGCACGCATGGCGAGTTGGGGAGGGGGCTATAATGAAATCGATTATTCGACGAGTGGAAGATTGTGCATGTCTGACTCTCTTGACCCACGCCAGAATCGCCTTCTCGCAGCCCTCCCGATCGACGAATATGCACGCTTGGCGTCCCATCTTGAGCTGATCCCGATGATGCTCGGCGACGTGCTTTACGAGTCCGGAGCCCAGATGCGCTACGTCTATTTCCCCATCGACTCGATCGTCTCCCTCCTGTATGTCATGGAGGATGGCGCCTCGGGCGAGATCGCCGTGGTGGGCAACGAAGGGATCGTCGGAGTTTCACTGTTCATGGGCGGCGAAACGACGCCCAGCAGGGCCATCGTGCAAAGCGCGGGGCACGCCTATCGGCTGAAGGGGCAACTGCTGATGGATGAATTCGATCGCGTGGGGGGGCGCCGTGCCGGCGCGTTGCACAACCTGCTGCTGCGCTATACCCAGGCACTGCTCACCCAGATGGCGCAGACCGCGGTGTGCAACCGTCATCACTCGCTGGACCAGCAACTCTGCCGATGGCTACTGTTGAGCCTCGACCGCTTGCCGGTGAACGAACTGGTCATGACCCAGGAGCTGATCGCCAACATGCTCGGAGTGCGCCGCGAAGGGGTCACAGAGGCCGCCGGTAACCTGCAAAAAGCCGGCCTGATCGAATACCGGCGCGGCCACATCACCGTCCTCGACCGTCCGGGGCTGGAGGGGCGGGCCTGCGAGTGTTATGCGGTGGTCAAGAAGGAGTTCGATCGCCTGCTGCCTGAGGTGAACGTCCCGTAATCGCGCGCCTGCGTTCAAGGTCATAATCGGACTTCCAATACAACGGTTGAGGAGTTTGGCGATGTCGATACCCACAACGATCGGTTCAGGCATGTTCCTACGCTCCCAGCCTTGCAAATACGACCTTCAATCAGCCAACTGTTCGGGCTTCAGAGGAACGGTTCCGACGGCGCGCCATCTGCTCAAGGGCGGGCTTGCAAACCCCAAGGGGTAACAGGCTGCGCCGCCGTGCCCGAAACGACCCGCGCTGTCGATTTGTGGACGATGGCCTGTCGGCCACCGGGCCGCTTGTCGTGGAAGAGTCTGACGACTTTCCCACCGCGCAGCCCTTCGCCCACAAGCTCCACAGCGCACCAAATATTTATATAAACCTCACTCCTCAAGATACAAAGGGGAAGGAACCTGCTAGTCGCGTCTTGCGAACTCCAACCGCGAGGAGGCTTTCGCGCCGCGCAATGGCCATTTCTCATTAAGAACGCACCACTGCACTAGAACCCGTCGATCCCACACATGGAGCCTGCCTTGTCGTGGCGCCGACAGTTGGAGACCAACACCTGCCCCGACAGCGGGTCCATGCCCTTGCAAGAGGCGACGAGCTGCGCCAGCGCCTCTATCAGGGGCAAAGTCGCGATCCAGCACATTCGCTGCCACCGGAAGGCTGTGCCTGGAGTTCGTGGTCGCCTTGTAACGCCGCTTGTGCCGCGCCCGGATGCCGTTCTCGCGCATCAGGCGCTCGATGCGCGGCAGGCCGATTCGGTAGCCGCGCCCACGCAACTCGGCGTGAATGCGTCGTGCGCCGTACGCCTGCCGAACCTCCTGGTGAATCGTGCGGATCAGAACCAACGCCTGCGCGTCGGTCAGTCGCTTGCGGTCCGGCCTCCCGCCGGCCTGCCAGGCCCGAAAGCCGCACTGGCTCACCGACAGGGCGCCGCACAGGACGGGCAGCGGGAAGGATCTGCGCTGCTTCTCGATCCAGGCATATTTCACTGCAGATCCTTCGCGAAATATGCCGCCGCTTTTTTTGTGATCTCCAGTTCCATCTCGAGTCGCGCTACTTGGGCGCGCAACCGGGACAGCTCCATCTGCTCGGCAGTGATCTGCTTGGCGCCGGCCGGGTTCAACTTGCCAGCCTTCGCCGCCTTGACCCAGTTACGCAGCGTCTGCTCGACCAGCCCCAGCTCTTCGGCGGCACGGGCGATGCTGCCGACCTCGTCGGCTCGCTTGACAACCTGCTCCTTGAACTCGGCCGTGTACACCTGCTTCGGGATGCGTTTCACGTCGTTCTTCCTCTCGTTGCGTCGATCCTACGACGACTACGTCGGAAGACGAAATTCGTGGGGCAGCTCAAATTCCGGAAGTACACAATTTCCGGCTCAAGGGCCGCGCATGGGACGCCGCTGCATGTGATCCAATTTGACGGCGCTTATGGCGGATACCTGCCATCGGTCGCAGTGTGCGCCCGTGCATGGACTGCAGGATCGCTCGGCTGGATGAATATGTCATCGTAGCCTGCGTGAGATTTGCGTGACTTCATTGATCTTCAAATCCTTCAGTGGCACGAGGAAAGCAACCTGGTGCAGCGAGCTCGGGCGCACCCTTGGGTTTCGCGAGTGGGGACTCCTCCGGGGCCGAACTTTCCATTGCGATTGTCGTCCGTTACAGTAAAGATTAACGACTACGTTAAGGAGGCAGTGATGCGTGCCAGCGATGTGGTCCCCATCAGCGAGGCTCGGGCTCGGCTGACCGAGCTTGCCGAAGAGGTGGTCGGCGGCGGGGCGGAAAAGGTCTTGACCAAGAACGGTGCGAGCTATGTAGCGATCGTCGATGCGCGCAAGCTCGACTACTACCACGCGCTCGAAGAGGAGCATGCGAGCCTGGTGCTGCTCGACGAGGCTGAGATCGGACTGCGCCAAGTCTTTGATGGCCAGGTCGGCACGGAAGCGGATCTCGACCGCCTGCTCGCGGATTGATTGGCAGTGACGTTACCTCAGCGGGCCACGGTCGTTGCCACGCCGAACTTCGCCGCCGGCCTGGACGAAGCGCGGGCGTTTTTCGCCGAACAGGACGAGGCCTCCGCCATGGAGCGTTTTCGTGCGCTTCGGGCGGAATTGCGCGAGATGGTCGAGACCCTGCGCTGGGCCCCGGCAGGCGGTCGCCCGGCGCGGTTTCTCGGCGGTCGGTCCGTTCAAGCGCGCATCCGTGCGCGGAAGGTCGAAGCGCTGGCGCACGAGGTCGGCTTGCCGCACTTGCGCGAATACGTGCTCAAGCAGCATGTGGTGCTGTACGCGCATTCGAGCGACCGGGTGGTGCTGTTGGCGTTGCGGCACCACCGGCAATTGAGCTACGTGGTTTGAGCAGGCGTGTTCAGCCTGAGTAGCCGTGTGACGGGAGGGCGCGCGTCGCACAGCGGACGCAGACGCCCGTTACCGCCATCCAAGCTCACTCGGGGCAGGGGCGTTGGACCGGGAGAGTGCGCCTGCAACAGCGGTCGGCTTATGCGGTCGTATTTGACGGATCGCCCTCCTTGTTCTTCATAAGATCGCGATGCGGTTTCGCGCCAATATTGGCGTCTGGAGGCGATGTTCTTACGAAAAAACCATCCTAAGTTACTGATTTGCTGGATTTGTGGGTGGGATTGTGGCTCCAGGTGTCACCGGTTCGATCCCGGTATGTCGCCCCAAGTAATCAAGGACTTGGGGAAGAGTAGCTAATCTACAAATCGCCAATCGTTCTACAAAACGGCTCGCAAATGGCGAGCCGTTTTCACTTTACGGGGCTTACTTTCTCGCCTCGACGCTTGCGGACATAGTGCTCGGTCATCTCATGCTTAGTGTGGCCGAGCAGCTTTTGCGCCTTGTCCAGCGCTTCCATGTCACATCAGCGCCGACGGCCGCATCGTACACGGTGTGGTCAACCGTGATGCCGTGCCGAGGCTGTTGCGATGGGCGTTGCAGGCGGGGCGTTCGGTATGCGAGGCGGACCTGGGAACGAACGCCGTCGGGTGCGTGTTGATGGAGCCACGCATGCACTTGGTGACACGTAGCGAACACTTCCTGCGCATGCTGAGTCCGCTGGTATGCCTGGCCGTGCCGATCCATGGACCGCAAGGGGAGTTGGCCGGGGTGGTCGACGTCTCGGGGATGGGGGTATCGATCGATTCGTCGGTGGTGCACCGCCTGTGCACGACGGCGCGTCAGATCGAGAACGACCTGCTGTTGCGCCTGCCCGACCGGGTCGTCCTTCATCTGAACGATGACCCGCGGCTCGCGGGCACGGCCTATGAGGGGTTGATTTCGCTCGACGAGACGCGCAGCACCTGTCTGCTCAACGCGGCGGCGCGCCGACTGCTGGGGTTCGATGGAGAGGAGGGGGGCGTGATCAACGCCGAGCGGCTGTTCGATCGCACGGACTGGCAACGACTGATGTCCGACGCGAGCTCGCGCAAGCCCGTGCGGCCGATACGCGACCGCCGGGGATATCTGCTGCATGCCGGTTGGTTCGAAAGGCACGCTGTACGCTCGACCTCGCGTGTAATCGCGCGGGCCGAGCAGCCGTTGCGTGCTGAGGCGGAGGCCGGCCTGCCGGTGGGCAAGGATCCACGCATCGCCTCGATCCTGCGCACCGGCGTGAAGGCGCTGGAACGGGGCGTGCCACTGATTCTGGAGGGCGAGAGTGGTACCGGCAAGGAGGTCATGGCGCAGGCCATCCACATGAACTCGAACCGTGCTGAAAAGCCGCTGGTGGCGATCAACTGCGCCGCTATCCCGGAAGGTTTGATCGAGGCCGAACTGTTCGGCTACGTAGATGGCGCGTTCACAGGTGGGCGCCGTGGCGGCTGCCCGGGCAAGATCTCACAGGCTCGCGGGGGCACACTGTTCCTCGACGAGATCGGTGATATGCCGCTGAGCTTGCAGACGCGGCTGCTTCGCGTGCTGCAGGAGCGCCAGTTCACCCCCGTGGGCGGGCTGCATCCGGTATCGGTGGAGTTTGCGTTGATCTGCGCCACGCATCGCCATCTGTCGGGGGCGGTCGAGCAGGGCGTGTTCCGTGGTGACCTGTTCTACCGTATTGACGGATTGTCGCTGCGTTTGCCGGCCCTGCGCGAGAGGCAGGACCTCGCGGACCTGACCCAGCGCTTCCTGCGCGAGTGTAGCGAGGGTGGCGATGCGGTGACGCTGGACGACGAGGTGTACGGTTTGTTCGCGGCGTATTCCTGGCCGGGCAACATCCGGCAACTGCGCAACGTCATACGTGCCTCCGCCGTGCTCGCCGGCGAGAAGGCCCGTATCGGGCTGGGCGATCTGCCCGAGGCGTTGAGGCGCGAACTCGGTCTGGATGGTGCGCTCATCGAGGCCGTCGGCGAGACACCCTTGGACGTGGCCGAGATAGAGACGATCCGCCGCATCCTGGCATCGGTGGACGGCAACGTCACCCGGGCAGCCGCGGTGCTGGGGTGTCGCGATCGACCTTGCATAAGCGGCTTCGTCGCTTCGGACTGCGTTGAGTGCCGCAAACGTTCGAACCGATGTCGTTGCCCGCTGCCATGTCGATCGCTTCACGCAAGAAAGCTCCCCGGGGACATGCGTAAGCGCTGGTAGTCGTCATTGCAAGGCCTGGTCCAAGACAAGGCAAGTGGTGCTCGCGTGGGCGTAGAGCTTGCCGTCCGGGCCGACAAGCCGGCCTTCCGCAGTCGCCACCTGGCGGCCGCCGTGGACCAGCCGGCCTTCCGCGCGTACCAGCGGCACCGCGTCGGTGAGTGCGCGGACGAGATTGAGCTTCAGTTCCAGGGTCGTGTAGACCTTGCCCGCCGGCAGCGTGGAATGCACGGCGCATCCCATGGCACTGTCGAGCAGGGTCGCGAACCAGCCGCCGTGCACCGTGCCCATCGGGTTGTAGTGGCTGAAGCCAGGCTGTCCCTGGAATACCGCGAATCCGGGCTCGATGCGAAGCAGGGTGAAGTCGAGCGTCGCAGCCATCGGCGGGGGCGGGATCTCGCCGGCCAGGAGCGCCTGGAATATCTGTAATCCGCTGCGCCCGGCGAGCTGGGCGGGTGAGGCCACGCCGGGATGTGCCTGGAGGCGGGCGCGCACGGCCGCTTCCTCGGCCCGCCAGCGGCCAAGCGTTTCTTCGGGATTCATCGCGTCGACGGGTACTTTCATGAGTTCGACTCCTTGAGGTGTGCGTCCTTCGGCGGGCGACGGCGGCCACGAGACACGCCGATCGCGGCTGCGATGCTGCGGTCGCTCGCCGTACGATGTGGAACGGCTCACAGACTCTCACCCGAGCTTCCGAGGATCGAGCGGCGCGCGCGCTCGTGCGGGTCGATCGTCGGCTGCGATCCCGTCGCGAGTGCGGGCCGGAACGAGCCGCCCGTCACGGGCGACGCGAGGATTAGCTGACGCGCGAGCGCATGCGGATCCGTCGGCGCCAGCGTCGCGGTTGCCGTCGTGCTGCGGATGGCTGCCGAATGTTGCGTCACGCTCAGAATCAACTGCCGTGCCTGTTCGTGAGGGTCCGGCGTGCGACCGGGATCGGCCAGCGCGGTGTGGGCGGAAATGACGAGGGCGATGCCGGACAAGGCCAGAATCGATTTCATGGTGAGTCTCCTGTTGGGGGGCAGCAGTCGGCGGGCGGTAGCGTTGGCGTTTGGCACCGATCGGCCGGGAAATGCGCGTCATCCGTTCATGGCGCGCGGCAAGATGGCCTGGTGCGGCGGGCGTGGCGTCGCCCAGGTGAGGATCACGAGGGCTTGTTCGCCCAGCCCGAGACAACGCTGATGCGCCCGTGATAGCACGCATGAAGTGTTTGTCATGGCCATTTCATTTACCTGTGGTCGTTGGTGGAGAGCTTGGTGGTGGAGAGGTCGCTGTAGAGGCGATCGCTGCTGGCATGTGGTGCATCCCATCCACCCCCCAAGGCCCGGAAGGAGGCGATGGCGGCACGCGCAACCTCCGTTTGCGCCTGTGCCTTCGCGTCGCGCGCCTGCAGCAGGTTGCCGTCGGCATCGAGCACCTCGATCAGGCTGACGACGCCACCCTGGTAGGCGGCAAACGAGTTTTCGCGCGCACGGACGAGCGCCGATTCACCCCGCGTCAGAATGCCGACCTGGGCCTCGCGTTTGACGAGGGCGGAGAAGGCGTTCTCGACATCCTCGGCCGCCCGCAACACGGCCAAGCGGTAGGCCGCCAGGGCTTCGGCCTCCTGGCCGCGCGCGGCGGCGATCTGCGCGTCGACGCGGCCGAAGTCGAACAGGCGCCAGCGCAGTCCGAGGACACCCTGGGCCTGGCTGGCGGCCCCGGTGAAGAGGGTGCCGCTCGCGATCGCGGTGGCGCTGCCCACCAGCGCGGCGAGCGAGAACTTGGGGTAGTACTCCGAGACCGCCACGCCGATGCGCGCATTGGCTGCAGCAAGTTGCCGCTCGGCGACGATGAGATCCGGCCTACGCCGAATCATCTCGGCCGGGGTGCCGGTTTCGGCCAGACCCGGGGCAACCGGAACCGGCACCACCGGGGCCAGCTCCGTGCGGTAGGTTCCCGGCTGCACCCCGAGCAGCACGTCCAGCGCGTTCATCGCCGAATCGAGGCCGGCTTCCAGCACGGGGATCTGCGCCTCGGCCTGGGTGAGCGAACCCTCGGCCTGGTTCATCTGGAGCTCGGCCGCGACCCCCTTCTCGTACTGGAGCCTGACCATGGCGAGCAACTGGCGGCGGGTCTCCACCTGCTGTCTGGCGATCGCGATGCGCGCCTGCAGGCCCCGGACCGAGACGTACACGTCCGCCGTCTGCGCGGCCACGGCGAGCCGTGTCGCCACCGCGCCGGCTTCGGAGGCCTCGTAGGCGGCGCGTGCCGCCTCCTGCCCGCGCCGCAGACCGCCGAACACGTCGATCTCCCAGCTCGCACCGACGTTGGCCTCGTAGGCGCTGCCGCTGCGGTCGAAGCCCGGTGTGGCGTCGAGCACTTGCCCCAGCGGGGTCTCGACGGACTGGTAGGCTCTTGCAGCGTTTACACTTAGGTTGCCGGCCGGCAGCAGTGCCGCATCGGCGTAGCGTAACGACGCGCGCGACTGGGCGACGCGTGCCGCCGCTTGCGCGATGTCCAGGTTTTGATCGAGGGCCAGGGAGACGAAGTGCGTCAGCAGGGGATCATTGAAGGCAGCCCACCAGGCCCGAAGGTCCGCCTTGTCCTGAACCTGCCGGTGATCGATACCTTCCTGTCCGAGGAAGGTGGACGACAGCGCGATCTCGGGCTGCCGGTAGTCGGGCCCGACGGCGCAGCCCGTCAACGCGCCGATACTCAGGACAAGGGCGAGGGAGCGGGGGTAGGCGAGCATGAGAGTCCTTCGGGGAGTTGAACTGTTGTGGTGACTAAACACAATATTAGTCACTCTATTGTGACTGTCAACTAAAAGAGTCACTGGTTGCAAAGATAGAGCATGCGAGGTATTGTTTTCCCATGAATGAAATCCAGTCTTCCTCCCCCCAGTCGCGGGGCCCTGCCGACCACAGCGTTCGAGACCAGATCGTGGAGGCGGCCGGCGAGCACTTCAGCCATTACGGTTACGAGAAAACCACCGTCTCCGATCTGGCCAAGGCGATCGGTTTTTCCAAGGCCTATATCTACAAGTTCTTCGATTCCAAGCAGGCCATCGGCGAGGCGATCTGCGCCAAGACCTTGAGCGCCATCGTCGCGGCAGTCGAAGAGGCGGTGGCTGGCGCGAGCACGCCGACGGAAAAATTCCGCAGAATGTTCAAGACCTTGGTGTCGACAGGCGTGAGTCTCTTCTTCAACGAGCGCAAGCTGTACGACATCGCCGCGTACTCGGCCGGCGAGGGGTGGCCGTCCGCCCGCGCCTACTGCGAGCGCATCCGCGAGATCCTGACGGAAGTGATCCGCGAAGGGCGGGAGAGCGGCGAATTCGAGCGCAAGACGCCGCTGGACGAGACGGTGCATGCGATCGATCTGGTCATGCAGCCGTATGTGAATCCGCTCCTGCTCCAGTACAACCTCGATGTTGCCGAGGAGGCCCCGGCGCAGCTTTCGAATCTGGTGCTGCGCAGCCTGGCACCGTAGAGAGTCGCATAATGTTGATAGTGACTATTGACAAAAGTAGTCACTAGACGGAGGATGGAGGCATTCGTTTTCACGGAGGTCGCCATGCTTCAGCGCCGTAGTCTTCCCTTCCTTACCGTCGTCGGTCTGTTGCCCTTGGCTCTGGCCGCATGCAGCGACGCCACCTCTTCAGTCGATCCGCGGACCCAGACTCCCCTCGTGCGGGTGGGGGCGGTGGAGGCCGCCGTCCAGACCGAGCGTTCATTTACCGGCATCGTTGCCGCGCGGGTGCAGAGCGACCTGGGGTTCCGTGTTCCCGGCAAGATCCTGGAGCGCCTGGTCGATACCGGGCAGGCCGTCAGGCGCGGCCAGCCGCTGATGCGCATCGACCCGACCGATCTGCGGCTCGCCACGCGCGCCCATGACGAGGCCGTTGCCGCCGCCACGGCGCGCGCGCGCCAGACCGCCGACGATGAGGCGCGATACCGAGATCTGGTCGCGGGGGGCGCGGTGTCGGCCTCGGCCTACGACAAGATCAAGGCCGCCGCCGAGTCGGCCCGGGCGGAGCTCAAAGCGGCCCAGGCCCAGGCCGACGTCGCGCGCAACGAAACCGGCTACACGGTCCTGCTCGCCGATGCGGACGGCGTGGTTGTGGAGACCCTGGCGGAGCCGGGCCAAGTCGTCGGCGCCGGGCAGGTGGTCGTCCGGGTGGCCCATGCCGGGCGCCGCGAAGCGGTCATCGAACTTCCCGAAACCCTGCGTCCGGCGGTGGGATCGGCGGCGCGCGCGACCTTGTATGGCAGTGGGCTCACGGGCGCCGCGAAACTGCGCCAATTGTCGGACGCCGCCAACCCCCAGACGCGCACCTTCGAGGCGCGCTATGTGCTGGAGGGGCGCCTGGCGGGCGCGCCGCTGGGCTCGACCGTGTCCATCGAGATTCAACGCGACCGCTCCACGCCGACACTCCAGGTGCCGATCGGTGCGCTCTTCGATCCGGGCAAGGGGCCCGGCGTATGGCTGGTCCAAGGGCAGGGGGGCCAAGGGCAGGGGCCCCAGGTCACCTGGCGCGCCGTGCAGGTGGCCGGCCTCAGTGGTGAATCCGCTGCGATCGCCAGTGGCCTCGCGGCGGGCGATCGTGTCGTCGTGCTCGGAGCCCATCTACTGCACGAAGGCGAGCTGGTACGGCTGGCTGACGGCGACGTCGCACAAAGCGTGGCTGCGGCCGGTGGAGAAGTGGAATGAATGCGTTCAACCTCTCCGCCCTCGCGGTACGCGAGCGCTCGGTCACCCTGTTTCTGATGCTGGCGATCTTCGTCGCCGGCGTCGTGGCCTTTCTGACCTTGGGGCGGGCGGAGGACCCCGCCTTTACCATCAAGCAGATGACCGTGATCAGCGCCTGGCCCGGGGCGACCGCCAAGGAGATGGAAGAACTGGTCGCCGAGCCCCTGGAAAAGCGCATGCAGGAACTGCGCTGGTATGACCGGACGGAGACCTTCACGCGACCGGGGCTGGCTTTCACCACGGTGTACCTGCTCGACAGCACGCCGCCTGCCGAGGTCCCCGAGCAGTTCTATCAGGTGCGCAAGAAGCTCGGCGACGAGGCGCTCAAGCTGCCGCGCGGCGTCATCGGCCCGATGGTGAACGACGAGTACGCTGACGTGACCTTTGCGCTCTACGCAGTGAAAGCGAAGGGGGAGCCCCATCGGCACCTGGTGCGCGATGCCGAAACCATGCGCCAGCGCCTGCTGCACGTGCCCGGCGTCAAGAAGGTGAACATCATCGGCGAGCAGGCCGAACGGATCTTCGTCGAGTTCTCCCATGACCGCCTGGCGACCCTGGGCATCTCCCCGCGCGACCTCTTCGCTGCGCTGAACGGGCGCAATGTCATGACGCCCGCCGGTTCGATCGAAGCCAAGGGTCCGCAGGTCTTCATCCGCCTGGACGGTGCCATCGACGATCTGGAAGCGATCCGCAATACGCCGGTCGCGGCGCGCGGCCGGACCCTGAAGCTCGGCGACATCGCCGAGGTGAAGCGGGGCTACGAGGATCCGGCCACCTTCCTCATCCGCAACAACGGCGAACCGACCTTGCTGCTCGGCGTGGTCATGCGCGAGGGCTGGAACGGCCTCGATCTCGGCCAGGCGCTGGAGGCGGAAGCGGCGGCGATCAACGCCGAGATGCCGCTCGGCATGAGCCTGTCCAAAGTAACGGACCAGTCGGTCAATATCCACTCGGCGGTCGGCGAGTTCATGGTCAAGTTCCTGGTCGCGCTCGGCGTGGTGATGCTGGTGGGCTTCCTCAGCATGGGCTGGCGCGCCGGCATCGTGGTTTCGGCGGCAGTTCCCCTGACCCTGGCCGTGGTCTTCATCATCATGGCGGCCACCGGCAAGAACTTCGACCGCATCACGCTGGGCTCGCTGATCCTGGCCCTCGGGCTGCTGGTCGACGACGCGATCATCGCCATCGAGATGATGGTGGTGAAGATGGAGGAAGGCTACGACCGCATCCGCGCCGCGGCCTATGCCTGGAGCCACACTGCCGCACCGATGCTGGCCGGAACGCTGGTGACGGCGATCGGCTTCATGCCGAACGGCTTCGCCAAGTCCACCGCCGGCGAGTACACCGGCAACATGTTCTGGATCGTCGGCATTGCCTTGATCGCCTCGTGGATCGTAGCCGTCGTGTTCACGCCCTACCTGGGGGTGAAACTGCTGCCGAATTTTAAGAAACACGAAGGAGGACTCGGAGCGATCTACGCCACGCCGAACTACCAGCGCTTCCGCCGCCTGCTGGGCTGGGTGATCCGGCGCAAATGGCTGGTCGCGGCGAGCGTGATCGGCGCCTTCGTCGTCGCGATCCTGGGCATGGGCGTGGTCAACAAGCAGTTCTTCCCGACCTCCGACCGGCCCGAGGTGCTTGTCGAGGTGCAGATGCCGTATGGGACCTCAATCGAGCAAACCAGTGCCGCGACGGCGAAGGTCGAAGCCTGGCTTGCGCAGCAGAAGGAGGCCAGGATCGTGACGTCCTACATCGGCCAGGGCGCTCCACGCTTCTTCCTGGCGATGTCACCTGAATTGCCCGATCCGTCGTTCGCCAAGATCGTGGTGCTCGCGGGCAATGACAAGGAACGGGAAGCCCTCAAGTTCCGGCTGCGCCAGGCAGTGGCCGACGGCTTGGCGCCCGAGGCGCGGGTGCGCGTGACGCAGATCGTGTTCGGCCCCCCTTCGCCATTTCCCGTGGCCTACCGCGTCATGGGGCCGGACCCGGACAAGCTGCGTGACATCGCGGGAGAGGTGCGTGGCATCATGCAGGCCTCCGCACAGATGAGAACGGTCAACACCGACTGGGGCGAGCGCGTGCCCACACTGCATTTTTCGCTCGACCAGGATCGCCTGCAGAGCATCGGCTTGACGTCCACCGATGTAGCGCAGCAGCTTCAGTTCCTGTTGAGCGGCATCCCGGTCACCGATATGCGCGAGGACATCCGTTCGGTACAGGTCACTGCCAGATCGGCCGGAAGCACACGGCTCGATCCGAGCCGGATCGCCGATTTCACCCTGGTTGGCGCCACCGGTCGGCGGATCCCGCTGTCGCAGATCGGAAAAGTGGACGTGCGCATGGAAGATCCGATCCTGCGCCGCCGCGATCGCACGCCGACCATCACCGTGCGTGGTGATATCGCCGAGGGCTTGCAGCCGCCGGATGTATCCACCGCCGTATTCCAGGAGCTTCAGCCCATCATCGCCAAACTGCCGGCCGGTTACCGGATCGAAATGGCCGGCTCCATCGAGGAATCGGGCAAGGCGAACCGCGCCTTGGCGCCGATCTTCCCGATCATGATCGCGCTGACCCTGATCACCATCATCTTCCAGGTCCGCTCGATCTCCGCGATGACGATGGTGTTCGCCACGGCGCCGCTGGGCGTCATCGGGGTCGTGCCCACCCTGCTGTTGTTCCAGCAGCCGTTCGGCATCAACGCGCTGGTCGGTCTGATTGCGTTGTCCGGGATCCTGATGCGCAACACGCTGATCCTGATCGGCCAGATTCGCGGCAACGAGAAGGACGGATTGGCGCCCTTCGATGCCGTGGTCGAGGCCACCGTGCAGCGCGCGCGCCCGGTCATCCTGACCGCGCTCGCCGCTATCCTGGCGTTCATCCCGCTCACCCAGTCGGTGTTCTGGGGAACGCTGGCCTATACCTTGATCGGCGGCACCTTCGCCGGGACGGTTCTGACCCTGGTGTTCCTGCCGGCCATGTATTCCATTTGGTTCAAGATCAGGCCGGCGGCGTGGGCTGGGCAGGCTGAAGCCGTTTCCGGGATGCAAACGGAGCCTGTCGCAGCCTAGAAGGAATCGGCGCGCCGGCCCCCGCAACACAGGCGACCGGTAGGCGCCTGAAGACGACTGGACCCGGTCAGAAACTGGGCGTTTTTTCTAAGGTATGCTTCTCACGCTTTGGCGCCCATCTCCAGATGCCTATTCCTTGCGCGGGTGAGCTTCGGCCCCTGTCGTCTGCTTTCGGTCAGGCACTTGGTGAGTGAGGCGCGACGACCGAGATTGGTAGCCTGATGGTGCGGGGGATGAACGACCGAAACGAGTCCGCGATGGAACGCATTCGGCGAAGATAACCATAATCAAATGGAGATGCGGAGGATTCATCCGTGATGAAATTCGAACGTGATGCCCTTGGAATACAGGCTGGCTGGCCATGCAGACACCCCGACCGTCACTGAATGCCCTGCGCGCGTTTGAGGCGGCGGCACGGTTGCGTAGCATGACGGCGGCGGCCGAAGAGCTATCGGTGACGCATGGCGCCGTCAGTCGCCATATAAGGGCTCTCGAGGAGTTGCTTGGAGTGACGTTGCTGATCCGGGGGCCGCACTCCACCGATCCGACGGTCGAGGGTGCGCGCTTGGCCGAGGGCCTGGCGGCAGCGTTCGCGCAGATCCAGGCCAGCATTGAGCAATTGAAGCCCGGCCCGCTGACGCTGTCTTGCTCGACGTCGATCATGATGTATTGGCTGATGCCGAGGATCTCACGCTTCCACGAGCGGCACCCGGACGTCGAACTGCAGTTCAACATGAACTTCGGTCGCTTCGATGCGGTACGGGACAAGATCGCGGTCGCAATCCGCAATACGGTGATCGAGCCACCGCCGGATGTCGTCGTCCGCGAACTGGCTGTCGAGCATATTGGCCTCGTATGTTCACCGGAGTACATGCGGTCGGCGCGGCTGCGCTCCTTCGATGATCTGGCAGCAGCGCGACGACTGGCGCCGAAGACGAGACCGCAAGCGTGGCAGGATTGGGCCTCGGCTTTTGGGTACCAAGGCCCTGAACTGTCCGTGAGTGACTACTATGATCACTTCTATTTGATGATTCAGGCCGTGATCTGTGGCCTCGGCATAGCCGCTGTGCCGCGCATGCTGGTCCTGGACGATCTGCGTTCCGGAAAACTCGTTGCCCCCTTCGGTTTCGCCCCAGGCCCATACAAGTTGGTCCTGTGGCTTGCGCCGCACGCTAGTTCCAGGCCAGATGCGCGGGCGCTCGCTCAGTGGTTGAGCGAGGAATTGAAGGAAACCTGCGGGAATGACGAGAGCACCTCAGCGCCGCCAGCGCTGAGTGTGCAAGACGCGCTCAAGGTGAACTCGAGCCGTCGAAACCCAGCAACGCGATCGCCAGTGAAGCTGCGGAAAGAAGGCGGCGCATAGCCGATAGTGTGGAGCATCAGCGCAACGCACTCTTCAGTGCATTAGTGCTTCGCACACACGGTCGCAATACATTTGAGCGACATGTTGGATGCCCCCCCCGCGAGCCGGCTCATCCGCTGTTCCTCAAGCCGGCGGCGATGCCGTTGATCGACAGGTGGATGCCGCGGCGGATGCGTTCGTCGTCGGCGCCTTCGCGGTGGCGGCGCAGAAGTTCGACCTGCACGTGGTTGAGCGGGTCGAGGTAGGGGAAGCGGTTACGGATCGAGCGTTTGAGCAGTGGGTTGGCGTCCAGCAGCTCGCGTTGGCCGGTGATCTTCAGCAGCGCGGCGACGGTCGCCTCGTGCTCGGCGCGGATGCGCGGGAAGATCGCCTCGCGCAAGGCTACATCGCTCACGAGGCCGGCGTAGCGGCTGGCGATGGCGATGTCGCTCTTGGCGAGCACCATGTCCATGTTGGACAGCAGCGTCGCGAAGAAGGGCCACTCGCGGTGAATCGCGCGCAGGCGTTCGAGTCCGGCGGCGCCGTGGCGGCCGACGTAAGCCTCGACGGCGGCGCCGAAGCCGAACCAGCCGGGCAGCATCAGGCGGCACTGCGACCAGCTGAAGACCCAGGGGATCGCGCGCAGGTCCTCGATCGCGAAGTTCTTCTTGCGCGCGGCGGGGCGCGAGCCGATGTTGAGCTGGGCGATTTCGTCGACGATGGTCGATTCACGGAAATAGGTCTCGAAGCCGTCCGTCTCATAGACCAGCGCGCGGTAAGCGCGGAAGGCCGAGTCGGAGAGTTCGTCCATGGCTTCCAGGAACTCCGCCCGCGGCGCCGGTTCCTTGCCGGCGAGCAGCGTGGCTTCGAGGGTCGCGGCGACCAGCACCTCGAGGTTGCGGCGGCCGACTTCGGGGTTGCCATATTTCGCGCCGATCACCTCGCCCTGCTCGGTGAGGCGGATCTGGCCCTGCACCGCGCCGCCGGGTTGCGCGAGGATGGCCTGGTAGCTCGGCCCGCCGCCGCGCCCGACCGAGCCGCCGCGGCCGTGGAAGAGGCGCAGGCGCACGCTGTGGCGGCGGAAGACCTCGACCAGCGCGATCTCGGCCTTGTACAGCTCCCAGCCGGAGGTGAGGAAGCCGCCGTCCTTGTTGGAGTCGGAGTAGCCGAGCATGACTTCCTGCGTCTGGTCGCGCGAGGGGAGGAGGCGCTTCCAGGTCGGTAGCGAGAGCAGGCGGTCCATCACCGGGCCGCTCGCCTGCAGGTCGGCGATGGTCTCGAAGAGGGGAATGACGTTCACCGCGAGGGTGCCGGTGCGCGGATCGAGGAGGCCCGCTTCCTTCAGGAGCAGCGCGACTTCGAGCAGGTCAGAGACGCCGTCGGCCTTGGAAATGATGCAGTTGGGCACCGACGCCGGGCCGTAGCGCCGGTGCGCCTCGCGCGTCATGGCGAAGATGGTAAGCTCCGACGCCGTTTCGGCCGAGTAGGCGTAGTGCGGCGAGTTGAGCGGGCGCGCGGTGGCGAGTTCGTCGAGCAACAGCGCGACGCGCTTCATCTCGCCCAGTTGCAGGTAGTTCGTGCCGGGATGAGCCACTTCGAGCAGTTCGGCCACCACGCGCTCATGCACCTCGGCGTTCTGGCGCAGATCGATCGGCGCGAGATGGAAGCCGAACACCGACACGGCACGACGGATGTGGCGGAGCCGCCCACGGGCGAGTTCGGCCGAGCCGTGGGCGACGAGCGAGTCATGCACGACGTCGAGATCGGCGGCGAGCGCCGCGGGGCTTGCGTAGGGTTCGACCGCGGCGGTCGTGTCGGGGCCGCCGCACAGGCACTCGCGGGTCGCCTGCACGCGGGCACGGATGCCTGCGACGGCGCGGCGGTAGGGCTCATCGCTGCGATGGGGCGAGCGGTCCGGCGAGGCGTCCGCGAGCGCAGTCAGCGCGTCGGACACAGGCACGAGAAGCGCGGCCAGCGAGAGTTGCGAGGCGAGGATCCCGAGTTCGGCGAGGTAGTGCTCGAGCACGCGTTCGCACTGCATGCGCAGCGCCTTGTCCAGCATGTCGGCGGTCACGTAGGGGTTGCCGTCGCGGTCGCCGCCGATCCAGCTGCCGACCTGCAAGAAGGATGGAAACTCGCGTCCGGCGAGCGTGTGGTCGCGTTCGGCCAGTGCGTCCTCGACGGCGGCATGCAGGCGCGGGACTTCGCGCAGGAAGGTGGTGTCGTGGTAGCCGAGGCCGTTGTTGACCTCGTCGACGACCGACAGCTTGGCCGGGCGCAGCATGCGTGTCTGCCACAGCGTCAGCACGCCGCGGCGCAGCGCGTCGTGGTTCTCGCGGCGCTCTTCCGGTGTGAGCGTCATGCGGTCGCGCTGGTCGAGCAGGCGCGCGATCGCGGTCTGGCAGTTGAGGATGCTCTTCCTCTGGACTTCGGTGGGGTGGGCGGTGAGGACCGGCACGATCTGCGCGCTGGTGAAGAAATCGGACAGGGCGGTGGCGTCGAGGCCTGCGTCGAAGGCGCGGCTCATCGCCAGCGCGAGGCTGCCTTCGCGCGGCTCGGAACCGGCGATCAGGTGCGCGCGCGAGCGGCGGATGTGGTGCTGGTCCTCGGCGAGGTTCGCGAGGTGGGAGAAGTAGCTGAAGGCGCGCACGACGTGCAGCGTGTCTTCGCGCGAGAGGCGGTCGAGCGCGGCCTCCAGTTCGTCGCGCGCGCCGTGGTCGGCGTCGCGGCGGAAGCGGATCGAGTCGCGGCGGATGCGTTCGATGAGCTCGAACACCGCTTCGCCTTCGCGGGCGCGCACCGTGTCGCCGAGCAGCCGCCCGAGCAGGCGGATGTCGTCGCGCAGGGCCTGGTCCTTGTCGGGGTTCAGATCAGCGGGGAGGGCAGCGTTCACGGCAAGGCTCCGGAAAGCGAACGGCCCGCCGCGCGGGCTGGCCGAGGGGAATATAAAGGACCGGCACCACCGCCAGGGAGTGAGCGTTAATGCGATGCCGGTTGGAGAGCAATCGTTAGGTCGCGGCGTTCAGCGTGACGCGAAGGCCTTGGTGCCCGCGAAGCGCGCGTCGGCGCCCAGTTCGCGTTCGATCGCGAGCAGGCGGTTGTACTTCTCGACGCGGTCCGAGCGGCTCGCCGAGCCGGTCTTGATCTGGCCGCAGGCGGTAGCGACCGCGAGGTCGGCGATGGTCGTATCGCTCGTTTCGCCCGAGCGGTGCGAGGCCATTGATGCGTAGCCGGCGCGGCGCGCCATCTCCATCGCCGCGAGCGTCTCGCTGAGCGTGCCGATCTGGTTGGGCTTGATCAGGATGGCGTTGGCGATGCCCTTCTCGATGCCCTTGGCGAGAATCTCGGTGTTGGTGACGAAGAGGTCGTCGCCGACGAGCTGCACGCGGCGGCCGAGGCGGTCGGTGAGCACGCCCCAGCCGGCCCAGTCGTCTTCGGCCATGCCGTCCTCGACGCTGACGATAGGGTAGTCGCCGACGAGGTCCGCGAGGTAGCCGCAGAACTCGGCGCACGAGAAGCGCTGGCCTTCGCCTTCGAGGCGATATTCACCGTCATGGTGGAACTCGGACGCGGCGCAGTCGAGTGCGAGCGCGATCTGCGTGCCGGGCGTGTAGCCGGCGCGCGCGATCGCTTCGAGGATCAGGTCCAGCGCTTCGCGGGTGCCGCTGACGTTGGGGGCGAAGCCGCCCTCGTCGCCGACCGAGGTCGGGTAGCCCTTCTTGTCGAGGAGATTCTTCAGCGCATGGAAGACGCCGACGCCGGCGCGCAGCGCGTCGCCGAAGCGATCGAAGCCGTGCGGCACGATCATGCATTCCTGGATGTCGAGACTGTTGTTCGCGTGAGCGCCGCCGTTCATCACGTTCATCAGCGGCACCGGCAGCGTGAAGCCGCGCGCGGCGTCGCCGAGGTGGCGGTAGAGCGGGATGCCCTGCGTGTTGGCGGCGGCGTGGGCGGTCGCGAGCGACACGGCCAGCAGCGCGTTGGCGCCGAGGCGCGACTTATCTGGACTGCCGTCGAGTTCGCACAGCAGCGCGTCGATGGCGCCCTGGTCGCGCGCATCGCGGCCTTTCAGCGCGGCGGCGATGGGGCCTTCGACGTTGGCGAGGGCCTTGGTGACGCCCTTGCCGCCGAAGCGGGTGGCGCCGCCGTCGCGCAGTTCGAGCGCTTCACGCGCACCGGTGGAGGCGCCGGAGGGGACGGCGGCGGTGCCGGCATGGCCGGAGTCGAGGCGGACGGTGGCCTGCAAGGTCGGGTTGCCGCGGGAGTCGAGGATTTCGAGGGCTTCGATCGAGGTGATGGCGGTCATGGTCGTAGCGGGGCGTATTCGCAGTTGGACGGCAGGAAAAAGGGGCCAGTATCGGTCTGGAGAGCGGTGATACCGGCCCCGTAAGAACGTAACGACTTCGCGGTTACAGGGCGAAGCGTGAATTTACGAAGTTCGACTTGTTGCCGAGCATGATGCTTCTTCGATGCCTGGGCCTGCTTCGCGGCGACCATCGTGCGGATCAGCACCCGCCCGATGACCTTGCCCGAGCTCATGGTGTTCTCCCTTATGTTTCTCGGGTGTCGGGCGGGGCATCAGGCGCCCGAACCGGCGGGCCAGGCGAGCCGCAGGAGGTTGGTGCTGCCCGGGGTGCCGAAGGGCACCCCGGCGGTAACGACGACCGCCTGGCCGGGCACGGTCAGCCCTTCGTTGCGGCAGTGTTCGAGGGCGACGCTAACGATCTCCTCGACCGCACAGGCATCCGGCGAGCGCCGCGAGCGCACTCCCCACACCAGACACAGTCGGCGTGCCACCGCCTGAGACGGCGTAAGTCCGAGAATCGGCGAGCGCGGCCGCTGGTGCGCGATGCGCAGCGCAGTGGCACCTGAGGCGGTAAAGGCGACCGTGGCCGACAGCGGCAGCGTTGCGGCGACGGCTCGGATCGCGGTGCCTATGGCGTCGGTCGAGGTTTCCCTGGGGTCGGCCGCGACGGCTTCCATCAGTTGGCGTTGCAGCGGATCGGCCTCGGTGCTGGCGATGATGCGGCTCATCATTGCCAGCGCTTCGGCCGGGTAGCGGCCGGAGGCCGTTTCAGCCGACAGCATCACCGCATCGGCGCCGTCGAACACCGCTGTGGCGACGTCGGAGGCCTCCGCGCGGGTCGGTGTCGGCGCCGAGATCATCGACTCGAGCATCTGAGTGGCCACCACCACGGGCTTGCCGGCACGTCGGCACAAACGCACGATTCGCTTCTGCAGGCCCGGTACATCCTCCGGCGGCAGCTCCACGCCGAGGTCGCCGCGCGCCACCATGATGCCGTCGGCTAATTCGATGATCGCGTCCAGGTCCTGAAGCGCGGACGGTTTCTCGATCTTGGCCATCAGGAGCGCACGGTCACCAATCAACTCACGGGCCTCCACGAGATCCGCCGCGCGCTGCACGAAGGACAGCGCCACCCAATCGATGTCGAGCTCAAGACCGAAGGCAAGGTCGCGCCTGTCCTTGGCGGTCAGCGCCGACAACGGTAGCGCCACGTCCGGCACATTGACTCCCTTGCGGTCGGAGAGGCGGCCATCGGTCTGCGCCTCCATGTACAGGACCCCTTCGTCCTTGGCGACGACCTTCAGCCGCATCTTCCCGTCATCGATCAGCAGCACGTGACCGGGGCCGACTGCGGCGATGATCTCCGGGTGGGGGATAGAGACCCGGGTGGCATCACCCGGGGTGGGATCGAGGTCGAAGCGGATGCGGTCACCGCGTGCCAGCGTAACGCCGCCCTCGGCAAAAGTGCCAAGCCGCAGCTTCGGCCCCTGCAGGTCGATCAATACGCCTATCGGGCGGCCGAGGCTTTCCTCCAGGGCCCGGATCCGCTGGCAAACGGCGCGGTGGTCGTCGTGGCTGCCGTGGCTGAAGTTGAGGCGGAAGGCATCCGCCCCAGCCTCGACGAGGGCGCGCAAAGTGTTGTTGTCGGCGCTCGCGGGGCCGACTGTTGCGAGGATCTTGGTGTTTTTACCTGGCATGGTCGCTCTAACGCCGCTTCGGCGGCCAAGGGGTTACGGGGGAGATGCTGTCGCGGCTTCCCGCCGCGGCAGTAACGGTCAGAACAGTCGATACCAGAGCGACAGCTGCGGAACGTAGGTTATCAACGCCATCAACACGAGGCAGGCCAGCAAGAACCACCCAAGGTGCCGGAGCAGCTCAATGATCGGCACCCGGTTGGTCCGCGCGGCGACGTAGAGATTGGCAGCCAGCGGCGGCGTCAGCAGGCCGAGCTCGATGTTTGTCACCAGAATGATCGCGAAGTGAATTGGGTCGATGCCGTACTTCGCTGCAGTCGGTGCCAGCAGAGGTCCCATCAGCAGCGTCGCTGCGTTGGTCTCCATGAACATGCCGACAACGAGCAGGATGACGTTCACGACCAGCAGAAACACGAGCGGGCTGTCGGTCACCGTGATTGCCCATGCAGCGATCGACTGTGGCACCTGTTCGAGCACCATGGCACGGTTGAAGATGCTGGTGAAGCCGATGATGACCAGGATCGCCGCGGCCGATAGCGCCGCACTCAGAAAAATCTTCTCCAGGTCGCGTGGTCCGACTACACGGTTCACGACCGTAACCAGCAGAGCGTAGAGCGCTGCGACGGCAGCTGCCTCGGTTGGCGTGAAAATGCCGGAATAGATGCCTCCGAGGACCAGTACCGGCAGCATCAGCGCCGGCAGCGCCTTGAAGAAGACGCTCGAACGCCGCGCGACGATCGCGGGAACGGACGCCTCCTTGGAGCCGACGGCTGCGGCAGACCTCTCCTTGCCGTCAGGGAGCACGCGGCTTGCCAGCGACGCATGCACGATCATGAACGCGACAATCATGACAATGCCTGGCATCAGCGAGGCCAGGAACAGCTGCGTGATCGAGACGCCGACAATCGAGCCGTAAAGGATCAGCGGAATCGACGGTGGGATCAGCACGCCGAGGAGGCCGGCCGAGGCATTGAGCGCGGCGGTGTAGCCAGGCGAGTAGCCGCGATCGATCATTTCCTTGCCGACCGTGCTGCCAATCGCCGCCACCGTAGCCACCGACGAGCCGGTGATGGCTCCCATCAGCGCGCTCGACAGCACCATCACGTGGCCAAGATGCGCTCGAAAACGGCCAATCAACACGTCGCACACGGCAGTGAGCTGGCGAATCAGGCCGCCATGGCTCATCAACTGGCCGCCGAGCAAGAACAGCGGGATCGCGAGCAACGGGAAGACGGTGACGGTGTCATAGGTAATCGAGGGTAGCACCGACCAGTCGACGTTCCAGCGCTCGGCGTTGGCGATGACCAGCAGGGTGAAGGCGATGCCAACCGGTACGCCGCACAACAAGATCAGAATGAGAGAGGTACCGAGAATCATGAGAGCTCCTCGAGAACTGGCGGTTCATCGTTGGCGGCACGGAGCAGTTCCGCGACCGCATGCAGCAGCACCAGAACCATGCCGAGCGGAAAGAAGAAGGCCGGAATGGCGACGGGTGTGCCGAGGTCGAGGCCGCGTTCGCCAGAGCTGAGCGCAGCTTGGAAGAACTCCAGTGACGTGTGGAAGTACACGGCGCCGAAGACGATCATCGCCAGGGCGACGACTATCCGGCCAAGCCGGCGCACCTGGCGGTTATTGACGTGGTGGATGATGTCAACGGCAATGTGCGACCCGGTGTAGGTGCACATCGCCGCGCCGACGAAGGTCAGCGGCGCCATCGCGAATATGGCGATTTCCCCTACATCGGGAACGGCCAGATTGAAATAGCGCACCACGACGCTGACGCTGACCGCCAGCAGCATGGCGACAAGCGAAGTGATGCAAACCCACTTCTCCGCCCGAAAGACCTGTCGTTCGACGGACAGGAACAGGCTACTTGCGCGTTGGAGTGCTGACATGGCGGCTTCCATCACTGCTTCCGCGCGGCGGCGGCCTCTTGGCGAAGGGTGGCGATGCGCTCGGCGCCGTAGGTCGAGGCGAGCTTATCCCACACGTGCTGCCCCACCTTCTCGAACGCGGCCATCGACTGCGCCGACGGGCGGATCAGCTTGATGCCGCCATCCTGAATCTTCTGCAAAAACTGAGCGTTCAGCTCGCGGTTCTTCTGTATCTGCTTCTTGGTGACCTCGGCGGCCGTGTCGGTCAGGATCTGCTTCTCGGCAGCGGACAGCTTCGACCAGAAGCGTGAGCTCGACGCCACGGCACCCATCGCATAGACGTGGTTGGTCAGCGTCATGTACTTCTGCGTCTCGAAGAGGCGCGACTCGTAGGTGATGCTGGCGCCGTTGTCCTGGCCGTCCACGGTCTTCTGTTGCAGCGCGGTGAACAACTCCGAGAACGGCATCACCACGACCTGCGTGCCTGCATCCTCGAAGAACGTCTTGATCGCGGCCGAGCCGGGCACGCGCAGCTTTAAGCCCTTCAGGTCGGTCGGATTTTCTACCGGCCGATCGGAGTTGGTTACAGCGCGGAACTCCAGTTCAAAGAAGCCGAGGGTCTCGATGTTCAGCTTGCCGAGCGTCTCACGCAGCGTTGTCTGCAGCACCCCTTTGGGGTTGTAGAAGATTGCGTCGGCCGTCTTGAAGTCGTTGGCGATGTAAGGCAGATAATGGATGTCGAGCAGCGGGTTCAGTCCGGCGAGCGAGCCGGGGTTGAGCAGTGCAAGTTCGAGCGAGCCGCGCGACAGTTCGCGTGCCTGCGCCTGCTCTCCGCCAAGCTGGTTGGCCGGGAAGACAGTAATGCTGATCTTGCCATTGGTGCGTTCGCCGACCAGCTTGGCGAACTCCTGCGCCGCTTGGTCCATCGTGCTGTTGGCGGCAAAGACGTGTCCCATCCTGGCCTTGATGTCTTGTGCCGCAGCGGGTGTGACAATAAAGGCCGATGCCAGTGCGAGCGAAATGCTGGCAATGAAGTTGCGCTTGTTCATGTGTCTCCTCCTTGGATTTGCGTAAAAAAGTCAAATGCCCCTGGCGCCGGAGGCCAGGAAGCCTCCATCGACCGGCAGGGTGACGCCGGTCACGTAACCGGCTTCTTCCGACACCAGGTACATCACTGCCGCCGCGATTTCTCCGGTCGTCCCATAGCGGTTCATGGGGATTGCGTTCGAGTATTCGCGGCGGAACTGGTCTGTATGCAGCGCTCGCGTCATCGGCGTGTCCACCGGTCCGGGAGCGACGGCGTTAGCGGTTACTCCGTGCTCGGCGAGTTCGACCGCCATCTGCCGTGTCAGCGCGATCACCGCGCCCTTCGATGTGCCATAGGCGGTACGTCCGGTACCGACCGCACGCATGCCGGCCACGGAGGCGATGTTGACGATTCGCCCCCACTTGCGTCGTGCCATCAGTCGTGCCGCCTGCTGGCAGCACAAGAAGGCACCGGTGACGTTGACCGCCATCGTCGCGGCGAAGTTATCCAGCGGGAAATCGAGGAACGGAAAGACCTTGGCGATGCCGGCCGAGTTCACCAGTACGTCGCAGCGCCCGTGACGCCGATCGATATCGGCAAACGCACCGGCCACCGAATCGGGATCGCTGACATCAATTGTCTGCGCCTCGGCCGTGCCGCCTTTCGCGCGCAGGTCGGCGGCGGTTGCCTGAGCGGCAGCCTCATCGCGATCCGCGACGATGACGATCATTCCCGCTGCGGACAGACGCTGGCAGACCTCGGCGCCGATGCCCATGGCACCGCCGGTGACGACCGCGACGCGCTTTTCTGTAGTGGATTGCTGCATGGTCTCGATTCCTTTCAAGTGAAAACGTTGGATGTCGCCGTGGATCAGGCCATCGGCGTGCTGCCGCGCAGCGCGCGGACGAAGTAATCGGCACTACCCATCTGTCCGCCTTTCAGCGCCAGTTCAAGGCCGCGCAGGTGAGGCGCAGACGACAGCACAGTGCACAGCGGCGCGCCAGGCGCCAGACGGGCGCGAATCTCGAGCGCATCGGGCGCGAGGACCTGGGTGATGCGGCTCGAGGTATCACCGCCCGAGAGCACCAGGCGGCGCAGCGGGTGGCTGCGGACGATGTCATTGACCACCCTGGCGAGTTGTTCGGCGACCATTCGTCCGCTCTGATGCCTCGCCTCTTCCGCGGTGCAGCCGTGGGCGCGCAGAGTCTGGATCAGTCGCGCCACCCGGGCGTCGTCCGGTCCGCGGGCGGTGTGCATCACGACGCTCGCGCCGTCGGCCAGCGCAGCGACGACATCGCGTACCAGCTGCTTCTCGGCGGCACCCGTTTCCGGGCCGATGGTCAGTGCCTCGACATCGATGGCGACCTCGCGGAAGCCGGCATCGATCGCCGTCTGGATTTGCGTTGCACTAAGCTTTGAGGCACTACCGGAGACGACCAGCACTTGATCGACCGCCTCGAAGCGGTCGTAACGGTCCGCCGCGGGCGCAAGGCCCTGCTGCCGCCAAAATTGCGTCAGTGCGTACTCGACACCCGAGGAGCCGACGATGAACAGGGGCGCGTCTCGCTCCGACGCCATTTGCTGCAGGCAGGCGCCGGTCGCTGTCAGATGCGCCTCGGTCAGTCCATCGAAGACTATGCCCTGGTACGACGCGGCCATCGACGCGATGCGCTCGGCGAGTTCGGTCGGAGCAGCATCAAGCCAGGTGAGCGGCACATTGCCGATCTCCAGTGCCGCCTGCTGCTGCAGGTGGCGTGCGAGGTCCGACTCCTGCATCGGCGTGACCGGATGCACACTCATGATCGGGTGGCGGTCGATCCGGTAGACTTGACCGTCGGTGCCCGAGCGCGCGAACAGATGGCCGAAGAGACAGTAGCGACCGAGCGCCGGCGTGCCTGCGACGATCGGCACCAGCGGCTGCGCAAAGCTTGCCTGAGACAGTTCGATGACCCGGCCGATGCTGCCGACGGTCGGAGCGCTGTCAAAGGTCGAGCAGACCTTGTAGTGGACAAAGCACGTCGGCAGGGCAGCGAGGCCGCGCAGCACGCCAGGCAGTTCATCGTCCATTTCGGCCGGGGTCATCGCCCGGCTGCTGCCGGCC
Source organism: Aromatoleum evansii (assembly GCF_012910805.1). Taxonomy (GTDB): domain Bacteria; phylum Pseudomonadota; class Gammaproteobacteria; order Burkholderiales; family Rhodocyclaceae; genus Aromatoleum; species Aromatoleum evansii. Next base: position 86,996 of record NZ_WTVK01000020.1, read on the forward strand.
ACGCCGATGGCATCGAAGTCGCCGAGCGCCTCCATTTGATCCGGTGTGGGCACCGACAGGAATAGCGCGCAGCGCAGACCGCTAAAGGCCAGGACTTCAAGCGCATCGGTCGAGCCGGTGAAATCGTCGCCATAGAAGGCGAGCCTTAGGGTGCCGGGGGGGAGTGTTGCAGCCATCGCATTAACGTCCGGAGAATTGCTCGAGCGCGCGTTTCAGCGCCGGCCGCGACTCGGCGTACTCGGCCAGGTCGACACCGGCGACCGCCGCCTCCCAAGCTTCACACATGCTGGCGACCCCGGCCGCGACGCCGTCGGGGTGGCCGATGATCCCGCCGCCGGCCAAGTGCATCAGATCGACCGACTTCAGCTGCCGATACAGGTCCGGCGCCTGCCCTCCCCACTGCCCGGACGAGAAGACCGGGACGATCGGCGACTGTCCACCAAGCGGCGCCATGCAAGCCTTGGCGGAAGCGATAACTGATGCATCGGGTTCCCAGAACTTGCTGCGCAGGCCATTGACGTGAAGCTGATCGACGCCCGCCAGGCGCCAGATCTTCTGGTAGGCGGCGAAATCCATCCCGAGCTGCGGGCAGCGCGTCAGCGCCCCCCAGCCATTGCGGTGACCGTGGATTGGCACCTGCGCATGCCGGCGCAAGTCCTCGACGGCGGACAACCCGACCCAATTGACGCTAACCATCACGCAAGTGCCGCCAGCGCTGACCACCTCGTCGTGACGCCGCCGCATCTCCTCGACACTGCCGGAAATGTTGATCGCATACATTGGCATGCGGCCGAGACGATCGGCGTGCCGCTGCAGCACCGGCATGACGGCGCGTAGCCGCTCGCCGAACGGCGCATACGGGGGGTCGGCGATCAGTTCATCGTCCTTGATGAAATCGATGCCTGCCGAACAGAGCGAGTCCACGAGTTCAGCCGTCTGCGCCGGAGTCAGGCCGATGCTCGGCTTGATGATCGTGCCGATCAGCGGCCGATCATGAATCTGCGTCAGCGCGCGCGTGCCCTTGACTCCGAACTGGGGGCCGGGAAAGCCGCTCAGGTAGTCGGCGGGCAGGTCGAGGTCGAGGAGCCTGAGGCCAGTCACCTCTCCCAGTTCGAACAGATTGCCCGCCACGGTGGCCATCAGCGATGTCAGGTTGTGGCCGACGTTGTCGATCGGGAAAGCGATCTCGATCTCGCCGCGGTGATAGACCTCCGCATCTCTATGGCGCGCGACGTAAGCGCTATGCAGCGAAGGTTCGTGCCCCGGCGGCAGCGGGTCGATGCGGACGACCCTGGCGCGCGACCGGCGCTTCAGATCTTCGCTTTCGCTGGCGAGGGCAAGGAATGTCCCGCTCGATTGTTCGCCGGCGATCACGTCAGCGACCTTCTGCAGGGGATCGGGGCTTTCGACCCAGTAGCGCGCGCGGAACTCCGCACGTTGATTTTCGTTCGGCATCAGCCTGGTCCATCCTGTTCTAGTCATCCGAAGGAGTGGTCCCGAACCGAAGAGCCTGTGACTTTCATGCCGGAACCGTCGAGCCAATCCTAAGCAGCCAGGGCTGGACCAGCAATCGATATAAAATTCCACTTATGTGAGTAAAGCTCACACGGCAGACTAGTGCAAATCAACGAAAAGTTGCCGGGAAGAGTGACCGTAATTCTTCCGAGCTCGTTGAAAAGGGGGGAGGTAATCCACTCGCTGTGAAAGCTAAACAACCCCGATTTCACTTTCAGGCGGCAACGCTAAGGGCAGCTGCAGTTCATGCAGCGAACCCTCAATGGCCGCGTCAGGCGAGGACAATGCGGTCAGGCGGAAGAAACGACTTGCGGCTTGGATATCAGAAAGCGGACTTCGACCTTGCAAACATCATCAGGCAGGTCAGGGTCGCTATGGAAAGATTTTCATAGCGACCCCTATGTGCACATGCCGGCTATGCGCAGTTGTGCCCCGTCATCGAGCGCCGACGCGCCCATGGGGGCGCGCAACTGCGCATAGTTTCACTGCGGCATCGGACTCAAGCAATGACTGCGGGCGACCGATAGAGACGGATCATCACGTCAGACAGTGGTGAAGCCGGTGGGTCGAGCACGCCCCGTACGCCCGAAGGAGCAAATCGACCTTTCGGCTCTGGCGAAACTATGCACAGATCCGGCGCCCCGCGGTTCCGCAGTCGAGCAAGCACGTGATGTTCAGCAGGCGACCTTGTCGGCACTGCGCATAGTTCGATTGTGCACATAGGGGTCGAAAGTTCGCGCTCGCCGGCGTGTGAAGCGGCCGTTCGCGGCCATGCAGGGCCGAACGACAGTTGACCGCCGTATTGCTGTCCCAGATCGGCCAGAGGGCCAAGGCCGGCATTGGCCGAGAAATTGCCGCATTGGCCGGTGCGGGCATCATGACCCTTGATGCCGCGGAGCCCTGTTCGGAGTTTATGTCGGATCGCGTCGGAGGGCTCGTTCATATCCAGTGCTCCCTTCAATTGGGCGCCGCATTCTTGTTCCAGACTGGTGAGGTTGCGTTCCCGTCGGTGCATGACACGGCGGTCTTGATCGGCTTATCGTCCCCGCAACACGGACTGGAGTGCCGAGATTTCCGGCAAAACGTGTGCGTGAGATTTGCGTGACTTCATGGAGCTCCATGCTGCCGACACCATGCATCTGCAACGGGCGCGTGGTGTATACGACCAATAAAAACAGTCACTTAGAAGTGACAACTGAGTTGTGGCTCCAGGTGTCACCGGTTCGATCCCGGTATGTCGCCCCATAAAATCAAGGAATTACGGCACCCTTCGGGGTGCCGTTTTTTCAAAACTCGGCCGTTTTTCTCAATACCCTCCAGTGCTCATATTGCATCGGCATGACTTGCCGATGGTCAAGGGGGCGAGGAACGGCAGCAGATCGACAGCATGGCCTGCCCTTCGCTCGTGACCCCCTCAAGCACGTCCAGCATCTGTCTCCAGCCATATTGAAAACTCCAGCGGTCTCAACCCGAAGCGGATCGCATTGCCGGGGTGAATCGCCTTGAACTCGGCCTGCGTCAGCGCAACAAAACGCCTCTGATCATCCTCTGCGACCGTGACGGGCAAGTCGGAGCGGATGGCGTCGTCGGCGTACTGCCCACCGCGCACGGTAGCGGCGACGGTTTCGGCCAGCTCATTGTGCGGTAGCGCAGGCGGAAGGTGTCAGGCGGGACGAGCTGCTGCTGCACGGCGACGTATTGTTGGCAGGAGCGTTCATAGGCCCAGACGAAGACATCGCGCAGCAGGGCGACGTCATTGAGTTCATACACGCCGAGCATCGCATCGACATAGGCCCGCTGCGGCACGTCGATGAAGGAGAGGGGGCAGAGGTTGCGCCGGATCAGCGGAATGTTGGCGGCCGGCCGCGATACGTGCGGATAGTCGGGTCGGCCAGTTGGCACCAGACGCCGCCAACGACCTGGAGCAGCTTGCGGATTTTCTTCATGACTCCGGGCTGGATCTGGGACCTGATCCTCGATGCTTGGCCACATTGTCCCGCCATCCGCATATCGGCCGGTGGATGACCCATGGCCTGCGCGAACTCGTGATCTCGCGCGGCCGAACAGGTTATTTGGCGCTCTATAGCTATGATGAGCAGCACGACGCGGTGCTCGTGCTGGGAGGACGACGATCATTGATGACTCGCCCGAGCGGCGTGCGCTGGGGCAGGGGACGGCAGGCGCGGTAGGATGATGCATCCGCCGCCTTTCATCCGCACTGACCGCCATGCCGCCTGCCCGTTCCGCCGCCGAGCCTGTTGACCTGCGCACGCTGACACGCCGCTTCGCCCACGCCGGCCGGCTGGAGGCGATCCTGTTGCGCCCGGCGCGACGGGCCGCGGCGCAGCCGGTGAGCGAGGCGCGCGCGCTGGCCGGCCGCGGACTCGCCGGGGACCACCGCGCCGCCTCCGGCCGCGGCGGCGGCAAGCGCCAACTGAGCCTGATCCAGGCCGAGCATCTGGCGGCGGTCGCGGCGCTGGCGGGCAGCGACGAGGTCGATCCGGCGCTGCTGCGGCGCAACCTGGTGGTCTCCGGCCTCAACCTGCTCGCCGCGCGCACGCTGTTCCGCGATCAGCCGCTGGTGCTGCGCATCGGCGCCGAGGTCGTGCTCGAGCTCACCGGCGTCTGCGAGCCCTGCTCGCGCATGGAGGAGGCGCTCGGCCCCGGGGGCTACAACGCGATGCGCGGCCACGGCGGCGTCGCCGCGCGCGTTCTTATTGGCGGCGTGCTGCGCATCGGCGACGCGGTCGTCTGCGAAGCGGCGCCGCCTGCGGCCGCGGCGCCCGGCGCCGACGCGCCCCTTACAACCCGCCCGGAGAACCCCGCATGATCGCCCTGATCCTCGGACTGCTGCTGTTCTTCAGCACCCATTCGGCGCGCATCTTCGCCGAGGACAACCGTGCCCAGTACATCGCCCACTACGGCCTGGCGAAATGGAAGCTGGCCTACTCGCTCGCCTCCGCGATCGGCCTCGGCCTGATCGTGTGGGGCTACGGCGCGGCGCGGCTCGACCCGCTCGTGCTGTGGGCGCCGGCGCCGTGGACGCGGCACCTGGCCGCGGTGCTGACGCTGCCCGCCTTCATCCTGATGGCCGCCGCTTACGTGCCCGGCACGCGACTGCGGGCGAAGCTCGGCCACCCTATGGTGATCGGCGTGCAGTTGTGGGCGCTCGCGCACCTGCTCGCCAACGGCGCGCTCGCCGACCTGCTGCTGTTCGGCTGCTTCCTGGTGTGGGCGATCGCGAGCTTCGTCGCCGCGCACCGGCGCGACCGGGCGCAGCGGGTGGTGCGGGGGGAAGGAGCGCTGGGTTGGGA
>NZ_WTVK01000210.1 GCF_012910805.1 Aromatoleum evansii
CAGAAGTGCTGACGTCGCTGAATAGCATCGACGATCCGGCGCGTCTGGCGGATACCATTGCTGCACATATGCCGCTGAAACTGGCTGACAAACAGTCTGTTCTGGAGATGTCCGACGTTAACGAACGTCTGGAATATCTGATGGCAATCATGGAATCGGAAATCGATCTGCTGCAGGTTGAGAAACGCATTCGCAACCGCGTTAAAAAGCAGATGGAGAAATCCCAGCGTGAGTACTATCTGAACGAGCAAATGAAAGCTATTCAGAAAGAACTCGGTGAAATGGACGACGCGCCGGACGAAAACGAAGCCCTGAAGCGCAAAATCGACGCGGCGAAGATGCCGAAAGAGGCAAAAGAGAAAGCGGAAGCAGAGTTGCAGAAGCTGAAAATGATGTCTCCGATGTCGGCAGAAGCGACCGTAGTGCGTGGTTATATCGACTGGATGGTACAGGTGCCGTGG
>NZ_WTVK01000211.1 GCF_012910805.1 Aromatoleum evansii
TCTTCGGCGTGTCCACCGTGGTTGCCTTCCGACCACAAAGGGCGACCATCTCGATGCCCTGCTTGGTGAGTTCGGGCGGGGTAAGGTGGCCGACCGGGGTCTTGTCCAGGATGTCGCGCAGCGACTGCGGCAGGTCCGCCGACGTCTTCACGACGATCTCGCGGATCGCTGCGTTGCGCATCGACTTGAAGAAGGTGTTGGCTTCCTCGCAACTGGTCACGCGCTCGCGCAGGGAGTCCGCTTCCTTGCGGCGAGCCTCGAACTCGGATTGCGGCGAGCCGCGGGGCACGATCAGCACGACCGGCTGCATCCTGTATTCGAAAGCTTCGGCGTCGGGGGCCTCGCCGGTCCCCTTGACCGCGGTGTCGACATCCTTTTCTCCGACCTGAAGGCTCTCCTTGAAACGGCCGCGGACCAGGCTGGTCCAGACCATGTCGGCCCGGATGCGCTGCTTCAGCG
>NZ_WTVK01000212.1 GCF_012910805.1 Aromatoleum evansii
CTGACCGACTATGTGGCATGGCCGCTGCTGCATACGCTCGGCAAGCGGCATGTCGTGACGTTCGCAACCGACCGCGCGGGGGGCTTCGATGACGCCCACGTCGCCAGCCTGAAGAAGGTACTGCCAGTGCTGGCGCTGGTCAGCGAGATCCGGATGAAGAACCGCCTGGCGCGGACGCTGCTCGAGACCTATGTCGGCACCCATGCCGGCGAGATGATCCTGGCCGGTGCGACGCGGCGCGGCAGCGGGACCACGGTGCGCGCCGCGATCATGATCTGCGACTTGCGGGATTTCACCCGGATCTCGGACTCCTGGCCGCGCGACGACGTCATCGATCTCTTGAACGACTATTTCGACGCGATGTCGGAGCCGATCGCGCGGCATGGCGGAGAAATCCTGAAATTCATCGGCGACGGACTGCTCGCCATTTTCCCGCTCAGCGGCCCCAAGGCTTGTGC
>NZ_WTVK01000213.1 GCF_012910805.1 Aromatoleum evansii
ATCACCGAGAGCGGCAGATCCTCGGGCAGGCAGTCCGCCAGCGACTGCATCGTGGTGCCGCAATCGATGAAGATCGTATCGCCTTCCTTGATCGAGGCGGCCGCGGCCCGGCAGGCGAGACGCTTGTCCTGGGTGTGCTGGTCGATCTCCTGCTCGAACGTGTACTTGATCCCGGTCGGCGATGCCGCGTTGACGACGTAGCCGCCGAGCAAAGCGAGGGCAGCCTCCGCGCCGGCAAGGTCACGTCGCACCGTCATTTCGGAGACCTTGAGCAGTTCGGCGGCGTCCTTCAAGTGCAGCGCACCACTCGATTCGACGGCGCGGCGCAGCCTCTGCAGGCGCTGGACGCGTGTCTCGCTTGGTCGTGCGTTAGGGGTTTCAGCCATTTTTGTCGCCGAGCTTGCTTATCTGATTGACAATGATCTTACAATGTTGTGAGTTTAGCAACGTCGATTTG
>NZ_WTVK01000214.1 GCF_012910805.1 Aromatoleum evansii
ACCGGCTACGACATCGCGAACCCGCTGACGGCGTACAACCCGGCCGGCACCACCGCGAACGGTGACGCGGCCGGTGCCATCATCGACGAGGACGTCCTGTGGTCGTGCACGACGTGTGGCGCCTGTGTCGAGCAGTGCCCCGTCGACATCGAGCACGTCGACCACATCGTCGACATGCGTCGCTACCAGACGCTCATCGAGTCCGCGTTCCCGACCGAACTCGCGGGCCTGTTCAAGAACCTCGAGAACAAGTCGAACCCGTGGGGCATGTCGGCGCGGGCTCGCCTCGAGTGGGCCAAGGGCCTGCCGTTCGACGTCAAGGTCATCGGCTCCGACGTCGAATCCGCCGACGAGGTCGAGTGGCTGTTCTGGGTCGGCTGCGCCGGCGCCTACGAGGACCGTGCGAAGAAGACGACGCGCGCCGTCGCCGAGCTGCTGCACACAGCGGGCGTCGAC
>NZ_WTVK01000215.1 GCF_012910805.1 Aromatoleum evansii
GTGTACTTTTCAGGCCATGAACGAACGTCCTCGCGTCCAGATCCGTCCCGTCGGGGGCCTGCCCGGGTGTCTCGGCATGATCCTGTTCTCGGTCATCGCCTCGATCGTGCTCACGCTGCTGCTCAACATGTGCAGCAGCGCGGCGACGCACTGACGGCCCCACGATCGCGACAGGCAGGAAGGCGCCACTCCTGCCGGATGGCGCCTTCCCGCCTGCTGTTGCGGGCTGGCGCCCGCGATGTTCGGGGGATGAGTCGGCCTATAAGCCGGGTTGTGGCGGCGCCATTTCGGCCCGTTTCTGGCGAGTGCTGCCAACCGCTGTTTGCCCAGCCATTCCGGGCAAATCTGCCCACCCTGCCTACTGGCGACTACTGCCCAGATCGGGCCGTTCTCAGACGTTCTGCGGACTATTTGCGGACAGCAACGGACCCCCGAGCCATGCAGTAACTCGGGGG
>NZ_WTVK01000216.1 GCF_012910805.1 Aromatoleum evansii
CTGCGCGATCGCGCGCAGCGTCTTGCCGAGCTCGGGCTGGCGGATCACGTCGCCGGCCACCGCCGGCTTGCCGTGCGGCAGCAGATAGCGCTCGGTGTTGGTGCCGTTCTTCAGCTTCTCGAAGCCGTTCTTCCAGTCGAACGCGATGCGCGGAGCGACGACATAGCCTTCTTCGGCGGCCTTGATCGCGGGCTGCAGCAGCCGGTCGAAGCCGAACCTGCCGTGATCCCTCAGGATCACATCCCAGGCGTCGATCGAGCCGGGAATGCTGACGGCATGCGCCGAGGTCAGCGGCACCGAATGGATCTTGCGTTCGAGGTACCAGTCGGCGGTCGCCGCCATCGGCGCCCGGCCGCTGCCATTGTAGGCCGTGATCTTGCCCTCGCCCTTCGGCTGGATCAGCGCAAAGCAGTCGCCGCCGATGCCGGTCGATTGCGGTTCGATGACGCCGAGC
>NZ_WTVK01000217.1 GCF_012910805.1 Aromatoleum evansii
AATTTCACATAATTTGTTGCTCGCCCTACCTTTGTTACTGCCGTATCAGTTCCCTTTTGATAACTATAGTTCCTTAACAATTTTTTCTTTCCCGTTTCTGAAATCAAGTCTCCTAAAAGCTGTTCTTTCTCTTGATAGGACTGGTCTGAATCATTTGAAAAAAAGATAGAAACAAAAGAAGAGCAGGTTGCTGAAATTGCTTCAACTTCCTTTTGATTAGTCGTAGTTCGGTCGGTCGGTTCAACTGATTCAGTTGTAGTTTCTGTTTCTGATTGCGTTGTTTGAGGAATATCAAATTCTGGCAAAGAACTGGATTCGGTTATTGATTTCTCCTCTGATATATCTTCATTTTTTTGAAATGAAGAGAACAATACAACCCCAAACATACTGCCAACAATGAAGCTAAAAAGACTAACGATGATACTTTTTTTCACGTTTTTATTCCTCCTACTAC
>NZ_WTVK01000218.1 GCF_012910805.1 Aromatoleum evansii
CTCGTACACCCAGTCGTGGATGAGCGTCTTGCCCTCGGCGCACGCAGCGATGACGGCGAAGAACGGCAGGTTGTCGATGTTGAGGCCGGGGAAGGGCAGCGGGTGGATCTTGTCCGTCGGCGCCTTGAGCGGGCCCGGCTTCGTCGTGATGTCGACGAGGCGCGTGAAGCCGTTGTCCGAGGTGTACTCGTCGCTCATCTCGTACTGGAAGCCCATCTCCTCGAGGATGGCCAGTTCGATCTCCATGAACTCGATCGGCACGCGCTTGATCGTGATCTCGGACTTCGTGACGATGGCGGCTGCGATGAGGCTCATCGCCTCGATCGGGTCCTCGCTCGGGAAGTACTCGACGTCCTCGTTGATCTCGGCGACGCCGGTGATCTTGAGCGTCGTCGTGCCGATGCCCTCGATCGTCACGCCGAGCTTCTCGAGGAAGAAGCACAGATCCTGGAC
>NZ_WTVK01000219.1 GCF_012910805.1 Aromatoleum evansii
TAGTTCACGCCGTTATCAATATGAAAAAAGAAGCGACCACCTTCTGCGGGGGTCGTTTGCGGATCGCCAATTTGCTGTCCTCCGTTCCGGCGATCGAGATGGCAGCGCGCCGCATACCTGAGGGGTCCCGTGATCGTAGCGATCAGTGGCTCGACATCTTGAGAAAAATGGCGTCCGATCCGTTGATGAACGCCAAGAATGACGGAATGACCTGCCGTGTCCGCGAGCCGCGTTCCGAGGATGTCCCGAACACCGCAGCTCAGCACAAACTCATTGTACCACTCGCTTTTCCGCAAAACGGGCTGTGGAAGACATTTGGAGAGCATGATCCAGCGTGCATCCAGGAGTGGCGAGTATGGATCGAGCGTGGCGTAGTGCTCGATGTAGCGGGATTTGAATTCGGCACTGAGACCGCAAAAGACAGCTTCGTCGACCGTACCCGTCGTCTTGTTC